>JAJFTD010000091.1 GCA_021373255.1 bacterium
TCTCCACATTATTGATGACAGTTGGCTTTCCCCAAAGGCCGCTGAGAACGGGAAACGGTGGTTTTGGTGAAGGCATACCTCTCTTGCCCTCGATCGAGGCAATGAGTGCTGTTTCTTCGCCACATACAAAAGCTCCGGCGCCTTCCATAACATTTAGGTCGAAGCTATACTCGGAGCCAAGCAGGCGTTTTCCAAGGATCCCAAGGGTATACGCGTCCTCTATTGCCTTTCGGATATGCTTCACAGCAAGAGGGTACTCTGCCCTCACATAGACATAACCCTCATCAGCGCCGATCGCGCGGGCAGCAATCATCATGCCCTCCAGCACGGAATGCGGATTTCCTTCCATCACAGAGCGGTCCATAAACGCGCCGGGGTCGCCTTCATCACCATTGCATATGACATACTTCTTGCCCGTGGGCTGCTTGCGGGTGAGGTCCCACTTCCTGCCGGTGGGGAATCCACCGCCGCCGCGCCCTCTGAGGCCGGAGTGCAAAATTTCCTCGCAGACTACCTGCGGTGTCATCTCCGTATACGCTATGCGCGCCGCGTTATAGCCGCCAATGTGGATGTATTCACAAATATCTTCAGGATCGATCATGCCGCACTGTTTCAAGACCGATCTGGACTGCTGCGCATAGAAAGGAATATCTGTTTTGGTCGCACAGTGCGCGCCGCTCAATGGTTCGACATAAAGCAGTCTTTCGACTACCTCGCCGCCGACCAGAGTGGTATTCACTATCTCGGCCACATCATCGACTTTTACCTTGGTATAGAACAGCCCCTCAGGCTCAATGGTGACCAGCGGGCCCATCTGGCAGAATCCTTGGCATCCGCTCTTGGAGAGATGCACATCCGTGGCGTCTGATTCCGCGCGGAGTTCCGTAAGCACATCCAGTCCAGCGGCTTTAATTTGCTCGACAAAAGCCTTGAGGACCTTTAGCCCGCCATTAGCAACGCAGCCGGTTCCCGCGCACACGATCACGCGGCGCTTGGCTTTGCGAGACGCATCGTTGTATTCTTCAGCGACCTGGGCAAGGTCGATGGTCGTTTTTGTGTCTATGATTGCCGTGCTCATTCTTTGCCCTCTTTTGAGATAATATCGTTAAGCAGCGCCACTGCAGCATCCGGCGTCATCTGACCGTGGACTTCGTCATCCAAAACGACAACAGGAGCCAGGCCGCATGCGCCCAAGCAGGAGACAGTCTCCACCGTGAAAAGCATGTCCGGTGTGGTAGACTTGCCTTCGGATAGCGCAAGCCGCTCACGCAGCGCTTCAAGTATGGGAATCGACTTCTTTACGTGGCAGGCGGTGCCGTCGCACAGCCGGATGATATGCTTACCCTTTGGCTCCAGCGCGAAGTGGGCGTAGAACGTAGCCACGCCATACACGCGCGCAGGCGGCAGTCCCAGGGATGTGGCGATAAACGTCAGCACCTCTTCCGGCAAGTAGCGATACTCGTGCTGCACCTGCTGAAGTATTGGTATCAGTTTCGAAGAGTCGCGATCGTAACTGTCGAGGATCTCGCAAACCTTGCGAAACTGCCGGATTCTCTGCGTATCTTTCCTGGTTGCCTGCGGCATGTTAACCTCCATTGCCCGCCGGGAGCATAGTCCCAGCCGTCTCTCTTATTTCTCTTGTCCTTGCCAACTTAACTGAAAGCACCGCCAACCCCGAGGCGAGGTCTTCGTTCTGTACGACCACTCCATCAGGAACATCCAGGCTCCTGGGAGCGAAGTTCCATATCGCTTGAATTCCGCCCAGTACCATCGCGTCAGCCACACTTTGGGCCGACTCGGCCGGGACGGCTATTACCCCCATGGGCACGTGCATCCGCATGGCAAGGTCTGAAAGCTTGTGTATTGGAAGAACTTCAACATCACCGATAACCTGACCGACTCTGGAGTCATCGGCATCGAACGCAGCCACGATTTTGAGCCCATGCTTGCGGAAACCTTCGTAGCCGAGAAGCGCGCTGCCGAGGTTGCCTACCCCTACAAGGAACGCATCGGTGGTGTTGTTCCATCCCAAAAATGTTTCAATGGCGTCTATGAGCGCGGGAATATAGTAGCCGACTTTTGGCTTGCCCTCGATGCCGGTGATAGCGAGGTCTTTCCTCACCTGTATAGGCTCGATCTTGAGTTTTTCAGCGATGTGGGTGCTTGATACCATCTCACGTCCACTTTCGCTGAACGATCTGAGCAAGTGCAGGTAAGTGGGTAATCTTCTTACTGCCGGCAGGCTGCCGATTTTGTTTTTTTCCGGTGTCATGGTAAACCTCCCTGATCCGCCGAGCGGGCTGGTCCGCATTATTCAGGTAATGGCAACTGTCAATTGATATTCTTTTATCTAATTATGCCGCGTTTAGCGTCGCTTGTCAATAGTTAATAGTTAGATATCTAACGGTTTTTTAGGCTATTGCGCCCCGTATGGCAGTAATACAACCTGTTTTAGTGCCTATTCGTCAGTTATCAAGTAGTTTTAGCAGTTATTAGCTTCTGATTGCCTGATTAATCGTTAGCATATTACCAGTTAGCCGCATAGAGACACTAAGTTTGCCAAGTCAAAACCAGGGTAAACTACCGAAGTTGGAGAGCGTTGCTTGATTCAGGCTGGTGATGTTATGAACACAAATATCAGGTCGGCCCAGATGGCCGTTAACAACATAAGCAGTGATACCTTGAGCATGGCTGTGGACAAGGCGACACAGTTCCTGCTCAAAACACAGACTTCCGAAGGATACTGGCTAGGCGAACTCGAGGGTGACACCATACTTGAGTCCGAATATATCATCCTGATGCGGTTCCTCGGGCGCGGCGACGAGACCAAACTGCGCAAAGCGGCAGCTTACATACTCACCAAACAGATGGACAACGGCGGGTGGTCGCTCTTCCCGGAGGGACCGGTGGATGTATCATCGAGTGTGAAGGCATATTGGGCCCTCAAGCTCACAGGTTCCACCGGCAGCGAAACCTATATGACCAGGGCACGCGAAGCCATTCGCGAGGCTGGAGGGGTCCAGAGCGTCAACAGTTACACCAAGTTCTATCTGGCAATGATGGGGCAGGTATCCTGGGACGTTCCACCGGCAGTCCCGCCCGAGATCATGCTGCTGCCGAACTGGTTTTACTTCAACATCTATCAAATATCGTCGTGGTCGCGGACATTTGTTGTGCCGCTGAGCATCATATGGACCCACAAGTGTACCCGGAAGCTGGAACCATCGCAGGGCATAGGAGAGCTGCTGGAAGACCAGTCATTGGTTAATAGGCGTAGTCCACGAGTATCGTTCTGGAGGAGCTTCTTCATCGCCTTGGACCAAACTATCAAAATCGCTGAGAAAATGCATCTGATGCCGCTGCGGGAGATAGCCGTAAAGAAGTCGGAGCAGTGGATGCTGGAGCACTTCGAGCACAGCGCAGGGCTCGGTGCAATATTCCCGCCTATGATCTACGCCTTGATCGCTATGCGTGCACTGGGATATGATGATGGCCACCCACAGGTCCAGTGGGCGATGGACGAACTCGAAAAACTGGAAATTGAAGAACCCGAAACCTTGCGGCTACAGCCGTGTGTATCGCCGGTTTGGGACACTGTAATAGCAATGAACGCACTCGCAGACGCAGGGCTGCCGCCCGACCACCCATCGCTAAAGCGGGCAACGGAGTGGGTAATCAGCAAGCAGGTCACGCTCAAGGGCGATTGGAAGCATAACCGGCCGGATTTGGAGCCTGGAGGATGGTATTTCGAGTTCGATAACGAGTTCTACCCCGACATCGACGACACCGCAATGGTCTTGATGGCCCTTAGAAAAACTTGCGATGTGAACGGCAAGGAAGAAGCCTGCCGGGCGGCGTTCTTATGGCTAATGGGTATGCAGGGCTCCGACGGCGGTTGGGCATCATTTGATGTAGACAATAATCGGCGTATCTTTAACTACATCCCATTTGCCGATCACAACGCCATGCTGGACCCGAGCACCAGCGACATCACGGCACGAATTTTGGAGATGATGTCATTCCACGGCATGGGAACTGCCCATGGCTCAGTAAGCCGGGCAATCGACTTCCTAAGAAAAGAGCAGGAACCTGACGGCTCGTGGTACGGCCGTTGGGGTGTGAACTATGTCTACGGCACCTGGCAAGCCCTGCGCGGCCTCTCTCGGATAGGTGTAGACTTGCACGACCCCATGATCCAGCGGAGTACAGATTGGCTGCTTAGCATGCAAAACGAGGACGGCGGATGGGGCGAGAGCTGTCGCTCATATTACGACCCCTCCTGCAAAGGTACGGGACAAAGCACACCATCACAAACAGCATGGGCGGTAATGGGCCTCATCTCAGCAGGTGAGATTGAAAGTGACGCAGTTCGCGCAGGCATTGACTACCTGATTAGAACTCAGAAAGATGATGGCACCTGGGACGAAGAATGGTATACCGGTGCAGGCTTTCCAAAGGTTTTCTACCTGAGATACCACCTCTACCGGCACTCGTTCCCCCTCATGGCCCTGGGAATGTACCGCGCTTCGCGCGGAGTTGAGAGTTAAGAGTTATGAGTTATGAATTGGGGAAGGGAAGACGTTAATTGAGCAGTTAACCTATTCCCTCTCCTGGGGGAGAGGGTTAGGGTGAGGGCGCAATATAGCGGCTACAACCAATCCCCAAGAAGGACATGACTATGCGTTTTCCAATCGGTCTATCGGCTTCGTTGACAGCTTATATCCTTAGAAAAAAAATGGCACGTGAGAAATTTGTGCCGCTGGTGCTTATGCTCGAACCTCTCTTTGCCTGCAACCTGAACTGCTCTACATGCGGGCGGATACGCGAGTATAAAGATCACGTGTCTGAGATGATGAGCCTGGATGATTGCTTCGGGGCGGTGCAGGAGTGCGGCGCGCCGGTGGTGTCGGTGTGCGGCGGAGAGCCGTTGATTTACCCGCACATAATTGAACTTATCAATGGGCTCATCGAGATGCAAAAGTATGTTTATCTCTGCACCAACGGCCTGCGGTTGGCAGAGATGGCGGATAAGCTCACTTCATCACGAAAGCTCCAGCTCAACGTACACATCGACGGCCCGGCAGAAGTGCATGACATAGTCGTAGAAAAAGCAGGGGCGTATGACGCTGCAGTGCGTGGAATCGAGAATGCAGTGGGCAGGGGGTTCAAAGTATCGGTAAACACCACTGTTTGCAAGCAGACTGATATGAACCAGATAGATGAGCTGATGGGGACGCTGTCTAGGCTGGGCGTGGGCACATTCATGCTTTCTCCGGCTTATTCCTATGAAGCTGTGGGCGACAAGGAATGCTTTATGAACCGGGATGATGTCCATGAGAAGTTCAAGGATATAGACACCATCGCTCAACGCCACCAGCTTGCCGACACGCCGATCTACCTGGAATTTCTAAAAGGCGAGCGTGAGTTGACATGCACAGCCTGGGGAAACCCAACCAGAAATGCAATGGGCTGGCGTTCCCCATGTTACCTGATCGCCGACAAGCATTTCGACACCTACAACGAACTCATCGACAATACAAATTGGGACTCATTCGGCGCAGGCAAAGACCCTCGCTGCAAAAACTGTATGGTCCACTGCGGTTTCGAGCCCACCGCAGCCCTAATGATCAATCGCCAGCCAGGAGATATTACTAAGATGATGAGGTGGCAGTTGGGATAATTGAGAGTTAAGAATTGAAATTAAGAATAAAGGGAAAGTTGTGCACTGCCCCTCAAATTCTTAATCCTTAACTCTCAACTCTTAATTCCCCTAAAATTTCTATGGCAAAAGTGTTCGTAACTGGGGGGACTGGGTTTGTGGGGGCGCATGTGGTGCGTAAGCTCGTTGAGCGAGGAGACCATGTGGTTGTGCTCGTGCGACCGGGGAGCAATTTGAGGTTGCTGCAAGGGCTACCTATTGAGACCGTGACGGGTAATATCATCAGCCTGGACTCACTCCTTTGGCCACTTAGGAAAGTGGACGAGCTTTACCACATCGCGGCAGACTATAGGCTGTGGGCTCCAGACCCCAGGGAGATCTACCTGAACAATCTGGTCGGTACCCTCCACGTAATGGAAGCCGCACTCAGGCTACAGGTGCCCCGAGTGGTCTATACCAGCACTGTTGGATGCCTCGGGCTCCCCAGGAATGGCACACCGGGTAATGAAGAGACTCCCGTTACACGTGAGGAACTGGTAGGCCATTATAAGAAATCGAAGTACGATGCAGAGAGGGTAGCCTTGGACTATGTGACCAAAGGATTGAATGTGGTGATAGTCAATCCCAGCACTCCCATAGGCCCAGGAGACATCAAGCCCACCCCCACGGGCAAGATCATACTGGATTTCCTCAAGGGTAAGATGTTGGCTTATGTGGACACTGGGCTCAACCTTGTGGATGTGGAGGATGTAGCTGAGGGGCATCTTCTCGCAGCAGCAAAGGGACGAGTTGGTGAGAAATATATATTGGGTAATCGCGACCTCACCCTGCAGGAAATCCTCACAATTCTTGCACAGATAACCAACCGTCAGCCGCCATCACTGCGAATTCCACACTGGGTCTCACTGTTAGCTGCTTATGGCGACAGTGCAGTAAGCCTGATCCTGGGTAAAGCACCAGGCATACCTGTGGAAGGAGCTTTAATGGCAAAAAAGAAGATGTTCTTCTCGCCACAGAAGTCAATCAATGAGTTAGGACTCCCGCAACGATCTGTGGAAGACGCCCTGGCACGAGCGGTACGATGGTTCATGGACAACGGGTATGCAGGTAAGTAGTCCGCATCAGCCGATATTGATCGTGAAGAAGAGAAGCAGATAGACTAACAAATACATTGCTATGGTGAGACGCATCATTCTGAGCACAAATGCAGGCTGGAACTGCTTAGCCCATTCGAATAGAAACACCGGCGCGAGAGTAAGCGCAAGTTTGGCCACAATAAACGCGCCGATGCTGTAGCCCAGGAATACCGCCATCATAGGGTTACCTTCCGATGCTTTATCACTACGCAGGAGAAGCAGCGTAGCAACAAGATCGGCAACCGCTATGTATATCAATATCACACTTTCTTTTGAAAGCCTCATATCACAACCCCACATAGTCCCAGTATATTTATTCCCTACACGGCCACATTGGTGTCACATTTTACGCCACGCAAACAGAATGGCTGTAATCGTGGCTTCATTATTCGGAGTTAGCCCGCATTATTCATGATGATATTGAATACCGCATTAGTGCTTGCGGTATTCTGCTGTAGTGAATAATGCGAGTTAGTGGTTTAGTAAAGAGCCGGTTGTCGCAATAACAAGTTAAACACCGCCGATAATAGCAGCCGTTAGCCCGGTCTCAAGAGGTTTCACCACATGGGTACAAAAAAGTCGAAGAACCCGAAGTTATCAATTTGGCTGGCAGGGATCGCCGCCCTTACAGCCGTGGTAGTGACAGGGGTTGCATCCAACTGGGGTTGGCGCAAGTTGGAAGCCAATCAGATAAGGAGTCCCTGGGATATCTCTGCCGCTCCACCACAATATGCCGCTAAAAACATGGTAAGGATCACAGACATCACGAAGCCGAATGCAGGGAAAAAGCCTTGGAAAACGGCTAAGGGCCCGGTCACAGTAGCAAACGCTGCGCCCCAAAAGTAGCCGAAAAGCAGTCATTATTTGTGTGGCCTCTCCATACTGGCATGGAGGGGCTTTTCATTGCCAAGGTCTCAGGCGAAGAGTAGATAATGGAGGCTTGAGATTGGGATTATATCGTGAGGACAGCGACAGTGTGAGTTCCCTTGCCGGGCTCGCTTGTGATTGTAAGAGAACCATGACACTGGCGCGCGCGTTCTTCTACACCCACAAGCCCGAGGTGACCTTCGGAAGCCTTTTCAGCACGCACACGAGTGACGTCAAAGCCCTTGCCGTCGTCCTCGACTTCAAGGTAAAGCCTGCTATCCTGTGTATATACTCGCACCTGAACATGCTCCGCCTGCGAATGCGCTGCCGCATTGTTCAACAACTCTCGAACGATTTGAAAAGCAGCCAGCGCCACATTCGGGGGCATCGCTTCATCCGGGGGATGCAGGTCGAGGTGAGTTTGGAAACCACCTTTTGTAGCGGCATCAGCCGAGCAGCGCTCAACAGCCTGCTTAAACCGGCTCGGCTCAGGACCCATCAATCGAAGTTCGGAAAGATAAGCTCTTACTTCCGCGAGGCCACGGGTAGCAATCTGATGGATTCTATCGATACCATCCAGTGCACGCTCGGGGTCCTTCTGAACGAGTATCTTGCAGCGTTCGAGGTGCAGCTTGATAGCTGCAAGCGTCTGGAGAAAGTTATCATGCAAATCACGAGCAATCCGCAGTCGTTCTTCCGAAGCAGCCGCCTCGCGTAGTCGCTCCCACAGCAGTGCATTTTCCACTACCGGAGCCGACTGCGTAGCCATCAACTCGAGTATTTGCGCATCAGCAGAAGCGAGAGGTCTGTCTTTGCGGTTTGCGGCGTAGACCACGCCCACAGGTATGCTGCGCACCATCATCGGCGCGGCAGCGAGGTCCTTGAGATTGAGCTTAGCTGCTGTGCCCCCGGGCAGAGATGCATCACCGGCTAAACGACCGGAAACAACCGTCCGCTGCTCCCTGAGAATAGTCTCAACGTTCCATGCGCCGCCGCCCTCACGGAAAGCAGAAAGCAGCACGGGATCAGCACCTGCCGACCTCAGTCCAGGAGCCTCCGAGCCGTCAGAGCCCCGCTGTGCAGGCAAAAACCACGCCTGCTCGGCGTTCAACAGCTCCTTTACGCGATACAGCAGGTGGTTGATTATCTCAGATGAAGTGGCAAGGCCTGCAAGCTCCGCACGGAACTCATTTACTACCGAAAGGCTGGCTTGATAGCTTATCTGCCTTTCCGATATCTGGCCGAACATATAGGCTAAAACTAGCAGGAAGCTGGTCAGTCCCAGCACTGCCGGTACATTCACAGCGTAGTTACCCGAGGCCATACAGACAATGCCGATAAATGACACGATGCACGCACTCAGGCCCAGGATCGAGTATCGGGCGCCAAACCGGGTGGAAATGCTAACAACATAGAAGATATACCAGAGATAGAAAGGGGTATCTGTCCCAGTCGTCTGGTGAATAAGATAGCCGATCAGCAAGATTTCAATGACACTGCCGGCAATCGTTATCGGCTTGAGGTATTCCGGCTTCCATTTCAATAATGCCCACACGCCGAGGCTGTAGGCACAAAACAGCACGACAATCAACACCAGGCGATCCAGTGAGATAAGGCGGATGTCTACGGGTTGATCAACGTAAAATTTCCACAGGAGCAAAGACGTGGTGATGGCAAGCAGGACCCGCACCACGGACTGCTGCCGCTCCACGGCGAGTCTTTCCAGTTTTAAGCTGTAAACTGCTCCTGATTTCATACTTTAGGCTTGTACGATTCCGCTGCGAATGGCGAACCTTACCGCCTCCGCGCGTGTCGAGAGTCCAAGTTTTTCCAGTATCCGGCTGACGTGAACCTTTGCCGTGTGTTCGCTGATAAACAATTGATCGGCTATTTCTGAATTGGTCAAGGCTTCGCCGAGGAGTTTGAGTACCTCGAGCTCGCGAGCGGTAAGCAGCGAGAGCTTTGCAGAGTCGCCTCCAGCAGGTTTCTTGGACATTCCGTGAAACAGCTTACTGGTAAGGTCCGCGGGCAGCCAACAGCCTCCCTCGGCCACGGCCCTAATCGCATCTACCAACTGGTTGGACGCAGCGTCCTTCAACAGGTAGCCCATTGCCCCGCTCTGGATACAGCGAGCCAACAACTCGTCATCATCCGCACCGGTCAGCACGATGACTCTGGTAGGCATCCCTTCCCCAGCCAGTGCCTCCAGCACCTCAACCCCACCCATCTCAGGCATGATCAGGTCGAGCAGCATGATCTGCGGTTTGAGGTCACGTACTTTTGCCACTGCCTGCGCACCGGTAGTCGCTTCGTCAATGACCACCAGATCATCGTATTCTTCAAGCAGGCCTCGTAGACCTTCTCTGAGGATACCATGGTCATCCGCGATCAATATAGTGACTTTATCTTGAGCTTGTTGTTCCGTCTTTGGCGCCTCCACATCATCAGGGTTGACTTAGACGGTAATTATGCTACAATGCATACGCGAGACTCAATGCTATTTAGTTGCGTTTGAGTATTACCAGGTTCTTCTTAGGTATGCAGGAATCATATACCTGCTTCCCCTATCTAGTCAAGATAGTTCTTTAAAAAATACAAGTTTTATAGTACTTAAGCACTATAAATGGGTAGTGCCCCGGTGTTATGCCGAATAGTCTCATTAGATCATTGCAGGCTTGACTAATAGGAAGTAAAATAAAACTGTGTGGGGAGTAGGCCTGGTGATTCCCACAACACTTAGCATCGTTTGCAGAATGGAGTCGCGATTAGACAATGAAGCACCGCGGCTATACGTTAGTGGAGTTACTGGTAGTCGTAGCCATAATAGCCATTTTGGCGGCTATGATTGCGCCTGTACTCATGCAAGCGAAAGAAGCCGCCAGGATGAGAACCTGCGCTGAAAACATGCGCCAGCTTGGGTTCGCCATTACTCGCTACATTGACGACAACAACGGTTATGGGCTTCCGGTTACCCCTCCAGCCTACGAAACCCCCTGGATACTTTGCATCGAACCGCTTATACCCAATTACATTCCGGGATCATTGGCATCATTGAAGGGCGAGCTGCCGACATTCGGAAGAAGGACACTACAGGTTCAACCCAAGCATATTTGGGTATGCCCTGGGGATATTAACCGCGGCGGCGGTGATGCGGGAAGACCATATTGGTGGCATTCCGGATCAAGTTATCTCTATCCTGGTCCAAGTGCATATCAGAATGGGACAGACCCGCTCGACAAATCAGATGCAAAGCCACGCAAGCCTATGACATGGTGCAACCACCGCAGAGATATTCTTCTCGCCGACTTCTGGTATGACTTCCATAGTGGTCAAAAAGTATCCCACAAGTTCAACGAGAATCCGCTCTTGCCTGCTCCCACAAACGTAAGCATACTACAAACGAAAAGTATGAATGTCCTGTTTTTGGATCTGCACCTCAAAGCCTGCACTGCTGGAGAGCGAAAAGAGTATATGGAGTTTACCAAAAACACCGACAACCCTTACAAATCCAAGAAATAAGCATCACCAACTATCAGGTATCCTATCGAGCATTAATGCTCCTTTCATCTCCACCTCGGGTTCAACTACAGCTTTTTCCATAAGCACCCAAGTGCCCTCTTTACCGGTAGCCAGGTATACAGTATCTACGGACGATAATATGATCGAGTAGCCTAACCCCATCGATGGTTTTGTGGAAAAACCCCTGAGAAGCGTTGCTTTTGGAAGTATAAACGTATCCATGCCCGGCCCGACATCGTGTATAGAGACTTGCACCATACTATTCCTGATGCCTACAGTTGCAACGCCACCGCCTGCATGCTTAACGGCATTTGCAGCAGCTTCACCGACAGCGAATAGTAGCGACTCAACTCGCTCCTGAGACATCCCCGCTTCTTCAGCCATTTCGTGGACCATGTAACGTAATTCACTCATGCTCTCGCTTGAGTTGATGGCCACTGTCTGCGCGCCGGGCACTATATGATCATTTATCTGATCGTGCATAACCAGATTGAGCTTTCCATCAGTAACCGAGTATATGGTGCCCCTGTAAAACTCTTTTTTAGCTTCCTCGGCCTCCTGCCTGATCTCCTGCTCCCTCTCCAACTGCCGGTGGCGTTCTTCCTCCGCGCGCTTGCGCTCCGTAACATCTCGGGCTGATTCTATGGCCCCAACGATATTGCCTTCGGAGTCGCGCAGCGGTGTTGCCTTAGCCCATATATAGGCTTCTTTGGCTCCGAACATAGGGACCAGAGTTTCAGCAATCAGCGTATCATCTCTGCGTTCGATTATTGGATAGTTCTTCTCAATGTCCGCATTCGGGTGCAGCACGAGGTCCGCCAACATAGGTCGCCTTTTACCGTAGAACCGGTAACCGATTTCGTAGTCGTTTTTCCCAAGTACGTCATCGGCTTTGGCACCTGTGGCTTCTTCAGCCGCGCGGTTCCAAACAATGATCCTACCTTTGGTGTCTATGGCAAACGTTGCATCAGGCAGAAAATCGATAATGCTTGCCAGGCGGCGCTCTGAGTCAATGAAGGCCTGCTGTGTTTGCCTGAGGTCAGTGACATCTATAAATGTTGCAACCGATTCCAGCAATTTGCCAGTGGACTCATCAAAGACCGGTACGGTGTTAATAAGCAGCCACCTGTAGTCTTCATCTTTTGATGAACGTACACCCACCATCATGTTGCGAACCGGTTGTCCCGTGCGCAGTGCCACCACCGAAGGATGCTCATAAGCAGGCAATGGCGTATAATCTTCCCGGACAATTTCAAGTGTCTGCGGATACTTTTCTTGGTATAACACTTGTTCCAGACTCAGCCCCATCAGATCACAAGCGGCATTATTAACCTGAGTAACTACACCACTGGCGTTTCGAACCAACATACCAGTGACAATGGCATTGTAGCGTGTTTGGAACTGCTTGTCCCGGTCGCGAAGTGTTTCTTCGGAATGTATCAACGACGCAAGGGCACGCCTAATTAATAGATATACAAGAATAGCCGTTGCAACTACATAAAACCATCCTTTAAGAATGGCAATACGCGTATATGTTGCGGGTTCGTTGATCAAGGCAGCAAGCAGTATATCCGAGAGCAGAATCCAAAGTCCACCAACGATCGCGTAGATCACAGCGATCCTCAGTGGAGCAAATTCTTGACCCGGAGGATTGGGATTTTCATTTGGTTGGGTAAATTGGTCGGTCATAATACATATATACTCAAATGAACTACTGCATTCTACCCACCTGTAGAGCTTACGAAAACATGTTGCAATGACCACCAATCAGGAGGTTTGCGGCAGAGGTGTGAGAAGTGGTAGAGTAGAACCAGTCCATGTTTACCAATATGCCGGAGGGACGATATGAACAGGGCCTTTGTTATTACGTTGATTCTCATTCTTTTCGCCGGGTCGATTGCGACTGCCGCGACGCTCACTGACAGCACTGGTGTGCTCCGCGTGTTCGGAGACAGGTCGAGCTGGATGAGCACATGCTTTGTTGTGGGAGATGGCAGTTGGGTCATCACCACTCGCGACGCAGTCACCGAAAAGATCGGTCCTGATACTGATCATACAATACGCTACCCTGTGTTCATCAGCTCCTACACCGGTGAGGCGCACCAGTGTGAACTGGTTGCTCAGGACAAAGAACTAAACCTGGCTCTGCTCAAACTTCCTATCAAGGGACTACCCGCTGCGCCACTGGCACAGGGAGGCGAGTTCTCCAAAGCCGCTTATGGCACAATGGGCCAACTGATGAGCGGAGACCCCATTGGCAACAAATGGGCTACGGATATCCACGGCATCACCCGGCAGAAAAGCGGCGATAATTATAAACTTGTAGTAGAAGAATGGGACGCAGACAAGGTGTTCGTAACCGAGATCGGCAAGTACCATTGGGTATTTCTGATCGATGTAAATCCCGCCACATCCATTCCAAATGGGTCTATGGTGGTTCATAACTCAGTGATAGTAGGAATGTATCTGAACCGGCTGGTAATTATGGATGGAAATAATAAACAGATCTTCGGCAGGTGCGCGATATCAACGGCTATTGCACGTTGGCTGAGTGAGCATGGAGTAGATACGACTTCGCTCTATACCCCTCCGGCAGCCACTGTGGCGCGCGGTGATGACAGTGAGCAGGTTTTCCAACTGCAGGCCAAAGCCTACTCGCTGATCGGCGCCGGCAGGGCTGATCTTGCCCTTGACAGCGCGAACTCGTTGTCAAAGCTCCGGCCAAACGATGCGCATGTTAAGATGATCCTCGGAGTGGCACTAATGGGTGCGGGTAAGCTCGACGATGCTTTGAAAGCGTATGACGAAGCCGCCAAACTCGATTCCAAGCTCCCAGCCCTTCGCACTAACCGTGCACTCGCGCTGATCGCCCTGAAAAAGCGGGATGAAGCCGAGAAAGAACTGCTCGCTGCAGCCGAGGAGGCTAAGGGTGACGTAAGACCCGTAAGCGCCCTGGCCGACTTCTATACTGCCGATGATAAGACCCTTGACAAGGCGCTAACCTACGCCAGGAAAGTCACATCTATGGCCCCGGAGAGCCCGGCTGCACTGCTGCTGCTTGCAAGAGTGGAGAAACGACAGAAAGACTACCAGCAGTCCATCGATACTATTGGTCAGGCGCTGAAAATGGCTAACGACTGGGGCGAGGCGTGGTATGCCCTCGGGGCAACCTACGAGCAGGCTGGTGACAAAACCAATGCCGAGAAAGCCTACCGCAAACTCGCTGAAAAGCAGCCCAAAAATCCGGGATCTCTACTCACACTGGCATCATTCCTGATGGACCAGGGCAAGACCGATGACGCAGCCGAAATAATAAGCAAGATCCGCGCCCTCAATCCGCCTCAACCCATTCTGGATGCAGTGAAAGCACTAGAAGAGAAGACAGCTAAGAATAAAAATTAAGAGTTAAGAATGAAGAGTGATATCCTGCGGGAACTTACCCTGGTCGGGAAGTCCACTTTATGCTATCAGCG
>JAJFTD010000095.1 GCA_021373255.1 bacterium
GTACCCTTGATCCCGGGAGTCGCATTCAAGGTGAGGGATGTTGTATTGGCTTCACGCACCACAATCCGAACCGGACTCCGCGAAAGCTGCTTGGCCAACAACAGGGCAATGTTCGCCTGCTCAACTGTTGACAGCATCACGCGGGGCCGCGCTTTCCTGATGTATCTAGTGAGCCCTGGAATTGAAGCCATAGCCCCACTGGCATTCAGGTTTATCGTCCTTACTCCCTCGGGAACAGCTCCGGCGTAGCTCTCGGCTTGATAGAGAACCAGGTCTACCTCGTGCCCCCTTTCGGCCATTGAACCAGCAAGGGTCACCATAACACGCTCGGCGCCATCTCCCCATGGCGTCGCCAAAAAGAGCCCGATCCGGTCACTAACCAACATTTTTTTATGTCTCACTATATCCCTCAGAGTTAGGTGTTTTCATGGTTTGAATAAACGGACCAGGGTCTTTAGGACAAGCCCACAGTCAGTAATCAGCGAGGACCGCAGGGCATATTGCAGGTTGAGCCTGATCTTATCCGGCATTACTTTCTCGATATACATCTGCTCTGGGTCCGGGGAATTTGCCAAGATATCCCCTTCACTTCGATACTTGATAGATGCCGGGTCCGTGATTCCCGGCGGCAATCGCAGAACCTCGCGCTGCTCTGGAGTGTATAGCTCCACATACCTCGGCACCTCGGGTCTGGGACCAACAAGGCTCATATCGCCCAGCACCACGTTAAATAGCTGGGGCAGCTCATCAACTTTGGACTTGCGCAGAAATGCGCCCAGCCAAGTGACGCGCGCATCTGCTCCCACGGTCAGTTGCCCACCCCGCGACTCGGCGTTAACCACCATCGTCCTAAATTTGAGCATCTTGAATGTGCTTCCGCCCCGCCCCACTCTTTCTTGCGCAAACAGCACCGGGCGACCATCACCAAGCACGATAAGCAGTGATATTACTACCATCAAGGGCAACAGCATCAGCAGTCCCACGGCAGCACAGGTTAGATCAAAAAGCCTCTTCACCAGGCTTCCAGTGTAAGGATTCATTCGAGTATTGACCTAATCGCCCCCACCACGCGCTGAACATCTTCATCAGTCATTCGCGTATAGATCGGCAGACTCACCGTCCTTCGGTAACAATCCATTACATTCGGATAGTCCCGTTCACGAAGTCCATAAGTGTCGCGCCAGTAGGGCTGCATTGTCAGCGGGATGAAATGAACGCTGGTGCTTATACCCATATCCGCCATCATCTCTATGAACCGGTTGCGGTCCACCCGCGCATCGTCGGTCAACCGGATCACATACAGGTGCCAGGCATGCAATTCGCCTGGATTAGGCTGAGGCGGCAGCACAAGCGGCAGTCCGGCAAAGCTCCGGGTATATTCATGAGCAATTTCTCCGCGCCTGCGCTGGAGTTGATAGGCTTTTCTGAGTTGGTGGATGCCTATAGACGCTGCGATATCAGTCATGTTGTATTTGAAACCGGGGCCGACTACCTCGTAATACCATGCAGGCCTATTAGAGACATAGCGTTCGAATGCGTCCCTATCGATCCCATGTAAACGCATCACCCGACAGCGGGCAGCTATCTCCGGGTTTCGAGTAACGACCATTCCGCCCTCGCCTGTGGTCAATGGTTTAGTGACGTAAAAGCTGAACACGGTCGCATCGCTCTGCAGGGAACCTACCAATCTGGACCCAGACGTAGTCGGCAGCGCGTGAGCAGCATCTTCCACCACCCGCAGATTGTAGCGGTGCGCGATGTCCAGGATGCTATCCATATCACATGCCAGCCCACCGAAGTGCACCGGAATAATAGCCTTGGTACGTGGTGTAATTGCAGATTCGATGGCAGATGGATCAATGTTAAGTGTATGCGGGTCGATATCTGCAAAAACCGGATTGGCGTTGAAATACCGCACCACCTCCGCCGTGGCTGTGAATGTGTAAGGTGTAGTTATGACCTCATCTTCAGAACAGATGCCCAGCGCCTCCAGCGCCAGGTGCAAGCCGGATGTAGCCGAGTTGACAGCCAAAGCCTCAACATCTCCACCAAAACACTCGGTGAAATCCTGCTCAAACCTGCGGGCCTTTGGCCCGGTGGTCAGCCAACCGGACCGCATCGAGTCGACCACTTCATCAATCTCGTCATCACCGATATCAGGGAGTGCAAAAGGTAGATATGTTAGTGTTGTCGCCATCGCTCTATTCCCCCAAGTCCTGAGACTGTTCAACATCACTTGCTTGTCTTCCGTGCATCATCCCTGCGCCGCATTTCGACGCCAAAGATTTATCGCGAACCTGTTTCCCACGCCAATTACGCACAGTATGCCGCAGCACTCTCTCGATAGCTTCCACACACTTTTGCCTGCAGTGATGCTCCTCCATGTGCTGCCGACCATTGCTTCCCATAGCATCCGCCTGATCAGGATGACATGCCGCCCAACGCAGCGCATCCGCCAGGGATTCAGGATCGTCATTGGAAACGTGCAGCCCGCACCGCGCACGTTCCACCAACTGCTGAAGCTCGCTCCCCGGTGCGGCAATCGCAAGCACAGGCCGCCCAGCCGCCATTTGCTTGAAGACCTTGCTCGGGACCGAGGCAAAGGTCGCGGCATTATTCAACGCCACAATGGTCATATCTGCCGCTGAAAGAACCTCGGGATATCGTGATAACGGCTGGAACGGCACGAAGTGGAGGTTATCCAATTTGAGATCGCATGCCATCGACTCAAGCTCCGGTTTGAGCGGACCATCGCCAACAATAGCAAATGTATAAGGCTCATTTTTCAGCATTGCGGCTGCCTGAAGAACGGGCTGCAGATTCGAGTTCCTGGTAAGGCCACCCGAATAGACCACAAGAAACCTGCTTCCTGCACCCAACTCACACCTGAACGCGTTTTGCTTGGAAGCCGGGCGAATGAAACAATCATCCGCCCAGTTGGCAATCACGCTTATCTTAGAATCGGAAACGCCCTTGCTTAATAAGTTCTCCTTGAAGCCCTCGGAGATAACGACAATGTGCGATGAGCTGCTATAAACCCTCCGCTCCATCCATTCAAAAAATCTGATCAGCTTTGGGTTGCGAAGAATACCAAGTTCTACAGCGATCAGGGGGTATATGTCCTGCACATGCACAATCACCGGCACGCGCCTGATCTTACCAACTATGTTAATCGTGGCGCCAAGAGGCAGGGGAGGAAGCAGTGTGTAGATAACATCAGGCTTTTCGGCGGCGATAGCCGCACCAAGCATTGCGGAGATACAAAAGCTGCCCCAATTCAGCAGCCTTGAGGAAAAGTCTTCGCTGGGGTTGGTATAGACCCATGTGCGGATCACTCGCACACCATCGATTGTCTCGCGCTGAAATACCTTACGCCGGTAACCCTCGAAAACGACACGGTCGGGATAGTTTGGGAAAGCCGTGAGCACGCTCACCTTGTGCCCCAACTGTTGCAGGTCCAGAGCAAGCTGCGATATCTGAAAGCCGATACCGACCTCTTCCGGCAGATAATGCTGGCATATTATCAGAACACGCATCTCGAACTCCGGTGCTGGGCTTCCGTAATGCTGCATTTAGATTTGCTATGAAATCGTTTCCTGTTCCGCTTCCTCCTCAGCCAGCATACTTACCAGCCTGGGGCGTGAATCTTTCTCAGACACCTGATCTCCGCCGTAGTCATATGAATACCGGCTCCGTTTCAAAGACATTCGGTTGAGAACAGAACCCACATAAGGGGCGTTAACCTGCTCCAGGTTTGCCAACGCTGCGGATAGCCTGGGAATCAATGTCTGGTTAGCAGCTACTACCAATAGCACGCCATCCACCATAGTCGATATCACCTGCATATCACTCAAGCCAACACACGGTGGGCAATCGAGGACTACGGCATCGTAATCTTTAGCGAGTGTTTTAAGCACGTTGCGGCACTCCGGTGAAGCCAGAAGTTCGGCAGGGTTCCTCGGGATCAATCCGCAGGGAAGACAGAACAAGTTCTTGATACCCGTAGGCCGCACGGCGTGCTCCGGGCTCGTGAGCCCCTGGACCAGCCCCGCAAGGCCCACGTCTGAGGGAGAACTACCATGGTCATGCAAGATGACCGGGCGTCGCATATCGCAGTCGATAACAAGTACCTTGCGCCCAGCCATCGCCATGGCTATAGCCAGGCTGACCGATGTTGTGGACTTGCCCTCATTACGAACCGGGCTCGTAACAGCCAGCATTTTAACAGGCTGATTACATGACAGATGGATGATATTACGGAGCGTCCTGAACGACTCTACGAATGGGCTGTCGGGCTCGAGATAGTCCAGTCGAAGATGCGACCTGCGCGGGCGTCTGATCCTGGGAATGATCGTGAGAGGCGCTTCACCGGTCAAGTTCGTAATAGTGTCCTCATACTTGATCCTATCGTCCTTCCGCTCAGCAATGGCTGCAGCGGCAATCGCAAGCACAATCCCGAGCAAACCGAACAGCACAAAGGCACGGGTTCTGCCCATATACGCCGGTTTTAGAGAAGGCCGAGCGGTGGCGGCGACAAGCACGTTAGGCAGCGCCGACTTCTCATTTATCAGCAGCGCATAATACTTGGTGGACAGAGCCTGATACGTGTTCTCCAAAACTCGGACTTTGCGTTCCAGATCAGTGTAGACCCGCTCTTTGTCCGGCAATTCCGCAATCTGTGCACTGCGCGCTGTAATCACTTGTTTCAGCGCACGAAGCCTTGCTTCAACAGCGGCGCTGCTCACCATTGATCCGACATATGTCCCGATGGCGGGGTTGCGGCTGTTGACCGTGGAAGAGACGACAGTCCGAGCAATTTTCTTCATCTGTTCTTTGGTCGCGGCTATCGAGGCATCAATATTCCTGATCTCCGGTGACGCAGGAGTATATTCCTGTATCATAGTAATGCGTTGTGCATTGAGCTTGGCGAGATTAGACAGCGCCTCCTGATACTCCGGGTTGATCTGTACCGTCCGGCTCTCCTGGACTTCATCCCCCTCGGCAGCAAGCTGGGCACGCAGGATATCGGCCTGGCGGCGGGCTCCGGCAAGCTCCACTTCCGCACCATCTTGCTGGGCCTGCAAGGCTGCCACATTACTAGCCAATTCTCTCAGTTGGTCTTGAGCTGCCACAAGCCTGCTGCTGCGTTTGAACGTTGCCAGCTCCCTCTGTGCTACAGTGAGCTGCGTGTGTATAGACTGCAACTCGGTATAGACAAGTTCCTTGCCCATTTTGGCGGACTGGCCACTGTACTCGCGGTCACGGTTGATATAGGTGTTAACCATCGTGTTGGCGAGATTTGCGGCAACCTCGGGATCATAAGCGCTGGCGGTCACGGAGATGACGTCCGAGTCTTTTTCAGTACTGCAGTTGATCGCCCAATCAGGGATCGACCGTGTGCGGGCAGCATTACTCCCAAAACCTTGTGCCAGTTGATCCGGTCCAAGAATCTGAGCAACGGAAGAAATCAAGTCCTGGCTCTGCATGACGCGTACCATACCAGCCACAGACCTGCTCCCAGCCAACGACAGCAAGTCATTCAGAATGTTTCTATTACCGTCTGAATCGGTGATTGATCTACCGGAAGGAGCAACCATAAGCGATGTTGCCGTATACACCGGCCGCTGCTTTGTAGTATAAGCCACACCCAGGGCCATCACCACACCAAAAATCAGCAGCATCAGCCACCATCGACGACGGAGAATGTCCCAGACTCGCCACGCATCTACCTGATCCGGGCCTGCTGAACGCCGATAATGATAGCGATCAGTAGAGAGAGCCGAGGGTGAATATCTTTCTGCCGGATAGTTGCGTTCGTCAAATTCCACTTAGTTCACTCCACTTGGACTGGTCATGACGATAGGACGCGAACATTATACCCAGTCAAGCATTATTCACGCCGAGCAGGCGCAATTCTCTCACACTATTCACCACAATTGAATGCCACAAACAATAGGCTAGATATAATGCCGGTATGTTTATAACAGCGCCCATTAGTGCTATATATTCCATCCGGTGGCTTTGATTGACACGATATTGGAGGATAAGCAATGGGTGGTAAACCGTCTGCATTACGCCGTGGGGCTGTAGTTACTGTGAAAAGTATAGGTGAAATCCAATCGACATTGGACCAAGGCGGCATGCTGGACGGCATACCGTTCCAAGCAGAAATGAGAAACTACTGCGGCAAGAAGCTCAAGGTGCTGAAGGCGGTGGATCGCTTATACGTGGAAGGAGATGGGCTGGCTGCAATAGGAAATATAGCACTACTCGAGGGAGCCAGGTGCGATGGCAAAGCCCACAGCGAGTGCAAGCGGCGATGTATGTTGCTTTTCAAGACTCAGTGGCTGTGCATGGAAGAGGATTATAATCCCGCAAGCGAACATACAGAAGAACCAGCAGATGCTGAGATTGAAAGCAGCCTGGCTCCGTGCATAGGGCAGCGATGTGTGCTGCAACGAGCAGTTAAGCCACTGCGATACCGTCACCTCCGCCAGTATACCAGGGGAATAAACTGGCCGATGTTCGTGTTCCTGTCCAACCGCAATTCACGCTGGTATCTCCGCAAAATGGTAGATTCTTTGTTCCGGCGCGTCCACGCCCCCAGCCGCCCTGTTGACGCTCCCAAGCCTGAAGCCCCAAGCCTTGCACCGGGTGACATAGTCGAAGTCCGAAGCAAGGAAGAGATATTGGCTACATTGAACCGCAAAGCGAGGTGCCGGGGTCTTGCGTTTGTAGGGAGCATGGTCCGTTATTGCGAAGGCAGATATCGCGTGCTGGACCGGGTCTCACGCCTGATCGACGAGCGCAGCAATACTATGCGCGAGGTTTCCGACGGCGTTATTCTGGAAGACGTCACCTGCACAGGTGAAGCCTACGGTGGCTGTCCTCGACAATGCTATTGGCTATGGCGCGAGTGTTGGCTTAAGAAGGTTGATTCGTAACAGAATCAAGATTCAGCATCGTCATCACCTGCCTGTCCTGCGTTGGGCTGGGCAGGTGTATCCTGGTAGATAAGGTCCATTACCCGTGCTGCCTTTCTCCAAAAGTCCGCGCCTGGGTTGCGCTGATGCAGGCTGCGGATTGCTCTCGACCCACCCACTCCGGCAAGCAATTTGATAAACGGTTGGACTACAAGTTGATCCCGAAACGGCTCGAGGACATATCCCATCCGCTCTTTATAACGATTCAGCCCGTAAGTATCCTCCACCGATTTCAGCCCGGTCGATACATAGCCCACTTCCGGGCGAGCAATCGCCTCCTGCGTAACTGCGAATGTGAGCGCGTTATTCGGACAATATGAGAGATAGTCAGTAGCCGAACTCTGCCGCAGCAGGTGGTAACAATCCTCAACAAGCGCGCAGACCACATACGCGGCAGGTTTGCCGTCCATATAAGCCCCCCACGCCTCGAACCCGGGAGTATCCGCCGCAGCCTCACAATACCGCGCCCATTTTTCATATGCGAGTGTCTTAGGGTCGCGATTCTGACGGATGTAGGTTTGAACATTTATCTCGTGCCCCCACTCCATCAAATCGCGGAACTCCACCCGCTCCACATCACAGCACCTAAGCGCGCGCCTGGTGCGGTTTCGAGCCTTTTCATTGAGCGAGGGTATATCATAATTCTTATCGCGGCAGACATACAACCCACCGTTGCACTTGCTCTCCTCAGCCGGGCAAGCATAACGCATCACCAGCGCCGGTCCACCCCCCAAAACCCGTGCCATCTCCACACGATCTGGAGTCACCATCCTATGGAACGGTATGCTCAAGTATACAAACGGTTCGGTATTATACCATTGGCAACTCTGAGTAGATATGACCCTGTGACCCTGCACGGCCCAAAAGTTCGCGAACTGGCTTGCATCCATCCTAAAACAACCTCCACCAGACAATAGACCACCTCGCGAGTATACACCCATAATGGCTACTCATAAACGTGAGCAGGGCGATGATGAAACAGAATTGGTCACAATTGCTCTGTGGCAATATGGTATATTGTAAGATACGACAAAGAACAAATGGAGATGCAGATGGATAAAACCAAACCGCTGGCACTTTCACTCAAGATTGTGATTAAGGATCATATGGGCCGCTGGCTTGTTTTGAAGAGATCGCTGAGTTCAAAGAACAACCCCGGCTGCTGGGACTTGCCCGGCGGGAAGATGGACCCGGGAGAAGACTTTGAGCAGGCTATCCTCCGAGAGGTGTCGGAGGAGACGGGGCTTGTGGCGTGGGTCGAGGGGCCTGCGGGCACGGCGCATTCGGAGTCTCCATCTCATCGCATCATATACCTGATACTAAAGGGACGCGTGGAGCCGGGGGAAGTGCGGCTTAGTGACGAGCACGACGAATACGCATGGGTGCACCCACGCGACCTTATACAAATGGACCTGGTAGAGCAGTTCCGGCAGCTTGCTATTGATTGCGCTCAAAAATCAGAGCAAGGGAATGCCCAGCTTATCGGATAACGCCTGCCATGCTTCGACTTCCTCGGGCTGGTTATTAGTTATCCATGGGGTAAAACCGAACTCGGTATACATGCGTATAGCCCGCCAGTTCACGGGGTGCGTACGCAGGTAGGCTTTGCTGTGCGACTCCGCCAGCCGCTGCATTACTCTCGACAGCAGCGCCTTGCCCAGCCCTGCTCCCTGGAACTCTGGATGAACCACCACCCAATGCACCCGGCCGTAGTCCTCGCCATCCAGACAATCGTACCAAGCCATAGCCGTAGCAACCGAGCGTCCAGTGGCCTCATGCACTATGAAAAAGCAGCGGTCCTTGTTATCGGAGATGCATTCCAGGAACTCTTCCCTGAAGTGTTTCATGGCTGTATCAGCGTCTTGAAACATTTCAGGAACTACCATCAGCTCCGCCCAGGTGGTCTCATCTCCACCGGCAAATGCGCGAAAGCTGAAACCCGCCGGGAGAGGATACTCGGGGATATTATTTATATCGTGCCTGATCATTGCGATACATATATCATTCATAAGAGCCTACTCCTGACACGGCTGCTTTTTGTAGTAATTCACAAGTTCAGGATATTGCGCAAGGTCCTGAATACCCTTCGGGCTGATGGCATAGATTCCCTTGTCCACACGTTGGAACCAGCCATAGACGTTGCGATAAAGGATAGACAGCGTCTTCTCTCCGGTGCCCAATGTCCTCAACTGCTTCGGGGACTGCTGCCCCAATTCGGCAAGGCAACACGCAATTTGGACGGCATTCTCGCGATAGGCTGTCACCAGCTTGCGGCGGCAGCTCCCGCCCTCATTGAAGTCGGCTGACCGGCGTTCTATCTCCTGAATGACCGCCGTGTGCTTGTGCTTGCGTTTACGGCGCTCAGCGGGAAGTGGATGAAAAACAATATCCACCGGCCTCTTGCACCGCTTGGACCCGACCAGTATCAACCCAATCTCTAACCGTCTGAGCAGCGCACGAACATCGCGCGACTGTCCATCCCATCGCTTCCTGTTATGCGGGCGTGGAACCGCCACATATACGGAATTGGTGATCTCCTGCCGCCGCACCGCCTGCGCGATCAGCGCCAGGCTGAGCGTGCGCTTGAGTTCGATGATTATGAGATCATCACCCCTGATTGCCGCGATATCGCAATTCTTGACTTCACTGCGAACGGTATAACCCTGGTCCACCAGGTAATCGTGCACCGGCCGGTAAAGATCGGTTTCGGCTGATATATGAGTCTGTGCTTTCGCCACGAGGTATCCTGTCTGTATGAAGCGTTATCGAGAGGTATTTTACCAAGGCCACAGCTCTTCCGCAAGCGCCTTGGGTAATCGCACTGTTTTTAATCGCGACAACGCGAAAGTGCGAAAACTCGAAAAGAAAAATATTAAGATTTGCTGTATCAGATTACGCCGTGCGTCCGGCGGCTTCGGCAGCTTCGCCTTTGGCTTCGCAGTCCGAAGCAACTTAGGTTATTCCTTCGTCTGTTATCAACCATCTAACTATCAGACATTCCCCATTAGGCTTCGTCCGTTTTGGGTAGCATGTGGGTTGGAATGTCGACCAAGCTCATTGTGAATGCTGATGACTTCGGCTGGTCCGAAGGGGTGAACTCGGCGGTAGCGCGGGCAAGACGGGAGGGAATACTCACCAGCGCCAGCTTGATGGTAACTGGTGACGCTATGGATGAGGCTGTTGCATTAGCGCGAGAAGATCCGAGCTTGGCGGTGGGGCTGCATTTGGCGTTGAGCGGTGAAGCAAGGTCGGCGCTTCCACATTCGGCCATTCCTGACCTGGTGGACTCATCGTCACGGTTTAGTAATAACCCTGCACGTGCGGCCTTGCTATATTATTTTAATAGACGCGCAAGGGTTCAACTTGCAGATGAAATCGAGGCGCAATTCGAGAAGTTTGCGGCAACGGGGCTGAAATTGTCTCATGTGGACGGACATCAACACCTCCATGCGCACCCCGTAGTGCTGCCTATTGTGCTTAAACTGGTAACGCATTATGGAGTGAGCGGGATCAGAGTCCCGCGTGACCCGTTCTGTGATAACCTCCGCGTAGACCGCTCACATATACCATCGAAAATCACAACCGCCCTCGGGCACGCGCATTTATCGCGGGTGTGCAGGGGTGCACTTAGGGATTGTGGAATTGCAGTGTGCGATGTGGTCATCGGGAGCATGATGAGTGGGTGTATGACTGATGACTACGTGATTGGCATGCTCAAGCGGATTAAGTGCGACAGCATAGAGATGTTCTTTCACCCCATTGATGGGCCGCGTGTTGATCCGCAGGGGCCAAATCCCGGCGATCTCGCCACACTAATCAATCCGTGGATTCGGGAGTTTATTATCGAAAACGATTATGAACTCACCACTTACCCCGGCCTCGCTCAAGCCACCCTCGGAGGCCCTCAATGACCCAACTCGAAGTGGCGCTGCTTGTGTTGGCATCAGCTGGGACTGCCTATTATATATTCTCAACCCTTGCGCTTATCGCTCATTTCAATAGATATGAGCCGGAGGGAACGAGCTACCCGAAGGTAAGTGTGCTCAAGCCAGTGCGCGGAATCGACGCAAACGCGCGGGAGAACTTCATTACATTCCTCGAACAGGATTACCCGGATTATGAGGTGCTATTTGGCATATTGAACCACGACGACCCCGTCGAGCCGCTGGTCCGAGAGGTGATTGAGGGTATAGGCCACGCATCATTACACATCGGCAGCAGCATCCTTGGCACCAACAACAAGGTTCGGATTCTGCACAACCTGGTGAGCCGGGCTAACGGGGAGATACTGGTCATCACCGACGCAGACACACGTGCGGAACCGGACTTTCTTATGCGGATAGTTGCGCCCTTTGAGGACGATGGCGTGGGTATGGTGACCTGCATGTATCGAGGCGTCGGAGGAATGAGCATCTCCGATGCCCTCGAAGGACTTCACATGACCTGCCTCTTTGCGCCCGGCGTGGCGTGTGCAAATGCGCTAAAGGGGATAGACTTCGGTCTGGGCGCGACCATAGCTATCCGGCGTGAGACCCTGGAGCTTATAGGAGGGTTCGAGCCAATACGCCATTACCTCGCCGATGACTTCCAGATCGGGCGAAGGGCTGCGATGATCGGGCACGAAGTAAAACTTTCAGATTATGTGATGGATATAGTTCTTTCAGGCGAAAGTCTGATTAATATACTGGCGAGGGAGCTCAGGTGGTCTGTCACACAGAGGGTGAGCAGGCCCTTCGGCCAACTCGGGCTGGCAATGACCTACGGCCTTGCCTACGCAACCGCATTTTGCATTGTCACGGATTTTTCGCTTTTGGGCTGGTCGGTGCTCGGATGCGTAGTTGTAGTTCGAACAATCACAGCCGCTGCAGGCGCGCGATCTATGGGGGACCACCAAGTGTTCAAGCGTCTATGGCTCCTACCGGCAAGGGACCTGCTGTCGTTCATCATCTGGGTTATGGGGTGGTTTTCAAGAACTGTGAAATGGCGCGGCAGAAAGCTGCGCCTGACTCCCGACGGCCGCATAATCCGGGTGAAGTAGCCCATTAAGTCAGTTGCAGGACAACAATGGCTGCATCATCCTGGAGTGCGCCATTGGCTTTCTCTGTGGCAGCTTGCAGAAGCCCCGATGCTGTTTGTGATGGGGTGAGATGGCGATTCTCCTTGAGGAACTTCTCAACGCCTTCGCTGCCGAATAGATCGTTGCCTGATCTTGCCTCGGTAATACCATCTGTGACGACAACCAGCGTGTCACCTGGCTCCATAACACGGGTTTCTTCTTCATAACAATAGTTCGCGAACACCCCCAAAACGCGCCCGCCTTGAGTTAGCTCGTGAACACTTCCATCGGCGCTACGCAACATTGGCGGCTCGTGACCTCCACTGGCGTAAGCTAGAGTGCCTTTAGTGGTATCCATCACAAGGAAGATTGCGGTAAGCATAGACTCATCGCCGGCTTCATCACGGCAAAGCGCATCGTTAACCCGCGTCATCACCAGCCCCGGACTGGAATCTAGATATGCGTAACTGCGCACAGCATATCTGGCGGCCGCCACTCGGATCGCCGCAGGAAGTCCCTTGCCTGCTACGTCACCAATGAGAATGCCGACTTTGCCATCTTTAAGTTTAAAAATGTCGTAAAAATCGCCGCCGACCTCTGCTTCTTTCATAGCAGGTTCGTATTTCACTGCTATCCTGACGCCATCTATCTCATAATCAACCTGCGGCGGTATCAGAGCCTGCTGCAGCATTTGTGCAATGTGATGCTCTCGCTCAAATATTTCCTGCCGTTGCCGACGGTAATCTGCCTCTTCTTCGTGCGTCATCACATTCTGAATGAAAGAACCAATCTGCAGCGCGACTACCGAAAGCACGCTTACATCCTCACGTGAATATGCATTGTCTTGCTTAACTCTTACATGCAGCACTCCCAGCACCTGGCCTGCACCGATAACCGGCATGGATAGAAAACTGCCCAATTCGCCAATACCCTGAGTAATGGCCTCGTGCATGCTTATGTGATTATCAGCATTAATCTCACCGGTAAGCAGCGCATAGTGTTCCAGCAGAAGTTCAGAGAGGTCTTCTATGTTATCTACATCCGGACAAGAATATACTTGCCAATCCGACATCTGAACGCCCAGCCCGGCAATTTTAGACGGAATGATGTCACATAACAGTGATAGCGCATTCTGCAAACGCGCTTTCCAATCTGATGTGGAGGAAAGCTCGTGAGCAATATCCGCCAACACACCTGCAATAGCCCTGTCTGTGACTCCTATCCGTCTAATTCGCGTCATGCTCGTGTCACCTAAGTTAATCATACTACTCCATCATGGAAGAAAGGGCAAGCTGAACCTATGAATACTATTGTGCCGCCGGTGTAGGTAAACCTGAAAGCACACCTTGGAAGTGCTTAAATGGTTCGCCAATAAGAATACCTTCGTTCGTTATCTTAAACTCTCTCAAGTCGTTCTCATGGCTGGTGCCTCGCATCTTAAGAATGGAGATGGCTCGTTTGAGCTGCGACTCCACCTCTACGTAGCGCATCATGATTATGTTGTCAGACATGGACGATATCCCATGACCGGTAAGCATAGAAGAGCCCAGTAATTCCGGCGCTTCCATTGTCATAATGAATGTAACACCCATGGATCTGAACATCTTTACCGCGGTATAAATCAAGTCCTTAAAACGCCGCTCGGTGGTAACACCCATCGCCATTGTAGATACACTATCGAGCATAACGCGCTTGGCGCCGAGTTCTTGAACACGGTCACGCGCCAGCGTCAGCCACTTAGCTCCTAGAAGCTCAACCGGCGCCGTATACTGAATTTCAACATCTGTGCCTGAGCCAATGCTCAAGCCAAAGTGGGCAGCTATGGCCTTCAGTTGATCCGGGGTTTCCTCAAACGTAAAGATTATACCCTTTTCCCCTTCAGACAAGCCTCTAGCCATGAAGTGTAATCCCAGAAGTGTTTTTCCTATACCAGTTCCACCTTCGATAATCGTGGCGGATTGACTGGGTAAGCCCCCATGCAGCAGTTCATCAAGACCGGGAACCCCTGATGAAACACGTCCACCCGATGTGGACGACTCAATATTCAACGCAGTTCCAACGCGGGGATAGATTCGAACTCCCGCAGATCCTATTTCGAAGAAATGTTTGCCTGAGTTAAAGCTGCTGCCGCGAAGTTTCTTTATTTGAATCTCACGCAGGCTTGCCAGTTCAGAGGTTTCGGTGCCCATATTTATTATTGCGTCAGCGACTGCAAACTCGGGGCTGTGGCTGATCTCTTCCGGTGTGTATTCGCCCACAAGGAAAGTTGTTACTGACCACAGTGAAAGCTGCACCGCAAGGTCATATACAAACAAGCGCGCGCTTTCGGTATCCGGCACCAAGTCATGTATAGCCTTAAAGCTGTCGATAGCTACAATATCCGGCTGCTCAGCCTCAACTACCTCAATCAGGCGTTCCATAGCTTGATCTGGGCCGCCTTCCCTAAGGGCAGAGCCCAGATCAGCAAACTTAAAATTGTTATTTATCAGATCTTCGTCGAAGAACTCGAACATCTGCGTGTAACGTATGAGTTTTGGGGCAGGCTCGGAAAGAGTTGTGAAGTAGATACACTTCGCACCATGCCTGGCGTTGTTGAACATTGTTTGCAGTGTCAGCACTGTTTTACCGGAGCCTGGTTCTCCAGTGATTACAGTGACCGCGAATTCCGGTATGCCCCCGTGGAGAATTTCATCCAGACTCTCGATATATGTTTTGAGTTTTTGCATTTGGTCACTGCTCCTTTTCCGACAACTGCCTGATCAGCGGATTCGAGAGCAACTGGCGAACCAGCACATTGCCGGTAAGCCTGGCAAGCAGTGCCAGCACGGTGTCAACGAAATCGCCGATCTGATCGCAAGTCTGCGGGTCCAAATCTGCCTCTGCGGGAACTTCGTAACGATACTCACGCCCATTCTTCTCAATAATGATCCGTGCCAAGACTGGGCATGTGTCTTGAGAGATGATGATTGCTCTGCGGAGGAGTGTGGCGGTAGGTGCACTACCGATGGTTTCTTTAAGTTCGTTCCAAAGCACACTAAAAACAAGGCGTACCAGCGGAGGTTCTGTATGTCCAGCTTTGATTTCCATATAACGGATCCTCCCTGACGCCCGCTGTAATGCCACAAATAACTAGCTCACAACCTAAATAAGCAGGCGAGCACATAAAGATGATAAGCACATGTATTATATTTGTCAATGATTTATGTCAATACAGCCCAGTAAAAAAGCATACACTAACAATAGTCCAAGTATGGAGTTCCCAACCAGCAGCGGAGTCAATCATTAAGCAGAGACAGGAATTGGACCATACAAATATAATCTATGCTTCAGGCAATAGTTATGCTGTTGAGAGTGTGATATACTTTATAGGACGCGCTAAGAGATCATCACACGTGAGAATGGCCGGTACCAATGTGGCAACCATGCAACGGCGCTATATAATTGGTGTCTGCCTGGACATCCAGCTATTCATTATAAACTCTGGTTGGTGTGGTCTGTCTCCATGTGTTGCCGATCAAACTAACGCAAATAGTCCCGCCGACCCTTCTGGTTTGCTGCATCTATTTGCCAGAAGGGAAAGTGTATTATGCGTTCATTGCCGGTCCTCAAGATAGGCAACCTCGAAATTAATCCCCCATTCATCCTTGGTGGTATGGGAGTTAGAAGCACCGATCACCCTCTAGTCTCAGCAGTAGCCAACTGCGGCATGGCTGGTACCATCGCAAGTGTTGGTCTGGTCCGCAATGTGTGCCGTGGGCAAGCCTACGTAGACGAAAGCAACGCAGGATTAACTGATGAGATCAGAAAGTCTCGCGAGTTGTCTAATGGAGTCATCGGCGTCAATATAATGGTGGCTCTCACTAACTATGATGAACTGGTCAAAACCGCCGTTAAGGAAAAGGTGGACTACATTATATCCGGCGCGGGGCTGCCGCTGGGCCTGCCGGCACTGGCAAAAGACACAGGCACCTGCCTGATACCTATAGTATCATCCGCACGCAGCGCCGAGATTATCTGCAAGAGGTGGTGGAACAGGGACAAGTGTTTGCCCGATGCAATGATCGTGGAAGGAGCCCTGGCTGGTGGACACCTCGGATTCAGTCTCGAAGAAGTCCCGAATTGGAACGAAAGAACCCTGGAGACTGTATGCGCGGAAGTGATAAAAGTTGCCCGCAAGTATGAAGAAGAAACCGGCAAGCATATCCCCGTAGTGGCAGCAGGTGGCGTCTTCGATGGCAAGGATATCGCACGGCTGCTCAAGATCGGCGTGGAAGGTGTACAGATGGCTACCAGGTTCCTTGCGACCTATGAATGCACCCTGCCTGCCAACTGCAAGAAGCTCATCGTAGACGCGACGAAAGAGGATATGGCTATCATCAAAAGCCCCGTTGGCCTCCCCGGACGAGCGATTAGGAATGAGCTGGTCGAGAGGGTCACCAGAGGCGAGAAACTGCCTATCTCCTGCCCATATCACTGCCTGAGAACGTGTGACCCCACAGAAGCTTCGTTCTGCATAGCGGCAGCCCTGGTTGGCGCGCACGATGGTGATGACAAACTCGGCCTCATAATGGCTGGTCACAACGCCTATCGCATCCACGAGATAGTGCCTGTAAGACAGCTCATAGATGAACTGGTCACCGAAACACTCGCTGAGCTTAGCAAAAATACCGACGACCTAACCTGCACAAGCGGAGCCGTATAGAATAACAGCTTATTCTTAATGAGTACAACATGAGCATGCTGAGCATGTCGAAGCGTGCGACTCCGAAGTGACATGTAATGAAACTTGGCCGCACCCTTCGACGGAGCTCAGGATGCTAGATGATACTAAGTTATTGCAGTGTGCCGCTCAACGAACTGCACAGAGTTAGTGAATAGCCCGGCGCTCCCATTCCTGGCTCACTGCTTGCAGGAATGCTGTGGCGTCGCCGAGTTGTGATTCATCGAGTTGCAGCTTTCGTGCGACAGGTTTGGCTATCTTCACCGCAAGGTCTTGCGCGACGGGGATTTCGAGCTCGGCTCGCCTGTCCAGGAAATGCCGAATGGTGCGGTATTCTTCTTTATCGATGCTGGTAATGAGCGGCATTGCTTCGGGGGGAAGCAGGCTCTGCTGTTGCTTGTATACTGCTTCACTTTCTACT
>JAJFTD010000112.1 GCA_021373255.1 bacterium
ATGTCCGGAAGTCGGGGATGGGCGGCTTGTTGTTGGTAGCCTTATAATGATGGAGTAAACGGTCCTGTTGGACGATTGGACCATATAATATATGTCTTTTAATGGCAATGATACGTATCTCTTTGTGATGTCGATGCTGGCATTGGTTGTCTGCATCACTATCCACGAGTTTGCGCACGCGTATTCAGCTTACAGGGCAGGGGATGATACACCCAAGGCACAGGGACGCATTTCGCTCAACCCACTAGACCATCTCGACCTGATGGGAACTATTATGATGGTGGTTTCGTCGATGTCAGGGTTTGGAGTCGGGTGGGGCAAGCCTGTAATAGTTAATCCGCTCAATTTTAATCGTCCGAGGTGGGATAACCTTTGGGTATCGCTGTGGGGGCCGCTGTCTAATCTGCTGACGGCGCTGGTCACGGGGACGGCACTGCGCTTTCTTGGAACTCACATGAGTTACAGTGTAGAGCTGTTCGTGTATATGATAACAGCGATAAGCGTAGGGCTGGCGATATTTAACCTGATCCCAATCGCACCGCTGGACGGTTCGCATATCGTGTCATCGCTGCTGCCTTACGAGAAAGCGAAGCGTTATGACTATTTTATGGCGCGCTTCGGGATTATCATCTTCCTTGGCCTGATTTTTATTGGGTCTGGCCGCGGGTTCAATGTGCTCGATATGATCCTGGGGCCGCCGCGCGACTTTCTTATGCACCTGTTCACTGGATTATAGACTTGGAGGTAAGTTCGATCATGAGCAAAGGTAGACTTCTTTCGGGGATGCAGCCGACTGGTATGCTGCATCTGGGAAACCTTGAGGGGGCGCTGGCCAACTGGGTTAAGCTGCAGGACGAGTACGAGGCGTTTTTCTTCGTCGCAAACTGGCACGCGCTTACTACCATGCTTGATAGAACCGAAGAAATCAAACGGTATACCCGTGCGGTCGCCACTGATTTCCTTGCCGCCGGGCTCGATCCGAACAAGTGCGCGGTATTCGTACAGTCAGATATAAAAGAGCACGCGGAACTTCACCTGCTGCTTTCCATGGCTACCCCAATCGGTTGGCTGGAGCGGGTGCCCACGTTCAAGGAAAAGCAAGAGCAGCTTCACCTGGAGACGGTGAGCTACGGCTTGATGGGCTATCCTGTACTGATGTCTTCTGACATATTGATTTATAAAGCTAACGCGGTTCCCGTAGGCCAGGACCAGCTTCCACATCTGGAGCTCACGCGCGAGATTGGTCGGCGGTTCAACTACATATTCGGCGATATATTCCCCGAGTGCGAGGGACTGATGACCGAATATGCGGCAATGCCGGGGCTTGATGGCCGCAAGATGTCAAAGTCTTACAACAACGCAATCTATATTGCAGATACAGCTGAAGAGACGGAAACCAAGGTCCGCTCGATGTACACTGACCCTCTCAAGATGCGTAAGACCGACCCCGGCCACCCCGCGGGCTGCGCCGTATACAACCTGCTAAAGACCTATGGCAGGGCGGATATGCACGAGGACTGCGAAGCCGGTCGCATCGGCTGTGTGGAGTGCAAGAAGCGGTTGGCGGCGTTCTTGAATGATCGCCTGGCCCCGATACGCGAGCGTCGGATGGAGTTGGAACAGCATCCTGAGAAACTCGACGAAATCCTAGCCGCTGGTGCCGAGAAAGCCCGCAAAGTCGCACGGGCCACAATGGTTGAAATACGCGCAGCGATGCATTTGGATTAAGTCGAAAAGTCATAAGGTCATAAAGTCACAAGGTTATAAGGTTCGGTGGGGTGTCTTGTCCCAGCCGAACCTTTTGCTTTTTGACATTCAAACATTTCTACCTCAAGCGTTTAGTTATCAAAGAGATTGGGAATATAAGCTGAGCTATGTCTTGGGTACAACCCCCTCCCAAAGGGTGCCCTGACTTGCCGGAACGGGCTAATTATGTACCCGACATGCGTGCGCCCTTCGAGTGCCATCTCGAAGGGCATTATTTATAAATTCAGCGCAATCTGACCTATATCAAAAAATGCTGAAGATCTTCGAGGTAGTATAGAGCTACAAAATATTCCAGAAAGCAATGATACCAGAGAGGAGACTATCAATAATGGGTATGTTCTGCTATCAATGCGAACAGACGGCAATGGGGACAGGGTGCACCGTGCGAGGGGTCTGCGGCAAGGACGCAACCACCGCCACGCTCCAGGACCTTCTTCTTTATGCAACCAAGGGGATCTCGATGTACGCACATCGCGCCAGGCAACTAGGTGCGTTGGATCATGATGTTGATCTGTTTACCGTCGAGGCTCTCTTTACCACAGTAACCAATGTTGACTTTGACCCCGAGCGGCTGCAGGGTTGGCTCGTAAAAGCTGCTCAGATCAAGGATAGGGCAAAAGAGCTTTATGAGGATGCCTGCGCTGGAGCTGGCAAAACTCCAGAAGCCTTAGGTGGCCCCGCTGCTTGGACTCCTGCTGCCGATATTGACGGCCTCGTGGCACAGGGCGCGGAGATCGGCATTCTCTCACGCAAGTCAGCTCTTGGCGACGACATCACCGGCTTGCAGGAGCTTATCACCTACGGTCTCAAGGGTACCGCAGCCTATGCTGATCATGCGCAGATCCTCGGAAAGGAAGATGATGCATTATATGCCGGTTTCCATGAAGGGCTCGATCTTCTTACCAAGGCTAACCCGAGCGCTGATGAACTGGTAGGCGCGAGCCTCAAAGTCGGCGAGCTTAACCTCAAGGTGATGGGCCTGCTGGACGCGGCGAACACGGATGCCTATGGCCATCCCGAGCCGACTGCGGTTCGCATCGAGCCTGTTAAGGGCAAGGCTATACTCGTGTCGGGCCATGATCTCAAAGACCTCGAGGAACTGCTCAAGCAGACCGAGGGCAAGGGGATCAATATCTACACTCACGGCGAAATGCTCCCCGCGCATGGCTATCCCAAGCTCAAGGCTTATAAGCATCTCGTCGGCAACTACGGCGGTGCGTGGCAGGATCAAGTCAAGGAATTTGATATATTTCCTGGCGCTATTTTGATGACCACAAACTGTATCCAGAAGCCCAGAGAAAGCTACAAGGCACGTATTTTCACTACGGGTCTGGTGGCGATGCCGGGTGTCGAGCATATCGGTGAAGATAAAGACTTTAGCCACGTGATTGAAGCAGCGCTAGCCGCTCCGGGATTCACTGAGGACGGGCTGGACAAGACCATTATGGTCGGTTTCGGACGCAACGCCGTGCTGGGAGTAGCGGAACCGGTTATCAATGCGATCAAGAGCGGCGCTATCAAGCACTTCTTCCTGATCGGTGGATGCGACGGCGCCAAGCCGGGCCGCAATTATTACACCGAATTTGCACAGATGACTCCCAAGGACACCGTTATTCTTACCCTGGCCTGCGGGAAGTACCGGTTCAACAAGTTGGATTTCGGCGACATCGGCGGGATTCCGAGGCTGCTGGATATCGGCCAGTGCAATGACGCCTACTCCGCGATTCAGATCGCTGTGGCGCTCGCGGATGCCTTTGGGGTAGGGGTGAACGACCTGCCTCTGTCGATGATTCTCTCCTGGTATGAGCAAAAAGCGGTCGCGATCCTGTTGACGCTTCTCTTCCTGGGGATCAAGAACATCAAACTGGGTCCAACTTTTCCGGCGTTCGTGACGCCTCCGGTGCTAAACGTGCTGGTTGAGAACTTCAACATATCTCCGGTGACCACACCCGAGGAGGATTTGAAAGCTATTTTGGGTTGATAGCTGGATGGTTTGATAGTCTGATAGTTAGGGGGGACGGCGCGCTTGCGTCGTCCCCCTCTGATTTTTACCATCTGGACAGTCTTACTTCATCCCGAACATCTTTTCTTTGAGGTCCAGGTAGTAGAGGTAGTCTTCCGGCTTCACGTTTGGTGGACAGCGATGGTCGCAGAACGGTATATAACCACCACGCTCCACCAGCGGAGCCAACGTCTCAAGATAAGCCTTGATCGCTTCAGGGCCGTTCCCGAGCTGAATCTTGTCCACTCCACCCATAATCCTGAGCTGACCGTCATATTTATCCAGCAACTCAGCAGGGTGGGCGCAGCCGTTCACTTCAAATGGGAACAGGCAGTTGATACCGCCTTCCATCAAGCCGGGCAGGATCGGGCGCACGTCGCCGTCGCAGTCCGTATACCACAGGTCAATGCCATGGGCATGCAGTTTCTTGCCGATCCGCTTATACCTGGGGACCACTACGTTGTTGAAGAAGTCCACCGAGACAATGGGGCCGTTTTTGAAGCAAATATCTTCCCAACCGGACGCATAGTCGAAGTCTATCTGGCCAAGCACCTGATCCAGGAAGTCTTCAACCAGCAGGCAGGAAGTCTCGACCATATCCTCCACCATCTCAGGGTAGTCATAGGTGGCGTAGGCAAGACCCTCAAAAGTGAGCATGTTTCTAACCATGCCGATCATCGATCCACAGGATACGCCCACGGGATAGTCGCGAGTTGCCGGGTGCGCGGCCTTCAGAGCTTCGACATCCACTTTGCGCAAAGGGTCATTCCGCCTGAAGCGCTTTTCTTTGCACTTCTTCCAGTCATCAGGGGTGACAATGCTTGCTTTGACGTAGTGCGGTATCGTATCGTGACCGTCCTTGGGCACTTCCGCCAGCAAACCATCGCCGTTCATAATGATTCGAGTGGTCTCAGTCTCTTCAACGATGCCGGAAGGGAATGGCGGGCTCACCCATGTATTTCCACCGACGCCATCAATGCGATCGAAGTTGAAGAATACATTGGCTTCGCCCTCGTTTGTGATGCCGTTCTCTGTGAAAATGGACCATTCATGGTAGTTTTCATCCCAGTAACCGAACTCCATGTTGAAGCACCGGTCAACCGTCTTATAGTGCATCTGGTTGTTGAACCGCTCGCGGTCCGTCATGGTGCCAGCCCATTTCTGGCGGCATGGTGTTATTGTCTTCACTTCTAACCTCTCCAATTACTCTACTGGAAAATGCTGCGGATTAAGCTGATGATACATTTCAGCCCCATGGGGTTCGTTCGGGGAGTGTGATAATGAATCCTCCGCTGTTTAGGGGATTATTATGGTTTCCATAAAGAGGCCACTGCTTGGCAGGCGATTCCTTCACCGCGCCCTGTGAAACCAAGGTGCTCAGTTGTTGTTCCCTTAACACTGATCCTACCCGGCTCTACTCCCAGACAGTCTGCCATTCCTCTTACCATATCAGGCACCCGGGAAGCTATCTTGGGCCGCTCACAGATCAGCACGGCATCCACGTTGGATATCCGCCACCCCTCGTTTGATAACAGCTCTCCCACGTGGTGGAGAAGCTTCATGCTTGAGATGCCTTTGTATGCCGGGTCAGTATCGGGAAAGTGCCGGCCTATATCGCCCAATGCAGCCGTGCCAAGAAGCGCATCCATAATCGCATGCACCAGCACATCGGCGTCGGAGTGGCCTGCAAGGCCCTTCTCGAAGGGAATCTCCACTCCTCCCAGGATCAGCTTCCGTCCCTCAACAAGCGCATGGACGTCAAACCCAATCCCGGTTCGCGAGTGCGAGCCGCCGAGCTTCATCGATGCCAGGTCTACGTCCGATGGAGTAGTGATCTTGATATTGTCGTAAGATCCCTGCACTATGCTCACCTTCTCGCCCAGTCTCTCCACCAGCGCAGCATCGTCAGTTGCATAGAACCCCTCCGCAAAAGCGGATTCATACGCTCGCCGGATGAGATCGGTGCGAAATGTCTGAGGGGTCTGCACTGCATAAAGGTTGGAACGGTCCACAGTGCCTGTTACGATGGGGGCATGGGAAGACTCGCCCTTGGCGGACTTGATAGTGTCTATCACCGGCACCGCAGTAATGCACGCTCCAACGGCTTCGGCTTCGCGGATCGATCTCTCGATGATCTCACACGTCACCATAGGCCGGGCGGCATCATGTATCGCCACCACATCATGAGTGACCCTATCGAGCCCACGGCTTACTGAATCCTGCCGTTGAGCGCCTCCGGGTACGATGTGCCGCACCTTTGTAAAACCGAAGCGGCCGACCAAATCGCCGGCCGCTTCGATATCATTCTCACCAGTTACGATGACTATCTCACCAACAGCATCACAAGATTCAAATACCGATAGAGTGTGCGCCAATATGGGCTTGCCGGCAATTTCGGCAAACACCTTATTGCTTCCTCTACCGAACCTTTTTCCTTGTCCTGCTGCCGGAATAAGAGCGCATGCCATTGTCAACCAGCTCGCTCCCCTGATCTCCGATTTCTCTGATCTTGCCGAATATCATCTTGCCCTGCACGGTCTGCAGGACACTTGTAACGCTGACATCCAGAGTTTCGCCTATTAGTTTGCGGGCGCCCTCAACGACGATCATAGTGCCATCGTCAAGGTAGCCAATCCCCTGATCTTTTTCTTTGCCCTCGCGGATAATCATTACCCGCATCTCTTCGCCAGGGAGCACCACCGGCTTCAAAGCGTTCGCCAGTTCATTAATATTCAAAACCTGCACGCCCTGCAGGTCTGCTACCCGGTTGAGGTTGTAGTCGTTGGTCATAATCGCGCCTTGCACTTCGCGTGCAGCCACGATCAGCCTGGCGTCGACTTCTTCGCTGGGGTCCACCGTGACGAAGTCGGTAATCTGCAGGTCCATCTCATTCTGCATTTGCTTGAGGATGTCCAAGCCCCTGCGTCCACGAGCGCGCTTGAGAGAGTCGCCCGAGTCGGCAATCTGCTGGAGTTCTTCTAATACGAACTTAGGTATAAGCACCGGACCTTCAATAAACCCCGCCCGTGCGATATCGGCTATGCGACCGTCAATAATTACATTGGTGTCGAGTATCTTGGGTCGGCATCCGATCGTACCGCCGGTTTTTACCACAGGCATCGAGCCGGGGAAATAGAAGCGAACCTGCTCCATAAGGCTGGCAAGCGCTTCCACGGAAATATAACAGAGAAGTGCTGCCGTGATAATGTTAAGTGACCAGGGAGTAGATAGAATACTGCGTAGAAGTAACGTAAGTAAGAGGCCTAATACCAGCCCGGCAACCGCGCCGATCTTCTCCTGAGGGGCCATCCCCTCCCATCTGGAGCGCGCTCTCTTGGACTGAATAAACGCAGCTTGTTCGACAATAAAGCCCAAAAGAATACCGGCCAGGATAAATGTGGCGTATAGTGCGATCTTCTCGGGCGAGTCCAACTTGCGAGGAGTTATAGGGATCATCCAGAGTATCTTTGGCGCCTTTGAACTGGCACTTGCCAGATATCTTTCCAGCAAAACCAGTGTATGGAACGCCATAGCTTTCCCGGCGATTGCCCCTATAGCAACAAACACGAGAGTAAACAGCGGTCTAATTCGTCTTCCGCTAAATGCCATCTTGTTTCACCTCCTTTCCTGATAGAATTATGAGTTATGAACTATAAATAGGATCGGCATTACCTGTGTTAACGGTCTACCTCACCCAAGACTACATCTATGCTTCCCAGTACGGCGACGATGTCTGCTATCTTCCTGCCGACTACCATCTGGTTCAGGGCCCCAAGGTTTATAAACGACGGCGCGCGCCATTTCAGCCTATAAGGTTTATCGGTGCCATCGCTTACCAGGTATACCCCCACATCGCCCCTTGCAGATTCAATATGGTGGTAAACCTCACCCTCAGGCAGTTTCAACTTGAGCGGAGTCTTGCAACTAAGTTCGCCCTCGGGGAGCATATCCAGCGCCTGCTCAACTATATTTAAGCTCTGGCGGATCTCATCTACACGGCACAGGAATCTGGCGCGGGTATCACCTTCATTACGGGTGACGACCTGCCAATCCAGACGATCATACACGGAATACGGATCCACCTTGCGCACATCATATGCTACCCCAGACGCCCTCAGCGATGGGCCGCTCAGAGAGTAGTTGACGGCATCTTCGGCGCTTATGATACCGATATTGCGCGTGCGGGCAATGAATATCTGGTTGCCCGTCAGCAGGTCATCATACTCGACCAGCTTCTCGCGCTGCTTCTTGATATATGTCTTAGCCTTCCCGCAGAACCCCTCGGGCAGGTCTCGCGAAACCCCGCCGGGCCGGAAGTAGTTATATGTGAGCCGCGCGCCGCAGGTCATCTCGAATAAGTCCAGTATGTCCTCGCGCTCCCGCATAGCATACAGGAACGGTGTGGTGGCTCCGAGGTCCAAGCCCATAGTCCCGAAGAATATCAGGTGGCTGGCGATGCGCTGGAGTTCCATCATTATGACACGAATGAACTCTGCTCTCTCAGGAACTTCAATTCCACCCAGTTTCTCTACCGCACCTATATAAGCCGCGTTTCCGAGCATCGAGGCTAGGTAGTCCAAGCGATCTGTAATTGGGGTGAACTGGATATATGTGCGCATTTCCGCGAGCTTTTCTACACCGCGGTGTAGATAACCAAGATCGGGATGGCACTCAACCACCACTTCGCCATCGAGTATGACAGCCAGCCGCAGAACACCGTGCGTGCTCGGGTGCTGTGGGCCCATATTAAGTTCAAGGAGTTCACTTCTAATCCGGGATGACATAATCTTTCCTCAATGGGTAACCGTCCCAATCCTCCGGCATAAGAATCCGCCGCAGGTCCGGGTGCCCCTTAAACACGACCCCCATCAGGTCGTAGACTTCTCTTTCCTGAAAATTCGCGCCTTTCCATATGCACGTAATCGAGTCGACCTCCGGCTTGTCCCGGTCCAAGTCCACCCTGAGCGCGATCTTTGTATTTGACGCAAGCGCAGTAAGGTGATAGACAACCTCGATACGATCCTTCCAGTCAATGGCGGTAACGTCTTCAAGGTAATCAAACGCCGTTTCGGAGTTGCCGTGCAGCATCTCGCATACCGGCGCCAGCGCCTCTGGCTTGATCTTGATATGCAACACTCCGAATTTATCAGTGCTCTCCAGCACCGCATCCGGGAATGTGTCTCTTATGGCTTTTTCTATTAATTCAGACATAGGTTATAGTCTCGGTTATAGTCGTATTTACTTTGCTGCTACTTCTTCCCGCATTTTCTCTTTGAGCTGGGCAACAGCATACATAATGGCTTCAGGGCGCGGGGGACAGCCGGGGACGTAGACATCTACAGGGATTATCTTGTCCACACCTTTCACTACTGCATAAGAGTCGGCAAATGGACCTCCGGCGTTGGCGCAGCTTCCGGTGGCAATCACATAGCGCGGCTCGGCCATTTGTTCATAGAGCCTCTGCACGCGGGGGGCCATCTTCTTGGTGACGGTGCCGGCGACTATCATCAGGTCGCTTTGGCGAGGGGTGGATCGGAACATCATTCCGAATCTGTCCAGGTCAAATCTCGCGGCCCCGGCGGCCATCAGCATTTCAATAGCGCAGCACGCCAGTCCAAACGCAAAATACCAGAGTGAAGATTCTCGCCCCCACTCCAGCACCTTATCCACGGTGGTTGTGACTATCGCACCGCCTGGAATTCTCTCCATATAATCAAACGGGCGATCTACTTCCATTCCAGAACACCTTTCTTCCACGCCCAGGCGAGCCCGACGGCGAGCACTGCGACGAATATTACCATATCAACAAACCCCAGCACGGCCAGTGCGTGATTGGTGGTCTTGAACTTGAGGAGCTGCGCGGCCCAGGGGAACAGGAACACGGCCTCGACATCGAATACAAGGAAAATGAGAGCGTAGATGTAATAACCAACTCTGAACTGCAGCCATGCCGGGCCTGTGGGAATCTCTCCGCACTCGTAAGTACCCCGTTTTTCGGCCGATGGCCTGTAGGGTCTGATGACCCAGGCAGCAATTAGAGTGATTGTGACGAATGCTATCCCCACGATCATAAAGATCGCAACGGTAAGAAAATCTTTTGCCAGCACAAAGTCCTCCGGGAATGTCAAAAAGTCACAAGGTCATAAGGTCAAAAGGTTGGGAAAGCTGGGCTCGAAGAGTTATCTTTAGCCTGCCGGATTCCCTGACCTTTAAACTTTGTGACTTTCTAACTTTGTGACCTATTTATAATCTTTTATCTCCGCCTTCAAGTTGCCGATCACGCTCGCCAAACCGAACATAGATGTAGCATCGCCTTCGGCGAGCTTTATGTGGGTTGCATCCACAAAATCCGTATTCAGCGTTGCGTCAAACGGCACCCACTCGCCTACATAACACTCCACCCATACGTGGTAGTAAAAACCACCATTGGTGTAGAGCAACCCCGCGGCGATTTTGGCGGGAATACCGGCAGCGCGGGCGAGGGCTGCGGTCAGAATACCGTAGTCTCTACACACACCTACCTTAGATTTTAACACATCTGAGGCAGAGCGCGTAATACCAATGTCTCCACGTACCGTCATGTTCTCGAAAACCCACTTTCGGATCTTCGTACATGCTACATAAGCATTCGCCTCATCGCCTACAATTTCCTTCGCCTTACTCTTCACGTCGGCCAGGTCGCAGTCCAGATAGGGCGTGCTGGCAAGATATTCCTCGAACTGCTTGGGGTCCACGGGAAGTTTGATAGATTTATCGGAGTCGAAACTGGACGTCTTTATTGCGTAATGGACTACCCCCGGTTGACCTTTCACCTTTTCGGCTGACTGGCGGCTGTCAGTGATCAGCATCTTGGGGTCATCAACGCCTTTGAAGACAATATCAAGGCTTTTTACATTACGTGGTGAGTGAATATCACGATCAGTCTTCACACTGGTAAGAACGCCAAAGTCTTGGGAGTTGGCGGATTCCAGACCGGATATGGCTTCTTTCTCGGTCTGCCGGATCATTCTGATCCCCATCATAGCCTCCACCTGCACCATATCGCCGTTTCTTTCCTGCCAGATGGTCATTTGCCCCATAGGTGTGATGTTGGCAAGGACAACGGTCTGATAGGTCTGATCGCCGATAGTCAGCTTTTCCTCGCGTTCGATGCGGACTTTTAGGTCTTCTATCGCGAGGGTGAGGGGGTTGAAGTAATGGAGGTTATATTCTTTGCCGATCTCCACAGGCCCGTCGGGCATCACGAACATAGCGTCGCCCACCAGGCTTGCGCCATTGGGAATCGGCACAGTTTTGTTGGATACACCGCTCCCTGCTGAAATGACGCAGTCCACGGAGTCTTTCTTGAACGTAGCGCGGACCGTGGTAGTCTTGCCGCCGCTGGATACGGTGAAGTCTTCTCGAATCGGTGCATAGCTGGAGTCAGTGTAAACGACGGTAGTCACAAGCTGAGTAAGATCGGCTCCGAGTATGGTGAGGCGATTATTAAGTACACTCGCAATCCGATAACCCTGCACTCCTTCAAACTCGGCCTTGTCGATCTTATAAGAAAGGTAACCGATCTTCTTGTCCCCGACAAAAGAGCCCATCCAGCTCTCATAGGGGACTTGATAGGCGTAAACACGCAGAGCAAGGGGGATTAACATCAGTGTAAAAACCAATCTTAAGCGTCGCATAAGGCCTCCAGGCGGGGTCCTCAGGTTACAATGTCAGAGCCCTAGATCCGTCGGCTTGCCACTTTGAGCCGGTTAATCGCTCGCAATAGCGCCACTCTAGCGCGCTCGGCATCGATGTCGACAGCATGTGAGGCAAGCCTTTCCTCCGCACGGTGTATAGCAGCCTCAGCGCGATCCACATCTATCTCTTCACGCAGTTCGCCAGAGTCCGCAAGTACCGTTACGGTATTATCATATACTTCCACAAAACCACCCGCAATAGCCATGCTGTCTGCGGTGCCGTCTGCTTTGCGAAAATCCAGCTCACCTACGCCGAGCGCAGTCATCAGCGGTGCGTGATTAGCCAGCACGCCCAGGTAGCCTTCAATACCCGGCAGCGTAACAGATACCACGCTGTCGTCCGAAAGAACCTTGCGGTCCGGGGTTATAACTTCGAGTTTGAACTTTCTTTCAGCCATAATTGGTTATCGGTTTTCAGTTGACGGTTATCGGTCGTTAGTAACCAGACGTTGGTCAACAATATAATAGCTTCTGCCGGTATTGGCCAAATAAATGTTTGGGTCAAGGTTGTTCTAGAACAATGAAAACAAGGAGAGCGTGCCCATGTTCCTTCCGGGCTCTCCACTCTCCACTCTCAGCTCTCGACTAAACCTCAACGCCCATCTTCTTAGCTTTCTCAACAGCCTCTTCAATCGCGCCGACCATATAGAATGCCTGCTCAGGCAGGTGGTCCCATTTTCCTTCGAGTATCTCATTGAACGAGCGGACGGTGTCGGCTCGGGAGACGTATTTTCCGGAAAGGCCTGTGAAGACTTCGGCTACGAACATCGGCTGGCTGAGGAAGTTTTCAATCTTCCTCGCACGGGTGACAGTCAGCTTGTCTTCGTCGGAAAGCTCGTCGATACCCAGGATGGCGATGATGTCCTGAAGCTCGCGGTATCTCTGCAGAATCTGCTGCACGCCGCGAGCGCAGTTGTAATGCTCCTCGCCGACGATGTTCGGGTCCAGAATCCTCGATGTGGACGCCAGCGGGTCAACCGCCGGGAAGATACCTCGAACGAAGATCCTTCTCTCAAGGTAAGTCGTAGCGTCAAGGAACGCGAATGTTGTCGCAGGCGCTGGGTCGGTCGGGTCGTCGGCAGGCACGTAGATCGCCTGGATAGACGTAACAGAACCGCGAACCGTCGAAGTGATCCTCTCCTGTAGCGCGCCCATCTCAGTTGCGAGGGTGGGCTGGTAGCCTACAGCGCTCGGCATTCGGCCAAGAAGTGCGGAAACCTCAGCGCCTCCCTGAACGAATCGGAATATGTTATCAATGAACAGAAGAACGTCCTGCCCCTCGTTATCGCGGAAATACTCCGCCATCGTGAGGGCCGATAGTGCAACCCGGAGTCTCGCCCCAGGCGGCTCATTCATCTGACCGAAAACCATTGTGGTCTTGTCGATAACGCCGCTCTCCTGCATTTCGAGCCAAAGGTCGTTACCCTCGCGGGTTCGCTCTCCGACACCCGCGAAAACCGAGAACCCGCCGTGCTCCGTAGCCACGTTGCGGATAAGCTCAGTGATAAGAACCGTCTTGCCTACACCGGCTCCTCCAAACAGACCGATCTTTCCACCCTTCGCGTAGGGGCAGACCAGGTCTACTACCTTTAGACCAGTCTCGAAGACCTCCGTAGCCGGGATCTGCTCTTCAAATGGCGGAGCGGGCCTGTGTATCGGCCAGCGCAGCTTAGCTGTTGATTCGCCGCGGTTGTCGATAGTATCACCGAGGAGGTTATACACACGGCCCAGGGTTTCGCGGCCAACCGGCACCGAGATCGGCTCTCCGGTATCAATCGCATCCATGCCGCGCACCAGACCATCGGTGGACTGCATAGACACGCATCTTACGATATCGTTCCCCAGCATCTGGGCGACTTCCACGGTAAGCGTGTGCCCCTGGACATTGGGGATATGGACTGCATTCATAATCTGCGGGAGTGCATCCGACGGGAATCGGATGTCTACGACCGGTCCGATTACTTCAGCAACTTTTCCTGTAGCCAAATTTCTTACCTCCGGTAAGAGTCAACAGTCGTCGGTCATCAGTCTGTCAGATTGGACCGTTCACTGCTGACCAATTTCTATTTCAACGCCTCAGCTCCGCTCACGATCTCCGTGATCTCCTTGGTGATCGCGGCTTGGCGGGCCTTGTTGTAAATCAGAGTCAGGTTATTTATCATTTCGCCGGCGTTCTTGGTAGCGCCGGACATTGCGGACATTCTCGCGCCCTGCTCACTGGCCTGCGCCTCAACTAAAGCCTGGTAGACTTCAGTATCGACATAGCGCGGGAGTAGTGTGGCTAGGAGTTGTTCAGCGGCGGGCTCAAAAGTGAAATCCGCTGGCGCTTCAAACTCCTCAGCATCAGGTCTAGTCATCGGCAACAGCTTGACGACAGTCGGTTCCTGCCGCATAGCGGAAATGAACTTCGCATATACAAGGTATACGGCGTCCACATCTCCGCTTTCAAACATGGACCGGAGCTGCGTAGTGATATTGCGGATGTCCATAAAGCTGACTTCCGTGCCGACTTCCAGCGATCCGGCGATCTCATAAGGCCGCTTCTTGAAGAAGCCGATGGCCTTACGACCTATTGGCATCAACTTCACCGACTGAGGATCGTGCTGCTTTATATCCTGGAGAGCTTTGTTCATCACGTTGCCGTTGTAGCTGCCCGCGAGACCGCGCTCAGCGCCAACAATTAGATACGCGACGTTGTTCTCTTCCCTGACCTGCAGCAGAGGATGCTCTATCTCACCCGCGCTCCTCGCAAGGTTGCCCATCACCTCATGCATCTTCTCGGCATAAGGACGTGCAGCCTCAGCCCGCTCCTGCGCCTTTCGCAGACGAGCAGCAGCGACCATTTTCATAGCGCTGGTGATCTTCTCAATATTTTTTACGGTGCGTATGCGCCGTCTAATGTCTCTTGC
>JAJFTD010000115.1 GCA_021373255.1 bacterium
TATAACAACGCCCAGCGATTTCCAGCAGACATTAATGCTGCGTTGGAATACACAAAAGGCATACAAGAACGTCTGAAAGAGTTGTCTCACGTTGATCATCTGCTGCTTATGAATGGTGTAGACCACCTTGAGGCCCAGGGCAATGTTGGAGAGATCATCAATGAGCTGAATAAGCGATTGGACAAAGGGAAGTTAGTTCATTCAACGCTTCCTGCGTATATGGACGCTGTGCGAACTGCACTTGATGAGAGTAATACGCAAGTAGATATAGTCGATGGTGAACTGCGGCAAGCCAGCAAAGAAGTTATGCTCGCCGGGACATTATCCAGCAGAATGTATATCAAGCAAGCAAATGAGGTCTGCCAAACAGAATTGGAAAAGTATGCTGAGCCGATATCTACATTCGCACGCATGCTTGGCTTCGCATATCCGAAAAGTTTTCTTGACTACACTTGGAAGCTGCTCATGCAGAATCACCCGCACGATTCTATTTGTGGATGCAGCGTGGACCAGGTTCATCGTGAAATGATACCGCGTTTTGATCAGGTCCGGCAGGTGACTGGGGAACTGACTCAACGCGCATTGGCTAACATATCTCAATGTATTAGCACATCAGGTGATACACTAGTCATTTATAACCCGCTGAACTGGGCGCGGACTGATAAAGTAACTGCAACTATCGACTTCCCGTTGGGTGAAAAGAAACGAGAAAATCCCAAGGCAGACCCAGACCTGGATGTTAAGGCCATAAAAATCACAGATAACCGCGGTGTAAGTATTCCGTTTGCTGTGATCAGCAATAGTAAGATCGCCAAGAACGTCTACAGCCCAATCGAACTGCCTATGGTTCAAATAATCCGGCGGTTTGTCATTGAATTTGTAGCAGAAGATGTCCCTTCATTCGGTTATAAAACCTACTCTGTAGAGAAGTGCGATCAATGGCAATCTTGGCAGGATTCTTTTGCATCTCAGTTTGCTGCGGAGAAAGCAATCTCTAATGAGTTCGTGAAACTATCTATACATGAAGGATCGATGCGTTTGGAAAGGTTGCAGCCAAGCGTAGAGGGTGGGGCGTGTGACTTATATGATGACATCAACGAATTTGAAGATGTAGGCGATGCAGGGGATGAATATATCTATATTAAACCAAATGCCGACCTTGCTGTCACAAGCCGATGTTCAAACTTACAGGTAAGCCTGGCTAGTCATAACCCAATTTCAGCCACATTAAAAGTGAGTTGCACAATGCGAATCCCTGGCCAGTCCGATACTTCCGGCAGGTCTGATGTTAATGTAGAATGTCCTATTACGTCTTGCATGACGATTACACATGGAGTTCCCCGCGTAGATATTCAAACACAAATCGATAACCGTGCAAGCAACCACCGCCTGCGCGTGCTTTTCCCTACTGGAATAGACTCCGATGTGTCGCACGCTGAAGGACAGTTTGATGTATTAACCCGCCCAATCCATTCGCAATACACTGCGAATGGTGATTCAGAGCCACAACCTCAACAGCGGTGGGTGGATGTCTGTAATGAGCAGCGGGGTTTATGTGTTATCAATAAAGGTCTGCCTGAATACGAAGTCTATACAGATGACACTCGCACGATTGCACTGACGCTTCTTCGATGTGTTGGACACATGAGCCATAATAGTGATATGCCAGGCAGCTTAGAAACCCCCGAGGCACAATGTATAGGCACTCATTCATTCGAATATGCGCTTTATCCACACTCTGGTAGCTGGGATTCGGCACAGGTGTGGAGGCAGGCACACCAGCATAATATCCCACTAATGGTTACCCAAATATCCGCGCACCAGGGCTGTCTCCCGGCATGCCACACGTTTCTTGAGATTAGTCATACTGGACTGGTTGTTTCATCAGTAAAAATGGCAGAGAACTGCGAGGACCGTGTGATAGTGAGACTCTACAACACCACCAACAACACTATCGACGACGCATGTATTCGGCTAAACGGCGCTAAATGTGCTTATCTTCTAAATCTGAATGAGGAGATCACTGGAAATGTGCGTTATGAAGATGACGCTGTGGTATTAAGTGCTGGCGCGAAAGAGATTGTGACACTGGGTTTCGATCTGACGAAAGAAATATACAGCAGGAGGCCTTGACGCATAGCAATTCCTACAGTATAATCCGAAATAGCAGCAATGTGGCTGTTGTAATTGTGGGCATAGAGGCCCCTTCTGTAGAGAGTTATTTTCTATGGGAGGGGCCTTTTTAGCGACGGTGCTAACGCCTGCGATGATCTAATCCTAAGGAGGATTGCCAAAATGACTAAGCAGTCAGTGGCCGATAAGGCCAACCCGTTCGAGATTGCACAGGCGCAGCTCGACAAGGCAGCCGCAAAGTTGGGGCTGGATCCGGCAGTTCACGCAGTTCTAAGAGAGCCTCTTCGTGAACTCCATGTGACCCTGCCGGTGAAGATGGACGATGGGTCCGTCAAGGTATTCAAGGGATTCCGCGTGCAGTATAACGATGCTCGTGGACCCAACAAGGGAGGCATCCGCTTCCATCCAGAGGAGACCATTGATACGGTCAGAGCTCTGGCGGCGTGGATGACCTGGAAGACCGCAGTTGTCGACATCCCGCTTGGTGGCGGGAAGGGCGGCGTAATCTGCAACCCCAAGGAACTGTCTGATATGGAGCTGGAGCGACTCAGCCGGGCATACATTGACCAGGTTGGTCGAATCATCGGGCCTGATAAAGACGTTCCTGCCCCCGACGTCTATACCACCCCTCAGATCATGGCGTGGATGATGGACGAGTACTCCAAGATCACCGGTGGCTACAACAACCCTGGCGTGATCACAGGCAAGCCGTTGGCTATCGGTGGATCCGCTGGACGCGGTGACGCTACCGCTCGCGGAGGCGCATACTGCACCCGTGAGGCAGCAAAGCACCTCAATATCGACCTGAGCAAGGCCAAAGTGGCGATTCAGGGTTTTGGCAATGCCGGCCAGTATGCCGCCACACTCTTCGCCAGTCTTCTGGGCTGCAAGATCGTTGCCGTTAGCGATACCAAGGGCGGTATCTACAGCGAGAACGGTATTGACCCCGAGGCCGTTGTAAAGCACAAACTCTCGACCGGTTCTGTCGTCGGATTCCCCGGCACCAGGCCGATCAGCAATGAGGACCTGCTTGAGCTGGCAGTGGATGTTCTTGTCCCGGCCGCTCTTGAGAACGTCATCACCGCTGACAATGCCAACAACATCCGCGCGAAGATCGTATGCGAGCTCGCCAATGGTCCTACTACCCCCGAGGCCGACGAGATTCTCTACAAGAACGATGTCTTCGTGATCCCGGACTTCCTGGCGAATGCTGGTGGTGTTACTGTTTCCTACTTTGAGTGGGTGCAGAACTTGAGCAACTACTATTGGGAAGAGGAAGATGTCCATGTAAAACTGGACAAGAAGATGACTCAGTCGTTCAAGGACGTTCTGGTCATGTCCCTCGACTACAAGGTAGACATGAGAGTTGCCGCATACATGGTCTCTGTTCAGCGTGTAGCTGAGGCGATGAAGCTAAGAGGCTGGGTCTGAGGTTGCTGGAGCTTAAATGCTTCAAAATGAATAGATAATACAACGCCCGGGCTAAACAGTCCGGGCGTTTTGAGCTTTATTAGGCGAATAAGTGCAATAAGGCTCCTCTGATAGATAATCCCCAGTTTCAGCATATGCTCTAGCTCGGCACCCGCCGCAGATATTCTTGAACTCACACCCGCCGCACTTGCCTGTCAGCAGCGATGGGTTCCTGAGCTTTGTAAACAGCTCAGACTCCTCCCATATCTTCTGAAACGGAGTGTCGAGTATGTTTCCTGCGCTGAGTGGAAAATATCCGCACGGGTAAACGTCACCCCTGGCTGATACGAAACAAACAGCCGAGCCTGCCAGACACCCCTTTGATACGGCTTCAAGGTGGCTTTTTGGCGCATTATCAGGCGTCTTCACCCCACCGCGCTGCCTCGATACTCTAAAATAATGTGGCGCACATGTAGCTTTGAGACTGATGGGCGAAGTGAGAGAAGCGTCATACAGCCAATTGAGCACATTCTCATATTGCTCAGGGCTGATCATCTCAGTATCCGCAATTTCCTTGCCGCAGCCCGTGGGGACAAGCAAGAACAGGTGCATAGCGCATGCACCAAGCGACATCGACATGTCCAGAATGCGTGGCAGGTCAGCAATGCTCGCGCGAGTGACGGACACATTGACCTGGAAAGGTATCCCTGCTGATTTGATATGCTCAATTCCATTAACCGCGCCTTCGAATGCGCCGGGAACACCTCTGAATGCATCATGGCTGTCATTGTCCGCTCCATCGATGCTCACACTTATCCGTTGGATTCCTGACTGTGCGAGCTTGAGCGCGTATTGTGACGTGAGTGTAGTGGCGTTGGTTGCGAGCACCATTCGCAGTCCGAGATCAGTGCCGAGAGACGCAATATCAAATATATCGTCACGCACAGTTGGCTCACCGCCGCTCAATATCACCACCGGCTTGGCGAACTGCGCAATATCCCGAAGCAGCATAGCTGACTGATCGAATGACAGCTCATCAGGCGGGCGCTGTTCGGTCGCACATGCACGGCAATGTATGCATTTTAGGTTACAAGCGGTTGTAGTTTCCCAAAAGACTAAGCGGAGTTGGTTCATAGGTCAAGTTTACAGCATCCGGGGCCAGTTATGCAAAATCAAACTTGTTGACTCATCTTTACGACTTACGGTGAACGACGGCCGGTGTCAACGGGCCGCCGTTCACCAAAAAGCACGTTTTACCATCCGAAATCTGCATTACTCGTAAGAATATCGAACACACAAAGTGTCCGGTAAGAGCGAACAATGCAGTTTAGGACTCGGACTTTTTCTTTCGTCCTCCGCCGTGGCTGGCTTCGCCGCCTTTTCGGCCGGCTACACGTGCTTCATCGCTAGTCCACTCATGGGCCGTACCCTTAGCGTGGGCTGCACGACCACCTTTGCGAGCGATCTCTCTTTGCTTGTCGGGATCCATTGAAGCGAACCCTCTGAGCCGAGTAGACATTCGTACACCTCCCTCCATCCATGGACAAATAAAGGCAGAGCTAATCACCTCTTTGCTTTTACCCCAGCTCGTATTGGGCTAAACTGAGCAAGTTCTGATATTTCAATGCCAATCGGTCCAGATATTGTCGCAAAATGAGCTATATACGCTTGTATGGAACTACGGCAAAGAAAAGACGTCTACTATTTATGGTATAAAACATTATTGCCAACCGAACCCGATTGCCTTGCGGGTTGTGGGGAAGAAGGAGAAGGCAAGTATGATTAAGAGAGAGTTACCAGCTTTTCTTGTATTATTTGCATTAACCGCTATAGGAGCTAATGCACAGGATGTGCCGCCACCCGCGCCTCCGTCGATTCCTGCAGCTTCTCGACCAGGTATGCCAATGCTTCAACCGGGTGCCCGCCCGCTTATGGTTGGACCATCAGACGCTACGCAGTTTTCAAAAGTCATAAAGGGAAAGATCGTGCTTATGGCTATGATCACCAAAGATGTGCAGGCTGCTTCAGTTGATTTTCAGCTTGATGGCAAGCAAATTGGCTCCGCTAATACCAGGCCTTATAGATTTGAGATAGATACTGAGACTATACCTGACGGCGAACATATAATCAAAGCCATTGGTCATGATGAATCTGGAAAAGATGTCTGGAATGCATCTACAAAGGCGCAAGTCGCAAACAAAGTAAACCCGACACCTATTTCATCACAGAATAACCCTCCTGCAGCTCTTGCCCCACAGATGCCCTCACAACCGGCATTACCCGTTACAAATGCGCAGCATACGCCAGTCCCTGGTCAATCGGCTGCCTTTGAAAACTATAACAGCCCGAAGTATGGATTTTCGGTAAAGTATCCTACAGGGTGGGGTGTGAAAGATGTCACTGCCGGGATCAAGGGCAAAGAGGCTGGTGAGTTTTGGGTGGCTTTTGGAAGTGCGCCGATTGTGGTGAATATTCACGGCAAGAAGATGAAGCCCGGCACTGATCCAGATAAGTTTGCGAAGTTCAATCCCTATGTGCAGAAGTGGCAGAGGACAACAGTCCTCGGTTCTCCCGCATTCATAACTACTGATGGCACGCCTGATGTGAAGCGGGTGATACACAGGCTGATAATGCTGAAAAACGGCACAGCGTGGATGTGCAATTGCATAGATACCACCGGCAAATCCGCATCAGACAGCTCAAAGATTTTGGACGATGTAGTGAACAGCTTGCAGATAACGCAGTAACGTCAGAATCACTGAGTCACTGAACAGTTATGAAAACGCTGAATGACAAAGCTCATTAGTCATTCAGCGTTTTATTACTTTTATCTATTCAGCAGTAAAACCGAATAGGTTAAAACTTCTCCCAGTGCAGCACCTGCTTAAGCGATTTCTTTGGCGGAGTTGGTGTGCTATCAGAGTAACCCAGGGTAATCAGGCTTACCAGCGTAATGTTGTCCGGCACGTTTAGAACTTCAGCAATCTGGGGGCAGTAATCTTTCTTGTCACCTGCCACCCAGCACGACGCCAGCCCATGTGCTCGCGCAGAAAGAAGTAAGTTCTGCGTGGCAGCGGAGCCATCTTCTATGTAATATTTCACTTTCTCACAAAACACAGCGATACAGCACGATGCGTCTGCTATGAACTTACCGTGATCGGTAATTGCAGCTATTTTGCCCAGCATATCCCTATCTGTGATTGCAATAAAGTGCCATGGCTGGATATTGATTGCCGTGGCTGCAAGCCTGCCACAGTCCACGATATCTTCTATCACTTCACGAGGTATCTCACCATGTTTGTATGATCTCACACATCTGCGTGTTTTCAAGCATTCCATAGCATCCATATAGGTTTCCTCCATACAAAATAGTGCATATTGCCAGTCTACCATCATCCTTCGTCGAATCAACTATTGACCCCTTCGCAAAGTTGAACAGGAATATGTGCACTTTCTCACTAAGTAACTGATAGAGCGACTCGCATATAATTCTATATCTATGCTGATTTGGCGGGTCAATTGTAATGGGGTGATTAATGGGGTTTAGTTACGCAGCATTTACAGTGATGATGCCGGAGTACTCTGTCGAAGAGTCGGCAGCGCTTCTTAAAGAACTGGGTTACCAAGGGATAGAGTGGCGAGTACACAGCGTGGCATCGAGTCCGGTTGGAGTAACGGACTATTGGCGAGGAAATAAAGCAACATTTGATGTACATACTATCGTAGAAAAGGCTCCCTATATCCGAAAACTCGCTGAAGACAACGGCCTTGAGAACATCGCGCTGGGTACATATTTAAGCTATAAGCATCTTGATGATGTAAAGCGATGTATGGAAGCCGCAGTTATAATGGGATGCAGAGATATCCGTGTTTCTCCACCTAACTACACTGGCAAAGTCAATTATAATGACCTCTACGAAGAAGCTGTTGATGGTTATCATAAAATCGAAGACTTGGCAAAGCAGCATAAAGTACGTGCCAACATAGAGCTTCACCCCGGAAGTATTTGTTGCAGCGCTGGCCTTGGGTATCGTTTTGTATCTAATTTCGATCCCGACTGGGTAGGAGTCATTCTTGACCCAGGCAATATGGTGGCAGAGGGTTATGAAAACTGGCAGATGGGGCTTGAGCTTCTGGGACCGTATCTGTCATATGTGCATGTAAAGAACACAGCATGGGTAAGGCTGGATACGCACAATCACGAGACTCGCTGGCGTAATGTCGCATCATCAATGCGAGACGGATTTGTGCCTTGGAGGCTGGTTATGACGGCGCTGGATAAGGTAGGATACAAGGGCTGGCTTGCGCTGGAAGACTTTGCCCCAGGTGAAACCAGAGCAAAGTTAGCCGATGATATTGACTACCTCAGGAGTTTGGAATCCGCACTAGGCTTGTGAGAGCTTTATGAGTGGTCCGACTGCTGCGGCAGGCTAAATAACTGCTTTTGGAATATGGGACAATCGGGTAGAGACCAGTAGTAATCGGCCGTAGAGATTAACTACGTGCTCGATGCAATTGATACATGGAGGTGCATCGAATGAGGGTTACCTCGCCGTATTCCGCTGGTCCGACACTGAGAACCCGGCGATTCTTATTAAATCTGGCTATTGCTGCAGGATGTATATTATCGACAGGATTTCTGACTGCTGGGCTATTAGTCGATTCTGTACCAATTGAAGCTGTGCCCGAACCCATAATTGATCCACAACCACCGGATAGCACTTTCATATGGCCGGTAGTTCAGGGTAAACAGTGGCACCCACCTCATCGTGTCAGGGTGTGGAAGACCAGATATCGTGGACGCAAGTTCAGAGTAACGCAACTCCCCCGCTGCGAACATATCGAAGCAATTATCTCCTACGAACCCGGCGGGGAAACGCTTGGACGCGCTAAGAAGAGATTTAGTGGTGTCGCGGCGTGCACCGGAAGTTTTCACAACTCCCGCACCTATGCCCTTGCTGATTTTGTCCAGAAGAACGGATGCGTAGTTTCAGGAGCTCGAACAGGTCGCTGCTTTGTGTCATTTGCGGAAGATGGTTCCATAGAAATATCACGTGACTATTGTGATGTAAAGCGCAGAGCGGGAGTGAGCGCACTGGCGCTGGGCCAGAGGCTCATACCTTTGCAAAGGGATGGCTTTTCCACAGCGTTTATGAACCGGGTAACTTCTCGAATGGCTCTGGGTATGGATGACAACTGCATATACATAGTGCAGGGGAAATCCGATATCTGGCGGCTTGCAGGATTTATGAGGCACAGGCTGTTATGCAAAACTGCGATCAACTCAGATGGTGGCCATGTGGTCCGCGGTAGAGCGCCTGTTCACATCGTGTTTCGATGGCGAAGTCAGTCCTCATGGATTTCTGTTTTGGCAGGCAGTAGTCGTGCAGAGGGAAAGGGTTAGGACAGTTCACGCACAATGGAAGCGGGTCATTCGCTGCTATACCTGATAGTAATAATAGCGGCAGCAAAACTAGGTGGAGAAATATCTGAACGTATCCGATTGCCGGCTACATTGGGCGAGCTTTTGGTGGGTGTTCTGCTGAGCTTTACAAGTATCCGGGCGGCTGCTGATGACTCTGCGATCCTGTTTGTGGCTTCCATTGGGATTATACTGCTCCTGTTTGGAATAGGCCTTGAAAGCGGACTTGATGACTTCATAAGGGTAGGGCGGTCGGCATCTTTGGTTGCAATCATTGGGGTGGTTGTACCGCTTGTCACAGGCTATGTTGTTTCGCTTGCACTGCTTGGGGATTATCGCCAGGCACTCTTCCTGGGTGCCACACTCACCGCCACCAGCGTCGGCATCACTGCAAGGGTGTTATCAGATCTCGGCCACATGGGCTCTATAGAAGCAAAGATCATAATAGGTGCCGCTGTGATCGATGACATACTCGGCCTGCTCGTTCTCTCCACTGTGTTGCAGATTGTCTCAACAGGCACCCTGGAGCCGTCGATTATAGCGCGTTCAGCGGGTATCGCGATAGTGTTCCTAGTTGGTGCGGTGTGGATAGGGATACGTTTCGCCGGGATATTCGTTCCAATAGCAAGGAGTCTGAGAACACATGGGGTGCTCGTCAGCTTTTCATTTCTCTTTTGTATAACTCTTGCTTATATGGCGCAGTTGCTGGGATTGGCCGAAATCATCGGAGCTTTTGCAGCCGGCCTGGCGTTGGAAACTACTGATGACAGCGTGAAGATCCAGCGCAAGATCAAGCCACTGGAAGACATATTTCTGCCGGTATTCTTCGTGGTAGTCGGGCTGCAGGTCAGCTTTGCTGGTCTTAATCCAGCTACAGCAGGCGGCAGGCAAGCTATTATCCTTGGGGTCGTGCTTCTGGTGCTTGCGATAGTTGGAAAGTTAATTTCTGGTTTGGGAGTGCTCAAACCTGGAGCAAACAAACTTGCCATCGGTGTGGGCATGGTCCCTCGTGGTGAGGTCGGATTGATATTTGCCAGCGTGGGTTTGCGAGAGGGCATTATTAGTGGTAGTGTATACGCTGCTGTAATTTTTGTAGTGTTCATCTCTACATTGATAACCCCCACGTGGCTGAGTCACGTATTTTCTCGCCGGTAATATAGGCAGGTTGCCTATTGACAGTCGTGATAGACTGGAAATGGCGATGGAGTAAACTATGCCATACTACCGGCGAAATCTATATATTTTATCAGTGACAATATTCCTGGCAGCGGTGAGCTGGAACCAGGTCATGCCGTTTCTTCCACTCTTCCTCAAACAATTGCACGCGAAGGGTAATCTGCTGGGTTGGATCAGCATTGTCTTTGCCGCCCAGTCAACTGCAAGTATCATTGCGCAACCATTCTGGGGCAAACTAGGCGACTATTACGGCCGCAAGGCTATGATCGTGCGTGCAGGTGTGTGCCTGGCTGGGATATACTTTGGAATGAGTTTGTGCACTGCCCCCTGGCAAGTGGCTGTGTGCAGATTTCTAAACGGCGCGCTCACGGGGTTCATCCCAGGTTCTGTGACCTTGATTGCCACTAATACCCCAGAAGAATACGCTCCCAGGTCTGTAGCTTCGGCTCAGGCAGCCTCTGCTGCAGGGCTAATAGTTGGTCCGGCTATTGGTGCATTTCTGGCGGAGTTGGTAGGGTATCGTGGATCGATGCAAGTTTCAGGAGCGGCTGTTCTTTTCTCAACGTTTGTAGTGTGGTGGTTTGTCAAGGAACCGAATAAAGTTAAGCCTATTGAGAAGACCAGCCTTTTGCAAGATATGATCACTGCCCTGCGCTCACCGGTGCAATTGGCGATCATGTGGGCACTTATGATTGCGGCGATGTTCGGTGCGGCTATCAGCCCGTATCTTACACTGTATTTGAAAGATATGCGTGCTGCGGAGTGGATCGTGGGAGTTGTGTTCTCACTTCCGGCTGTGGCGTTTGTAATCAGCGCGCAGGTATGGACTAGATTCGGCGAGCAAAGGGGTTGGGAGCGCGCCATTCTGATCGGATTGGTCGGTGGCGCGGTTGGATCTGCACTATTAGCGGCAATGCCTGTAGTATGGTTGTTTGGTATTATGTATTTCATAGCCGGGCTTTGGCTTGCTTCGATATCACCATCTACAGCAGCGATCACATGCACGAGAGTAAACGAAGATTTCCGTGGAAGGGCTTATGGAGTGCAGCAGTCTGCCAGCACGTTAGGCGCTTTAATTGCCCCGCTTGCAGCCGGGCGTATTGGAGCCGAATTCGGGATCAGATCGATTTTTGTGTTTGTGGCTGTAGTTATGCTAGGCGGGGCTTTTGTATTCAGGATGCTGATCAGGAGGTATATGTCACTTCGCAAACTGAACAGCGGTCAGGATTGCGAGGCCTAGCGCGCCCTGTTTAGGTGTCTTTTTGATGCTTCTAGCCATCTCAAGTGTTGTATCGCTCATCTGCCTTGATGTCTGGTTCATTTCCTGCATAGACGATGTAAGCTGTGGAATACTCTCGCTGAGTGGTTGAAGCATAGCGAATGCGTTTTCAAGGGTTGTGTTGGTCTTGTCCAGCGTTGGCTTCATTTCTTGCAGAGTTGAGAACTGGTTGTTCATTGAGTGCAGCAGCAAGCGCATTTCATCAAGCCCACCACCGACTTTGTCTATACCCGTTGTCACCTGGCCAACACCTGTGGCAGTCTTATCAAGGCTTGAACTTGTCTTAGCAAGGAGTTGTTGAACTCCTCCTATAGAAGGCAGTGCCCCAGCCATCTTATCCATTGTGCCGGTCATCCTGGTCATCTCGGAGTGCATTCCATCGACGCTCCGGCCTAACGTGCCTATCTGTGCTGCTGAGTCTACCATACATTGATTCGCGCCAATAAGTCTTTGATTTGTTATCTCTAGCTTATGGTCCATCCCCTTGGATACGGCAAGCGCGTCCTGCCCCGTCTTTGCGAGCATTGGAACATAACGCATATACTTTTCCATTTTATCAATTCGTAAGTTCGCTTGATCAAGAATTTCAAGTTTACCAGAGAGTTTACCGACATCGCGAGACAGCTTGTCAAATTTATCCAACTTAGCTGATGCCTGCTTAAATTCGCCTACTACAGTCTGGAGCAAATACAGAGCGTATATTACTCCAAAGATCACCACCAATGCGGCAATTTTCTCTATTGTAACAGCCGGTGCTGTGTGGCTGTGGACTTTATCAATATTCATCTTCAGACTCCACTATCGTCTTAATCCGACTAAGCGTCATATCCATCAGGCCCTTGATAAGGTATCTACGGACAATACACCGTCCGGGTAGTGTGCGAACTATAGGATATGATAATGTCAGTATGTGAGTAACACTAACACGCACGCCATCTCCCATGGGTTCAATACGCCATTCTACGTATATCCCCCGTGTAGGCCCGCCTACGTGCCGGTAGTATACCCTTCGTTCACCTGCATCAAGCCTTTGCACAGCCGTGCACCACACAGGTATGCGCCCTCGCATAGCCGACATTTCCACGAGCCGACCACCATCTTTCATACCCTTAACAGTGACTGACCGATAGTGTGGCAATATTAGAGGCCACCGTTCTATATCCGCCACCACATTCAATATTATGTCCGGGTCGGCGTGCATAATAGTCTCATCAAAAGTACGGGTGCAGAGCCTTGTCATGCCTAAAGCACCTGCCTATTGATGTTGATGTAGGTTGGAAGAAGATATGAGAGGATGATATATACTATAGCTCTAGTGGATCGTTTGATTTGAAAATAGCCATTGCCTGTTATTTTGGGAAACACTTTTCCCGAAATCTCCGTGCGTCCGGCTCTCGCGGTTCTTTCAGAACCACTGTCGCCCGAGGGGCGGTATCGGGAAAAGGGTTTCCCGATACAACCTATAGACTTGTGAAATGACATCCCCACACAATAGTCGTGCAAGAATGTAGAGGTTTGTATTAGCCGGTTAAGGTTGAGAAGAAAGTTCATTGCACCCCGCCACCCACAGGTTTCTATACCCGTGAAGGCGTTGTGTTAACAAACATTCAGCATTAATCTATGCGGCGAACAGGCCCGCGTCCCACATGGAGTCACACAGTGTGTCTGTGAAGCTGCCTACCGGCATTGGACGTCCTATGAAGTAACCCTGTACCTGGTCACATTCTATCGACCGCAGGAATTCTAATTGTTCCAGTGTTTCCACGCCTTCAGCAACTACTTCCAGTTTCATAGAATGAGCCATAGCAACCACAGCGCTGGCGATTGCGGCATCGTCGGGGTTGGCGGTGATGTCTTTTACGAATGATTGGTCTATCTTAACAGCGTCAATTGGCAGTTTCTTGAGATAGCTCAGGGATGAATAACCCGTGCCAAAGTCGTCAATGGAGATCCGCACTCCCATCGACTTAAGTTGATTCAGGAATGACGACGCAAGATCAGGATTCTTAACTAACATACTTTCAGTAATCTCAAGTTCAAGATACATTGGGTCAAGCCCAGTTGTGTCCAGTGCATTCTTCACCGATTCTATTAGATCCCTGTCCTGGAACTGCCGCGCGGATATATTTACAGAGATCCCGATTGCAGGGAATCCCTGGTCCTGCCATGCTTTGTTTTGAGCACAAGCGGTGCGCAAAACCCAGTCGCTTATCGGCAGTATAAGGCCGCATTCCTCAGCTAGCGGTATAAACTGTGCAGGAGAAACCATACCAATGTTAGGATGCTTCCACCTGATAAGGGCCTCGGCACCGAGGGTCATTCCCGTGTCAAGTTGAACCTTCTGCTGATAATAAAGCATCAGTTCTTCTCTTTCAATAGCCCTGCGCAGGTTTGTTTCCAGAGTCATCTTCTCCATAGCCGCGGAATTGAGCCCTTTGGTATAGAACTGGAAGTTGTTCCTGCCCTGTTCTTTGGCACGGTACATCGCGGTGTCCGCACTCTTCACAAGCGTTTCCACATCCAAACCGTCACATGGATATGTGCTGATGCCCATACTAGGCGAGACAAACATCTCATGCCCATCAATTAAAAAGGGTTCAGAGAATGACTGCAGTACTCTTTGCGCCGCAATTGCAGTGTCCTCCGGCTTTGTTATATCCGACACTATGACTGTGAACTCATCTCCACCCATCCTGGCGAGTGTATCACCTTGCCTAATGTACCCCGCTAATCGATGAGCAACCTCTTTTAGGAGCATATCGCCTACGTTGTGTCCCAGTGAATCGTTAATAAACTTGAACCTGTCGAGGTCGATAAATATAACTGCCAGCATTTCATCATTTTTCTGCACATGTGCAAGCCTGTGTGTGAGCCTGTCACTGAATAGAAGCCTGTTCGGAAGACCAGTGAGCGGATCGTGGTAAGCAAGGAAGTCGAGTCTTTCTTCATAAACTTTCTTATCTGTGATGTCACGCTTGATAGCTACAAAATGTTCAATAGAGCCATTGATACTCCTGACAGGAGTGATTGTCATGTCCTCGGTGTAGTAGCTCCCATCTTTGCGCCGGTTAGTCACTTCGCCGTGCCATGTATTACCTTGATTGATAGTTTTCCAGAGGTCGGAGTAGAAGTCGCCACCTTGTTTTCCAGACTTTAATACATTCGGCTTATGTCCAGCAGCTTCCTGGAAACTATAACCGGTTTGCCGTTCAAAGGCGGGGTTTACAAACTCAATCATGCCTTTAGCATTGGTAATTACAATCTGATCGCTGGTGGCATTCATCGCTGATGTTTGAATGCGAAGGAGCTTTTCAGCACGTTTTTGCTCAGTTACATCCTCGATGCATAACAGGACTAATCGTTTACCATCTATGTAAAAGAGTGCGGTAGTGAGGAACACATCCATCTCACGTAATTGACCATTAGCGTTGATAGCTATTGTCGCATTTATTCGTTCGCTGTTGAATCCCGTCTCCAGTATGTTTGCCACAGCCAAATGGATCTTGCATTCTGTGCAAGCCATTCCAGATCCACAGCCTGTTGGGCCATCGTTTACGTGAACACAACTTAGTGCGTTTCCATATGCGAGACCGATAAGTTCATTGGGCTCAACTTGAGTAATTCTACCAACGTTCAGGTTCGCTTTATGGACTTTACATTCATCATCAACAAGAAGAAGCGTGCCGGGAGCATTGTAGAATATGGCAGCCAATTCAGATTGGCTTTCATTCAGATCGTCTTCCATCTGCTTCCGCTGCACAGCAAGAGCGTATAGTGACGCCAGCCGCGCAACCACATCCATATCATGTTCGGTATAATCACGCCCTGGGTTCGCAAGGGCAATAAGCCCCACCAATCGATCTCTTGTGAGTGCCGGGAACGCAAGGAGCTTTTCTATCGGGATATGGCCTTTTGGCACACCAACTGAGCGTTCATCCGTGGATGGTGAGTTTGATAATACCGGCTTTCTATTCTTAAGAACCCATCCCCATAAGTTGTTGAACGATTTGAACCTGATATCCTTATCCGGTATCTGGCATGTATCCCATACGCTCTGGGACATTGTAGATGAAACCAATGTTCCATCCGTCGGGTCCATGTAGCCTACGAATCCAAAATCGCTGCCTGTAAGTGATTGCCCATGTTTGAGTACCAGGTCTGAAATTTCGTCAACACTTGCAGATGCGAGAAGTGCCTCTGATAACTCGGCGAGAGCTGAGTCTTCTCTAGCCTTTCTTGCCAATTCTTCGAGCGCGCTTCGTCGCACCGTAATATCCTCACCTGAGCACAGTGTGCTGCATATCCGGCCAGCCTCATCACGTATAATGGTGTTGTGCCAGGCAATTACACGTTGTTCACCGCTTTCCGTGATTACGGAACTCTCGTAATAATCAACCATTTCCAGCTCGCCTGATAAAAGGCGAGTATATGATCTCTTTACTTGTTCTCTAATATCTTCAGGCACGAATCTATCGAACCAGTTGGCTCCTATAATTTCATCCTTTTTGCATCCGAGAACCTCACGGCCCAGCTTATTCATCATCTGAATGAGCCCATTAGTATCAATGACGATCATTATAACCTTGGCTGCATCGAGGTAAGTCTGTGCTCTTACTTTTTGCTCACGAAGAGCATCGGCTGTAGCTCTTTCCTCGGAAACATCGGTCCAGATAGATGCGATGCTTTCTACATTACCTTCCAGGCCAAATACAGGATTGAGCACTACATACCAGGTAACTTTGATCCCATTAGGTTTAATGCAATCGGCCTCAAACCCACATTGAGCGCCTTCAAGGACAAGATGTAATGCATTTTCAACGATTGGCCTGGTTGGCAGTGGCCATGAATCGACAAAGCGTTTACCGATCACATCGCTCTCGCGCCACCCCATGCGACGTAAGCATGCTGGGTTTATACTGAGGTAGTGCCCATTGCGATCAAATGCAGCTACACCATTCGGGGAGCCATCCATGAGTCCCTTATAGTGTGATTCTGAGCTTATGATACGTGAGCGAAGCCTGGAAAGGTAGATGTTGGTGATTATGGCAACAATCATACAGCACGATAACAACGCACCGCCAACGAACAGGCAATGCATATACGTGAGCTGGATAGAGTGCCATTGGAGGAGATTACACAACTAGACGGATTCCCTTCCGAACAATTTCTATCACTACCAGTATCGGTATGAAATCCGCTCTTTTTGTAGGTGCAATACCCTGAATTGTCACATTTACGAAACATTGAGAGAAAACCCCTACTCGCTGGGATGCCTCAAAGCGGGTAGGGGTATCTACTTTTATATATAGCTGATGGGATTACTGGCTGATTCCAGCGGCACCGTAGAGAAGTTTCTTAGCAAGGTCAGAGTGTCTGTTAGCTCTGCGAAGTGCTCTGTACTCCTGTTGTGCTTCATCAGTAAGCCCGGCTGATTCATATGCCACACCAAGCGCCAGATGCGAACCAGGAAGACTATTTTTCACTTTAGCTATCAATCTTGAGTCTTCGTCTGAAATCACTCTAAACTTCGCTGGTGTTGATTCAGCCCAGGAATCACTCTCGCTAAATCTGACTCCAACACGCCACGTATATACCTGGCCTCGCTGAAGTGGTTGAGACGGGGTGAATGAAGCTGCCTGGGTGACTTCGTCCACTACTACTCGCCCGGCACTATCATAAACTCTGACCCTGTAAGACTCAGCAAGGTCAACACTTTTCCACACCAGGCCAGGTCTATTGCTCATCAAAACTTTGCCTTTAGGGCCGACAAGTTTGGGTGCAGTTGGAAGAGGGCTGAAATCGCCTCCGCCTCTTGTTGCGATTGAAGCCATAGCCATCTGAACCGGTTTGTCAAGTTTGATCTTGCCTGTGCGGAGTTTCTCATCAATCGCAGCAGCCACACGGGCCTCAAGTGCTGTTCTTACGGGCTGTCCATTTGCATTGGCCATAGCTAACTTGCCATTTTGCTGTATAACTTTGTAAGAACCATCACTAAGCATGGTTTTAGCAGTAGGCTTAACCGTATTCGGGTTTTCTGCAACCATACTCGGTTTTGGTGTGACAGGATTTGGTGTTAATTCAGGTGTTGGCTGAACCCCTACCGTCGCAGGTTGAGGCTTCGTAGACGGCGCAGTTGTCGTAGCCCCCGGCATTGAATGCTCAACAGCCGTTGGGTTCACTGCAACAGACACAGGTGCTTTTGAGACGGCATGCATATTGGTTATGCCGAATGCAATAACAGCCAGAACAGCCGCACCAGTTACGCCAGCAAGCGTTCTCTTCCAGATTCTGATGCCATGCCTCTCGTGATGTTTGCTCATTCCCGGCCGCACGATAACATTCTGCCGCATTGTCGCATGAGATCTCAACTCTCTTATCCGGTCAATATCTCTGCAGCACATCTCGCAAAGGTTCGCGTGGGATTCAACTCCGGCACGTTCGTCTAGCGGCAACGCGCCATCCACATACGCTGAAAGCACACCATAGTCAGGACAATCCGCTATATCCATTACAGCCGTGCCGAAATCACGTTTGGCGCTGTTGAAACCAGGCAGTTCGCGTAGCTGAGCTTTGCACTCAGGACATCCAGCGAGGTGTTCGTCAACAGCCAGCAACTGTTCAGGATCCAGTTTGCCTTTTATGAATTGTATTAACTCTTTCTTGTCTATGCACTTCATTGTCTTATACCTGCGCCTCACACGTTAAGCAGACGCAAGGTTCTCCGCCATGTTGCCAATAATGATCTCAACAGAATATAAAAATGTCTTTATGCCAGCGCCTGTTCTTCGTCAAGAGACAGGGCAGACTTGCGAGTTCTTCTTCTGATCCGTCCCCAGGCCTTAAACCTAACGCTGGGTACCGCTCTTGCCTGCACACCCAACTCTTCAGCGGTCTCAGCATCGGGCAAAGGCAGTTTTGCGATCAGTGATGCTAACTGTGCGGGGGAAAGATCCAGAGAATCAGCTACGCATCTCATACCAACAGCCGCCACAAGAGCCATCACCTGATCAGCGCCCATCCCATAGAGAAGCGCCTTTCTCTGCTTTATAGATAGTTCCAAAAATTCTTTCCAGAACCAATCTATCACATGGCTGAACCAGCCCGCATCCACTACTTGTTTTTCCACATCCGTATCTGGCGAGATCAGCCAATCAACAGGCGCTCCGCCCTCCTCGTCACCATCGGGTTGTGCGTCGATTGAGAGTGGTTCAGTGGTGCGCGTTTGCGTAAGGTCCGCAATACAACTAGTAAGCGCATCCACATCTACAGGGCCGCCGCAGTAATCCAGAACCGCCGCTGCGACCTGGTAAACGGGCAGTTCCTGCGGGTCTTGATTCTGAAGAAAACCTGTTCTGAACTTGCGTGAATTGTCGGTGATTTCCCTGCACTTTGAGCTTGCCTGCTTGCTGGAACCTAACCATTTGGCAAATCCACAGAGCCGTGAACCCGTATCCGCACTTTCCCAAAGCGCGAAGCCATCGACATTTGCCTTGCCTGAGAAGATTTCAAGTATCTCCAGCTTGAGGTTATACCACGTGGGCCGCTTTCGACGAATGGCGTCACAATATCGATTGTGTACCGCGCGGCGGATGAACGCTTCGATGTTGTCGATGCTGGTGTCCGACTCGCCGTTCTTGAGCGCGTTGATCTTAGTCCAAATCGCTAAAATGCAGTCTTCCTCAAAGTCTTCCAGGTCAGACGTCTCTTTTTTTGACGCAGCCCTGTGCACGAGGTTGCCGACCACGTTAGAGAGTTCTTCCCAATATTGATCGCCCTTGATTCCAGGCGTATGTATATAAGCCTCAAGCAGCCTCTGTGCGTCCATCAACCCTCACTGCCAACTCTACATTCTTAATTACTTCGTCACCACGGATTTCCATATAAAGCAAAGCAAGCCCAATAGAACGGGTGGGCGAATTGTGCTGAGTTTATAAGTGACATCTGTGCACGCCTGAGGGCCTCGTATCTGGACATGCCCCTGTTCAGGCTGCGGTAGAAGTCGCTCATTATCTTCGACGCAGCATCATCAGATACCTTCCACTGACCACCCATTACAGACTTCGCTCCCGCCAATGAAAATACCTCGGCGGCTTTTGAAGGACCGGAAGAAACAGGATCACTGGATGATATTGAATTGCACGCCGAGAGCACCACAAGATCCAAATGCGTGTTTTCTATATCCGATAAATCGTCGATTGTGATGCTTCCGTCCGAGTCTCCTTCCGAAGCCAGCATCATTTCAAACTTAGCCGGATTCGGATCGATCCTGTAGTGTGCGGCGATGTGAAGTATGCTCGCATTCTCACATTCCTTCAAAAAATTACTAGCATTAGCCCGTGGTCCGAGATACCACTGGCAGTTTATATAAACCGCTCTTATAGCTTTGGCTTCTTCTTGAGCCCCTTTGAGGTTGCTTTCAGGATCAGCAAAAACAGCCAACCTGTCGGAAGTGGGATCAATAGCCTTGCTATCCCGGCTGAGCAGATTAGAAAGCGTTCCTCTGGACAGATAACTAACACCGTAGTCCTGTATCAAGAACCTGGGCGTATCACTGCTCCCCGGCGATACCAGTGCCTGCATCGGAATACCTGCAAACTCTGAGGGTACGGCAAATACAAGTAATTGAGAATCTACAAGATCGGGCTTTACAGGCGCAAGCAGAGCATCGTAAAGCGAAGACAGCGGGCGTGTAATATCCGAGAAAACAGAAACCCGCCAATCGTTAGCCGCAGGAATGGGTATGCCCGCGCTCAAACTCTCCTCACAACTCTTCAAGGCTTTGCGCAGCTCAGCGACTGTTTTATCTACGTCCTGACGAGGTACTGCTAGTTCCCGACATGTGGGTTTGCCATAACTGCATGTAAACACATATACAGAAGAGTCTGTAACCATATACTCGATCACCGTGGCTATACGAGACAACGTCGCGCGGGATCTGAATAGATCGAGTGGGTCAACAGGCAGGGCGTTGTAGGTGGACGGATACTGCTTTGCCAGCATCCAGCATGTCTGCGTATAAGCAGCCCAGTTGTCTGCCAGCAACCTTTCCTTGCCTGGCGTATCTTCGGGTGATGTAATTTGATCTCCGCCGAGTATATCCAGGCTGCCTGCAAAGCTTGCTACAGCAGTATCGGAGCCATTATTCATACTTCTAATAAGGTCGGGCAACCACAGATAGCGCTTAGCCTTGAGCATCAACTTCCGGGCATCGTCTAGTTTGTCTTGATGAACACATGCGGACGCTAAGTCCCTGTATAGGCTCTGTAAAGTCTCACTTCGCTTTGGATCAAGACCCGGATCGACGTTTTCTTGCGCGTATTTAGATTCAATATCTTCAAGTGCAGCTTCGAGAGTATTCCTTGCCTCATCTATTTTTTTTGCAGAGGTTTGTGTAGAAGCAAGCTCCAATGCCACATCCCCAGCCGCCCATGAGTCGCCCACCTGAGTAACATACCTTATTCGTGCATCTTGGAGGTCTTTTATGGCTTGATCATATTGCTGATGCTTTGCGAGCAGGAGTCCACGTGCCTCAAGAACTCGTGCCGCACCACGCACGTTTCCAGCCCCCTCAATTATGGGGACTAGTTCAGTAAAGCCTTCAATGGCGTTCTGCAAGTCACCAATGTCAATAAATGCCTGGACCATATCCTGTACTATTTCCGCTGCCAGTGTCTTCTTTCCGGCTTTCATTGCAGTAGTGGCGGCTTCTCTTCGCACTTCAAGCGATTCTTGAGGTATACTTTGCTGGTCCAAAACGGCTGCGAGTGACCGCAGGTAGGAAATGCGTCGATCAACTAACCCCGATTTTCCTGAGGCATCCGCCAATCTGCGCCAAGCCAATGCGGATTTTTTGAGATCTTCAAGAGCTTGATATGCCCATGCACCTTTTTCAGCCTTTACCAGAAGAGGATCTCGTGTCTTTTGAGGCATGGACGGTGACTTCTCAAGTGTGGTCATTGCCACATCGCCTGAAGAAGCGGCTTCGGTCAAAACACTTTCTCGCTTACGCAGAGCTTCCTGAGCGTTGGCTGGCTGATTAGCTGCCGAATAAGCAGAGGAGAGCTTTTCGTAAGTTCTCGCCAATAATATGGGGTCCGCAAGAACCTGACTTGCTCGCTTCGCTTCCTGCAGGAGATCCACGGACCTTGCCACATTGCCGTTATCTGCAAAAAGATCAGCGACCTTTATAAGATTAGTGATTAATATGCCATAAGAGTTGCTGGCGTGGGCCCAGGTTCGCAACTGATCGAGACCATACGCTGTCATCATTTCTAATGCTTTTGTGGTTTCGCCCGCAGCCCTCAGCGCCTCTCCAGCCTTCATGAACTCGATCCCCGCCATATCCCTAAAGCGATAACCGCTGGAGTCCTGACTAGACAGCAACACCCACTGCCGGGCCGCCTGGGTGTAGTTATCAGTCGCTGCCGAGTAGCGGCCGGTCCAAGCATTGAGCGTTCCGTAGTCATCATAGACAACCGCGCTCGACTGTGTGCAATCATAAGCTGTAAACACCCACGCTGCACGGCTGTAGCAGGTCTCAGCCTGACGGAATCGGGTCATATCATAGAAATAATGATCGCCTAATTGCTTAAGCACCAACGCTTCGGAAATGTCTAACTGTAGCTTCTGGCAAATTTCAACGAGGGCAGTAAGGGAGTTTGTGGCCTCCACTGGATACGATTCTCGGTAGTCCATAGCCATCTGATATTCTCTGCGAATATCCGAAATCAATGCTACCCGTTCATCACGAGGCGGTACATCAGCTTTACCAACCTGCTGCAATGCGACTGTAAGCATCTGGTCAGCCCAATCCAACACAGGGTCGTTTAACTGTTTGTTGAGTGCGGGGATCACTGTATTGATGTTTTTTACATCCGCAGGCGCACCCGAGGATTTTGACATAAATCGATATACGATAAGATCGAGCGCCAATTGGGTCGATTCAAGCCGGGAACTGTTTACAGAGTTGGAAACGCGCGTGGGCAACTGCGCCTTTGTTGATTGAGACAACTGGGCGAGGATTTTCGTTTTTTTGCCGGCTGATTGGCACCACCCGAACGGAGCTGTGGCCAGTATAATCAGAACCGCTGTTGTAAGGAGCAGGATTAATTTGCGAATCAACGTATCGGCCTCGGCACACATCGTGGACAACCGGAGCGCAAAATGCGGCGCATCTTAACAGATTCTAGCACATCAGGCGAGTTCTTGCCAGAACACAAGTCTCTGGAAACTTGACTCAATGACTTTGCCAGACTAGCATATAGTTAATAGATACAGGATGTAGTAAATAGTATGATAAATAGAATCACACTACTCGCAGTATTTCTTATAATTACTTGCACACATCTATCTGCAGAAGCAGATGATATGAAGTTTAACTCGTTTTTGCCAGGTGACCGTGAAGTCTCTATTTCAGCAGGTTGGGGCCAGAATTACGATATCCCGCGTGAATCTCAGCACATCTCGCTTTACACTATGAATCTTCGCTACGCAACCTTTGTATCTAGAGAATCCCAATTGGGCTATAACATTGGTGGTGGAGTAGACACTGTTGATGATGGCTCAACAATCTGGGGTAATGCAGATTACCGGCATTATTTTATTAGAAGAGGAAGCACCGCATTCGCATGGAATTTCCGCTTTGGGTTCATGTATTTTCCTAATGGTGTAGAAGAACTCGGCGGAAACCTGAACTTTAATGAACAGTTTGGAATCACTTTCCAGCAAGCCGTTACATCTAGCTCCGCAATAACATTCGACTGCTCTTTTTCACACACCTCAAATGCCGGCCTTGCCGATCCTAACCTGGGTGTAAATGCCACATTCTTCAGCTTAGGATATTCCTGGTTCAAATAGAGCTATTACCGCCAAGGTTTGTGCGTGTGCGAATTTGTGGCACGTACATAAGGGAAAATGCGTCTAAGATTATTGAGTAATCGTATACATAGATAGGCGGTGATCATAGATGCAAAAGTCACACAGCATTGTGATTTTAATAATGGTTTTGCTTATTACAGCAGCTGCGGCATTGCCCAGCTATGCGTTAATGCTGGTATCGCGGTCGATGGAAGTTAGTGTTGGAAAACAGGTCCAGCAGGATGTGATTCGGCAGTATGGGGGATTGAGCACTGATCCCATTGCCACACAACGTGTTGCCAGAATTGGCAGGCAGGTAGCAGCAGTATCGCCGAGAAGGGATGTTACCTATACCTACCAAGTGCTCAACTCCAACATCATTAACGCATTCGCTGCTCCGGGTGGGCCTGTGCTTATCACGAAGCGATTGGTTGATATGCTTACTGATTCACAGTTGGCGTTTGTTCTTGCACACGAAACTGGACATATAGCAGCCCAGCACGGCAGAGACGCGATAAACCGCGCTTTGCTTGCACAGGGCATAGGTTCGCTGCTATTTGGTAGTTCAAGCAGTGCAATTACGCAAGGTGTAAATATCATGTACACGCTATACAATCGTGGTTACAGCAGGTCGCAGGAATACCAGGCCGATACATATGGAGTGCAGATAATGGCTGGTGCCGGTTATAATCAAGAAGCTGCAATTGAAGCCCTTGCGAAGCTGGGAATGCAGAGGACGGGTGGAATAAATAGATACCTTTCCACTCACCCTGATGTGCCTGATAGAATAAATCGAGTAGCATCGCTGATTGGCATATCTCAAGCAAGAGAGCAACAATTGATAAGACAGGCACAGGCTCAACCTGGCGCACGGTAAACTTGTAGAGTTATAATAACCCAGGGCAGGTAAATCCACCCTGGGTTATATAAACAATAAGTAAAGTAGGTAGGAACTCTCAAACGCTGGAAAGCGTAGTACGATTAGTAGTCATGTTGGGTGAGCAGAGGCTCACTATTTGTGATATTGAGGCGGAAGATGAACTGGTTCAAAACTTTTCTCCTGATGAGCGCTTTAATCGGGCTCGCACTGTTGGTGGGAAACTTAGTAGGCGGTCGATCAGGAATGCTGATAGCGTTCGGAATAGCGGTAGCTATGAATTTTGGCAGCTATTGGTTCAGTGACAAGATCGTATTGAAGATGTATGGCGCCAGGAAATTGGATGAATCACAGGCACCACAGTTATTCGGCATAGTCCGCAGACTCACCCAGAGTGCCGGCATGCCTATGCCCAAGGTATACCAGATTCCCGCAGATCAGCCCAATGCCTTCGCTACTGGCCGTGATCCCAACCATGCAGCAGTAGCCGTTACCGATGGGATTATGCGTATCTTGGATACCGATGAGCTTGAGGGAGTACTCGGTCACGAGTTGGCTCATGTGAAGAACCGCGACATCCTCATCGGAACAATAGCCGCCACAATGGCTGGGGCGATTATGATGTTAAGCAACATGGCCCGATTTGCGATGATCTTTGGTGGTATGCGAGATGACGACAGAGAGGGTGGCAACCCAATAGTAATACTGCTCGTTGCAATGATAGGTGCATTAGCCGCAACGCTCATCCAACTGGCAATATCAAGATCCCGTGAATTCGGAGCCGACGCGGGTGGGGCGCAGATATCAGGCAAACCCTGGGCCCTGGCCAACGCACTCCGAAAATTGGAACAAGGCCGGGAAATGGTCCCAATGGAAGCCAACCCCGCCACAGCTCACATGTTCATAGTAAACCCATTCTCAGCCAGGGGCATAACAAATATGTTCAGCACACACCCTTCCACAGAAGAAAGAATCGCCCGCCTGGAGAGGATGGGACTAGCATAGAATTTCACCATAAACAATGCAAAACTGTTGACACACCGCCACTGAAGTTGTTATAATTTTTGCGTCAACAATGTTCCTCGGTAGCTCAATTGGCAGAGCACTTGGCTGTTAACCAGGGGGTTCGTGGTTCGAGTCCACGCCGGGGAGCCAATTTTTTGTACGGACCTCAATTCGTGCTCAAACTCCCCCCGATTCGACTCCCTTAACCACCCAAGTGCTATTTCAAAGAATGTGCAACCGCCCCTGGTTTTGCGATTTTACGTAATCGCCCTTGGTTCCGTTTTGCCGTGACTTTAGACCCATTGAGGTGACGAATCATGGCACGAACTAACGTAGTGAGAATCCCAGGTTATAACAGTGTAGTTGAAGACCTCCAGGCGGCTGTAGACAGCTTCTTTGCCTACTGCAAGGGCAAGAACCTCAGCGAACGCACCATTGAGTATTACGGTCACAGACTGCAGGCATTCAGGCGCTATCTGGAAGCCGCAGGAGAGTCCACCGCTCCCAAAGACTTCACCCCACAGACCATACGCGCGTTCTTGACGGATGAAGCCGACAAGAAGAGTTCCACCACTGCCAGTCACAGTCACATTACTCTGTCTACGTTCTTCAACTATATGATGGATGAGGGCTACCTGGAGTCCAGCCCCATGGCGAACGTAGACAGGCCCAAACGCCGTAAGACGGTCATACACACGTTCTCAATGGACCAGGTAGACAGTGTGCTGTCCACGTGCGGAAAGGACTTCTTAGGCGCCAGGGATAGGGCTGTCGTGATGATGCTGGTTGACTGCGGACTTCGCGCGTCAGAGGTTGCCGGTCTTGAGATGAATGACTTCAACTGGACTGACTGCACGGTGTTGGTTCTTGGCAAGGGGGATAAGGAGAGGGTGGTTCCATTCGGGAATGCCACACGACAAGCTCTTAATGCCTACGTCGCGCGCCGAGGTGAACTTGATACAGACGCATTCTTTGTTAGTTCTCTCGGTGGACAGATGGACCGTTACAGGATTCGAGATATCATAGAACGCAGGTGCGAGCTTGCCAATATCAAAGGCATTAGATGCAGCCCCCACACATTCCGGCATACCTTCGCCGTGTCCTATCTTCGCAATGGCGGTGATGTGTTCAGTCTTCAAAAGATGCTTGGGCATACAGACCTTACAATGACCCGCAGGTATGCTGAACTATCCCAGACAGACGTACAGGACAAGCACCGCCTCTATTCTCCTGCTGATAGGCTTAATGCTGCGAAGCAGACGAAGGGGCGGAAGAGACTGAAGTAATGAATGCCGAGTGAGCTGACTATGAACACAATCAGCTCACTCAACCTATTCGGCTTGCCTGCGACTAGCCCGCTTCCTGCAGGCATCATTACAGTATACGTGGCCCTTTCGTGTGGGGACAAACTTTTTGTGGCAGATAGGACATTCTACCTCGTTGCTAACCATTGCATGAGCGAATTGTAGCCATAGTGCGCCATGTAGGGATGTAGGTTCTGCAACGAGTAATTGCGTTCCTGCGATACTGTTTTGCATCTGGTAGTAGATATGCCCTCGCAAGTTGTCGTTAACTAACTTGCGGATTGCTTCCCTTGCTGGTTTGAGTAACGAACCTGGGGGTAGCTCGCTGAAAAAATGCTCCACAGCGTATGAGGATACAATGCCATCATCAAAACGTCGAAACTCAAGCATGCTTTTCATGCGGACACGGTCATAATATGGGTAGCTGAACTCGGGATGGGTATCACTCTCCCAATGTATGTATTTTGCTAGTGTACATGCATCAATGTGGCTACTTTCAGTACGAATGGCATCCATCATCGCGACGCAGATACTCATGGCTGTAACATCGTAGTGCCAAGAGCTTGCGGTTTCTACTGTCTCGCCAAGTTCGCGGTCATAGTGAGTATCTAGCCCCAGCATCCCGTATTTATTGGCAAATGACAGAACTTCTACCCGAGATTTAATGTTGAGTCGTGCAAAACGTCGAAACAGTCCCAGATTTCGCATTATCGGAACATACTTATACGAAGTTGTAATTCCTTTACTAGACGGACCAGAAACAGAATGTGATTCCAGTAAACACAAGACCGTCTTGTGTTTGAAGAGATACTGCTGCCACTTGTAGCCATCGATTGTAACTTGCTGCAGGTATTCTGCGTCGTGTGTCTCCATAAGCTCCCCCTCGAATGACTCGCCAATGGGCGCTGAAAGACGCTAATAATGTGGTAAATCTTTCGTCAAGGCGCCGTATGTCACGCGACTAACTGGCACACTTCACAGGGTATATTAACTGATGTATAATATACCTGTCAAGCATAATGTGTTAGGAGGTGATACAGTTGAACACACAAACATTACCAGTTGAAGAAGCCGCGAAAGTGTTAGGTATAGGTCGAACGGCAGCATACGCGGCAGCACGACGGGATGAGCTTCCTGTAGTGCGAATCGGCGGAAGAGTTCTAGTGTCGAAACCGGCGCTGGAGAAGATGCTCGCTGATGCGGGCAGAAAGGAGATGGACAAATGAGGTCACAAACAATTATGTCCCACGGGTCGCGCCGCCAAGCTTTGACCGTGGGACAAACCGACACCCCCTCTGAAAGGAGGTACACCACCAGTGTACCCTAAAACGCGAAGAGATTCAAGTGGTAATGGCATACCTGTTTACGTAGACACACCTTGCGGCAGGAAATGCATCGGTTATGTAGTGACAGAAGGCGGACACCGTATACTTCAAAAGGCCCGTGTTTCTGAAGAACGCCACTTCTGCAAGAAACACAGAGGATGGGGGCTTGAGTTGAGCGTTGTGCAGCAAGCCCATGACTTAGGTGTTGATGCTGTAAGAATCATCACAGATGACACCAGAATCACTGAAGAGGCGCCTCTAGGTGCGTATGAGCAGTATGGTAAGGTAGACAACCTTGGCGGCTTTGGAAGCCAGATTTTTCTACCACGTAAGTACTTCACACGTCTGGATTCTGAGCAAGGTTTACTCTTTGGGCCATCTGACTGGGGAGGTGCATAGTGGCTAGAGGAAGATTTATTTCAAAGTGCATTGTGGGCGATAAGGCCATTAGCGACCTATCTTCCGATACTAGCCGACTGGCGTTTACATGGCTTATCGTTCACGCTGACTGTGAGGGCCGGGTCTTTGGTGACCCGGCCATGGTCGCTTCGATGCTATTCCCTAGAAGACGTGACATTACTCCAAAGAAGATGGCACGTTTTATAGATGAATGGGCAGAGCATGGTTTGGTCGTTCGATATCAAGTAGAAGATGATACGTTTCTTGAGTTGCCTTCATTCAAGAAGCATCAGCAAGGCCTAAGACCAGACCGTGAAGCGGCGTCAATTGTACCTCCAAACCCAAACAATCCTGAAGCGTCAATATGGGCTAACTCCGAACCTACTCCGGAGGAAGACGGGAATAGCTCAAGCATAAGTATAAGTCAAGGTCAACCTAAAGGCGAAGCCAAAGGGGAAGTCAAAGGGGAAGTATCAAGCATAAGCATCAAGTCCAATGATAGAAATGATTTTGACCCTGATGCTGATTTCGCTATCGCTCTTATTGAGCAATTTAGGAGACTAAATCCGGGTGTCACTCCGTGTAGTTCTGATTGGGAGCATGCTAGAGGTATGGCGAGGGCTGATAAGTTTGACTTGAGGATTGCATTGCGTGAGATGGAAGCAGTCCAAGAACGCGCTACTAAATGCAACCCATCGTTTCATGCATCCAGCCTGTTGTACTATGTTGATAGTGTCGGCAGAGCATTAGGCTACAAAATAGGTCCATAACTGCGCTAATGTTACACGTGTTGTGGCTCCAATAGTTACACAAGCTATTGGAGCCAACCACGTTGTTTGAGCGTGAAACCGCACAAAATCCCAAATGATTTAGGTATCAGCGGAGGTACACATTGCCAAGATACGGATGGAGACAAGTAGCAGAAGACTGTATTTCGCTAGATATAAATAGATGGGTCAAAGAAGGCGCCATAGGTGCATATAAGCACGTTACCGGTGGTTGGAAGTGGATCTGGAACGTAAACGGGGAGGAGAGGTCATCAATAGGCTATGAAACAAATACACTTAATCCGCATGACCGATGGATAAGGTTATGCTATCGAGTTAAGGGAGAGGAAGAGTCTATTGATTATAAGGTAGAGTTGACAACCACACCTGTACACTTTGGTGGTGAGCGGTGGTGGTTCCTCTGCCCTCTTTGCCATAATGGGCGCCGTTGCAATAGACGGGTAGGGAAGTTATACTTGCCATCCGGAGGGAAGTACTTCGGCTGTCGGCAGTGCTACAACCTGACATACACATCGTGCAACGACAGCCATCGTTTTGATGGGTTATTCAGGTTGATGGGTGCTAAGATGGGCATGTCGGCTAAAGATGTGAAGAGGACTCTTGATGGTAGGTAGTCTGTAAGACTGTAAGTGCTACGCGCGCGTAAGACGTTGAAAAAACGCAGATTTATGCAGTTTTCTTCGGGTCATAGCAGAAGCGAAGGAAAACCCCATGCGTATGGGCACTGGCTACGCGCGCGTAGCACTACGCTTTTTCCTCCCTTTTCATCCTTTTCCACGCCAAACCACATCCATGGGGGTTATCCCACACGCGCGAGGACTGCAAGAGAGTGCTAGAAAACGCATTCGATTACTTCCAACCACGGATAAGCACATTGAGATTATTCTGCCTAAATTGGGTCTATTGTTGACGGTGAAAAATCAAGGCCGTCATGAGGGCTTGTGCTTGAGGGTAGGGACTCCTGAAGACTTGCATCCCCCGTGGGGCATGTATGGGGCTATCCTATGCCATATATAGACAGAAGTATCCTAATATAAGAACAGAAGACACTACCGAATTATTACTATCGAATTGGCAGATACGGGTCTTAGTAACCTGACGACTACATCCCCTGCAATAGAATCATGTACAACCCTGCAACTGCTGACTCCAAGGATACTGATAATTGAACCGTCCGCTGGCGGTAGATTGCTGAATGGCCAGTCTACTCTTACGCCTTTAATTGCTGGTATTCCGTCATCAATGCCAGCGCCTCCATCTAGGTAAAAATATGTAGTTGTCGATTGTGAAACTCGGCCTATCATTTTCACAAGTAACCCGATGTTGTTTACACCTCCTGACGAGACAAGCTCTCGTTGATAATAGGGTTTACCGTCATCATTGCTCTTTCTCACTGCGTGCCAATCACTTACTCCATCTTGGAAACCGAGTTGCCCACCACCAAGGGACCTTTCTGTCATAAACCATGGTAGGGGAACTTCTTCGTTACCACTATCTCCAATCCATGTAGAAGTAATCAGTCTCTCCCCGTCTGTCGTAGTGAGATTACCTTCTATAGTGACCTTCTTGCCGACACCAGGAGCAGTTCCAGATATACCGATACCCATGATTCTGTCTGCTGTTTCCACATAGAACCTGCCGGGCAGTGACGCGGTAACGACGCCATTCGAGAACCTTACTACAGAGCCATCAGGTAGTGATTTGATGTCCGCCAATCTTTCATACTGCCCGAATGCCTCGAAGCAGCCCACATCTATAGTAGGAACGCCATCACTGTTGCCGTCTACAGGACATTGGTGTCCGTCGAGGTCCGTGTTGAGCAACCACGTTTCTTGTATGCCTTTGTCGATACAAGGCGAGTCTGACTTCAAGTGATAGTCACCATGAGCTGCATCAAAGAACCGTGGGTCGGCAACGATATCACCGCTTCCTTTGGCTGCCTTACCGTCATAGTTCGTGCCGGAAGGATTGTAGAAGCAGTTGGAGCGGAGCTTGAGGGTCACGTCTGCCGTTGTGTATATCCCGGAAGAATTGGATGCAATAATGTTGTCGAGAATATCGAATGACGTATTTATGGATTCGCCGTAGATACCGCCCCCATTCACGGCGGTGTTGCCAACTATTGTATTCTGCGCACCTAATAATGGATTGCCGCGAGTATACACACCACCACCGTTTCGGCTGGCCTGATTGCCTGATATGAGATTGCTGACGAGCAAAACGCCGCTACCAAATACACCGCCTCCATCACCTTTGTAGTACGTGTCGCCAGCACTGTTGTCTTTAATGATATTGTGCTCTATCATTGGCCACGCGGTACAAACGCTGTAGATGCCTCCGCCGGCATTTGTTGCACTGTTGCCCGATATAGTATTAAACTGAATGGGCATAAAGTCACCAGCATAGTAGCAGTAGATACCCCCGCCGCTGGTCCCTCGATTTGATGTGATGACGTTCTTTGTTATGGTGGGAAGAGAGAAGTCCTGACACCTTATACCTGTACCCGTATTTTTGCTAATAAGATTCTCCGTGATGATAGCTGATGAATAAGAACAGGCGACCCCTCCCGCCGTGCCCTTGTTCTGGCTTATGGTATTATCCACAATAATAGGTGAGGCCCAGGAGCAGTAGACGCCACCTGCGGCGCTATATGTGGTTAGACCATTATTAGTGATTACGTTGTTAGAGATGCGAGGGCCTGAGTAGTTGCAACTGACTCCGCAACTTCCGTTCTGAATGATGAAACCATCAACGGTTGCAAGCCCAAATCCTATGTTGTTGGCCACAACGACACTAGAAGTTGGTGTTCCCGCTATGATGGTTGGGTGGACAAGCGCGTTTCGCTCAGACCGCAGTGTTTCGCGGCCTGCAAAACCTCCAAAAACATGGGCATTCATCTTTAGGTTGAGGCTCGTATTGTAGCTGCCTTCGGCTACCCAGACGTCACCGCCGCCGATTGCAACTGCATCAACAGCGGCCTGCATAGTTCGTTTGGCCATTTGCCAGCTTGAGCCATCGAGAGCGTCATCACCGCTGGGGCTGACTCGGATGACCTGAGGCTGATAGGATGATTGGCTTTTGTCGGACTCGTACGCTCCGATGTCCACGCGGTCTAGTTGTATGCGCGGATTCCCTGCCATGTCAGTCCAACTCGACTCGACAACCCCATTATCGCCTGCATTAACGCAAGGGGAGTCTGGCATCAGCGTGACATTGCCATATTCGGGTGCCACAAGTCGCGGGTCAACTGAGACATTGCCGTTCTTCCCAGTAGCATCAGCCAAGCCGTTGTAGTTCAGACCGTCGGGATTGTAGATACAGTTGTTTCGGAGCGTGACCAGACCATCAGGCTGTCCCCCGCCGTGATTCGCCCATATTCCGGAAGAGTTGAATGCGACAACATTGCCCACAATGACTGCAGCAATGTAGGAGTAGCACGAGACGCCGCCGCCATAGCAGTGGTAGGTTGCGTTTCCAACTATCGTGTTGTTCAAAACAGAGCCCATTATACATTCAATTCCTCCGCCGTAGAATCCCGCGCTATTGCCGCGTATCACATTACTGGAAACAGTGATGAGTGCTCCGTCGCATAGGATGCCGCCACCACTTTCACTAGCGACATTCCGCTCGATTCGATTGTTGGCGATAAATGTTCGGCTGTCAGTGCAGCAATACACTCCGCCGCCTGAACCACCGTATCCAAGGAAATCACCGGCTGAAGTTGTGTTACCGCTAATGATATTCGCCGTTATAGTAGCCGATACCGGGGCCTCACAGTAGATGCCTCCTCCGTAATATCGAGAACTGTTATCCGATATGGCATTCCTGGTAATGTTCGGCGAACAAGTTCCGACACAGCAGACGCCTCCACCGTACCCTTCACCCTCAGTTGGTTGGCCATAACCATAAGGGGGCCAGCCTGTATTCCAACCAGTCGCAGCGTTGCGAACTATGTTGTTGTCGGTTATGGTGGGCGACGCATCCTTGCAGTATATGGCCCCACCATTTCCTCCATAGCCGATTCCCATGTAGTAAGGCATTCCGTTTGGGTCTACGTACAGAAACTGCCATTCTGCATGGCCAGTAGCTGTGCAACCGGTTATGACATTGCCGCTGATTGTAGGGCCAGCTGCTTCGCAGTAGATGCCTGCGCCGTAATATGCGGAACCGTGCTGAATCGTGAAGCCATCAATGATGGTATCTGAAGCCGCCATCTTTGCGATGGTAACCACACTACCGGAGGATTTTCCGTCGATGACTGTGGGATTACTTGCAGAATTTCGTTCACTTCTGTGGGTCTCTGTGCCTGAGAAACCGCCGTATAGACGCACGCTACTATTGAGGGTTATACGCTCTTCGTAGATGCCTGTACAGACCCATATTTCATCGCCGCTTCCTGCTAGCTGCATTGCGCTGCTCAAAGTCTTCTTCGCAGATGCCCAACTGAGTCCTGAACTATTGTCATCGCCAGTAGGTTTGACATAAATGACGGCTGCTTGTAATGGTAGCCCTGTAAATAAGCTGCAAACAAATAGCATGCTTATCCAACTGCGTATCCTAGACATAAGCGTCTCCTATAAGTAGCTTGCATATGACGGACTCAAGCACACAATTCAACATAAAAAAAAGCCGCAGCATTCCTACCCAGGAACAGCTACGGGCCGATTTCATTATACCATGCAAAAGTAGCGCGCTATACCGCTCTATATCAACAACATCGTATAAATGCTAACTAATGGGTAATGAATGTAGTCAGACTAAACGTTGTATTCGAATCTTTACCTGCAAGTCTACTGTTGGCTGGTTCTAGGTAGGTTCAGTGGGTCGTAGTTTGAATTGTGTTGTGAGTATAGACAAAGAACCTCTTGACACGTAATGAAACGGATGATAATATACAGACACACGGTAACACGAACCATGGGCGCTTGTGAATGTCTTGCAACCGCACTTGGTTCAGGGTTATGCGTTCTTTGGTAACCGCACTTGGTTTTGAACTAAGTGGTTAGAATCGTGCTTGGCGCGGACTATCATGTTCCTCGGTAGCTCAATTGGCAGAGCACTTGGCTGTTAACCAGGGGGTTCGTGGGTCGAGTCCACGTCGGGGAGCCAAACTCCACTTTAGTGGCTTTCCACCTGGGCAAATCCCAACCCGCAGTTTTCCGA
>JAJFTD010000116.1 GCA_021373255.1 bacterium
CCATCAGAATCAACGTCGGTCACATTGGTTGCTACGATGATCTGTTTCTTCCACTCGATGTTATTAGCCTCGTGGAACCAGGTTGTACCATCTTTACTCATGTCGTAGTAGAGATCGTAGTTGCCATTGGTAGATGGAGCTGCAACGTTTACAGTGAAGGTTACAGTCTGTCCGGGAGCAACTGATGTGCCGCTCGGAAGCTGGAACCTGCCGTGTGCGTCGTAGTTGGAGTTGGCAACAGCCGCTCCTGAGTTGACAATGGCGTAAGCCAGGCCGTAGGAACCGGAGGTGGTCCAGGTATCCCAGCCGTCATTACGAACAGTTACGGTAACTGGATATGTCTGGCCTTTTGCCATGATACGAGGAATCGTGTCGCCTACCCATGCCGCACGGTAGTTGTTGTTGCCTCCCATGTAATATCGCATGAGATAATAGAAGCTATAAGCATCAAGGAACTTATGGTTGTTGCCCAAGGACTCACCATAGTTCTGTAGATCCCTGACCCTGGTCGGCGTCCAGAGGCATGTCTGATACCAGGCGAAGTTCACGCCTGATGAATAGTTGATGATGTTGGTTGAGTAACTGTTGGAGAATGCTTCTCCCATATAGTTACAAGGAACATTGTTTATCAGCCACTGGCCGGTGTTATCCCACCATGCTCCACAGCCATTGCCACTGAACGGTGTGTAGATCGCCCAGTTGGACGAGGACCATGTTCCACGAGGACTACAGTCAATAGCGCATGTTATCGATTGATTGAACAGCCGGTAGTAGTCCCTGCAATGACTCTGCCACATTGGCCGAGCATCGCCGTATCCTGATATCCTCGACCCACTGAGCTTAGCCGGATCGACATATCCTGCGCCGGAGTCCCAAGCCATGAAGTAATCCTTGGAGGACTTATTGCGATAGAAGTAGTCAAGTGCCACATAAGCTCTATCTACTATGTTGGGATCAATACCCCAACTGCAATAAACCTGCCCTCTTTGAGGATCGTCCCATATCGGGGAGTTGGTCTGCTGAGAGTACCAACCAAGCTGATAGAGAGGCCATACAGGGCCATCATAGTCGCCCAAGCCGATCAGTATGTAGTTACCTGGCACAACGTTTCCACTCGCGTTGATTAGACCACGGCTCACCATATCGGTGTATGTAGGTAGCGGGTTCTGAATATAGCGGCGTGTAGCCAATATAGGCTTGAGACCACCATAGAACGATGTGTTGCAGACCCACATAGGCATAGGAGCAGTTGCTTCCATATATGCATTATACTGGGTCAACAACTCAACGAATTCTCCCTCAGTCTGAGCAGGAGTATGGCTTCCACCGGAAGACGAGTAGTTGGTATACTTGCAGTCGTAGCGAGGGAACCCGCAGAGTTTGATCATCTTGCTCTGGCTTGTTTGAATATTGCATGCAGCCAGAATTGCCTTGAATGTGTTCAGGTCTGCTCCCATGGGTTGGTTGGGATCATCTACGGGCGTTTCATCGCCCCACATAGAAAGATCAAAGCAGAACGCCTTCCGTTGGACAGCATAGTCCAGATTGGCAACCTGTGAAACCTGAGCCACGTTGTGGTGGCTCAACCCGTACTCATCCAGTGTGTAAGAAAGGACCGTGGGGTCGCACTTTCCGGTGTCAAGATAGTTCACCTTAGCCCAGATGTATGCATCACACTTTTTGCTGCCGGTTGAGGCAACACCGTTGGTTCCCCAGATGGTCCCCGTGCCGGTGAACTTGTCGCTCAGATCGATGAGCACAGGCAGGCCCTTTGTAACTGTTAAGAAGTTATACATAGAACCGGCAGATGTGTCTTTTCGCACAGCAATGGCATTCTCGCAAGCGGCAGCAGTTGTCGCTGCAAGGCTGGTAGAGAGGACGCCGGTGGTGTCATCATAAACGATAACGCCTCTGATGATGGATCTGAATCTATCTACAAGATCCCCAACGCTCTTCATTGTTTCCACAGGCCAGTTCTCGCAGAGTCCCCCTGGTTCCGTAAGTCGAGCCAGCCATATGTTGTCATCGGCTCCAAAATGCTCTCCATTAGCTCCAATATACGCAGGGTAACGAACAAACACTCTTGGAGCTTCTCGGTTAGCTAAGCCTTGCACACACACTACAGTGTGCTCTATATCATATAGTTCATTAGCCGGATGCCCCCAGGCGACAGTTCCAAAGTCTACAAAGTATATTCTGGGAGTCGCTTGCGTCATAGTCGCAGAAGATGAAGCTACATTGAGGTTATCCCAGTAAACTATGTTATCTTTGTCGCAGAACAACCCCATGTAACCGCCACTAGTCTTCTGAGAATCAATGATGTCCATCACTTTGTTGGTACCGATCCAGACAGTGTGGCGATCTCCAACCGCACGCACCCGCAAAGCGACGTTATCTCCCCACATATAACTCGTTTGGATAGTAGCAGATCCTACCTTGGTGCCATTATACTGGAGTTCGATTGTGACATTGCCGTCACCATCGGTATATGGGCAACACAGGAAATAGCCCTGGTTATAAGCACCCGCTGAAGCCTGGCGATAGGCAATACCTGCCCACTTTGAATTGACCTGGTATATGTCCCATGACATATCAACAGACATATCGAAGTCTGCAGGCGTAAAGCCACGTCCCAGGGAAGCACCACATGCGGAAGCACCAACGTCAAACAGCAGTTTTCCATCACTGTTGATCGTTGAGGAGGTATTACCGGTAGTTTTTACCCAAGGAATGGCATTTGAGTCCTCAGTGTGACCTAAGTCCGTATTAGCAGCCCTTGTGAAAGTATCTGTGATCGCCCATGAATTGGACCCAGCGGACGTGTCAGGCATTAGTGGCACGTCTTTAGTTATTGTTCCGAGTAATGCAATATCATATTCGGAAGGGTTAGATGCGGAGTGCCATGCTGTATAACCATTGGAACTTACCGACAAATTCCACATACCAGCGGCAATTCCGTTGAAAGTATAGACGCCGTTTGAATCGGTTGTCGTTGTGAAAGTCTGAGTAGCTGATGAAACTTTTACAGCCGCTCCAGAGATAGGTTGTCCGCTCAGTCCGTTTGTTACTGTACCGGTGAAAACACTGGGAGTAACATCCACTACAGAAACATCATCAATATCGATGCTTCTGACTGTGTTCGGGCGGAACCCGATATTCCATAATGCTGCGTCACTCAAAGCAGTATATGTCCCGGAAAACTGAGCCCATGTAGTAGATGTAGTATATGTGTAATTGGTATGAGTCGCAGCTCCAGTGGCCGGATAGCTGCTTATTGTCCACAACATATCACTGGAAACATCTGACTTGACCCAGAAACTGACTCTATAACTATGTCCGCCTATAACAGGTATTCTTGGATCAATGTATTTGGATTGCATACCAAATCCAACGTCTCCAGCAGTCGTGGCTCTTGTAAGCCTGACGGCGGTATCACTGTCATGGCCGGGAGTGATCACACTCATAGACCCATTGCCCGCTACTGTAGCAAAGAAGCGGAACATGCCTACAAATACTTCGGTTGCGTTATAGGTATTGCCAGCAATAAAACTGTCAAAGCTGGGATCGGGAAACAGGTTGAATGCAAACGCGTTGGTGTCTTCCATAGAAAAATCGTCTATGTAAAGATTCGTATTAGCATTTATTACCCTAACAGACACACCAGCATATAAAGCGTTTGCTGGAGCATTGTATGTCATCTGATACAAAGTCCACTTTGTTTGAGTGGAAAGATTGGTATAGAGAACTGTATCGCCAATCCAGCCATCTGGATGGGCTTCTGTAGCATCATTGTTAAAAGACGCTACCTGAAATCTCAATGTTGCTGCATCTGGTGACTTTGCCCATACTCTTACAACATAGCGGTGTCCACCCACAATAGGAATCATATGATAATGGTCTGTTGTACTCCATAAACCAAATGCAGTATCGCCAGCGGTCGATGTTCTCGACAGCTTTACAGCTTTAGAGCCAGTGTGAGCGTCTGAGACTACCTCCATACTCCCACCGGATTCGGGACTGAGACCAAATGCCCAGTCGCCTGATTGCCAACCTGACGTTTGCGTTGTGCCGACAGTTAAGCTCTCAAGGCTCGAGTCTTTTACCAGGTTTGCGGCATATGCACACACACCGGATAAAGCCATCAGAGCCACACATGTAATGATCAAATACATCAACTGTTTCTTTGATCTCATGCTCTAATTCTCTCCCTTTCAATCTTTTTCACAATGCAAGATACTTATGTAAGTTAACACCAGACATTTATCTGGTATGCCTCATTCCGACTACTATTCATCTGATTGGAAGTCCATTAGATTGTGCGAGGCCCTGAAAATACAAGGCCTCGCACATCACTAAAAAGCATCGGAAGCTAAACC
>JAJFTD010000132.1 GCA_021373255.1 bacterium
ATTGGAAGCAGGGCGCTACGGATCCAGCGACTAAGAACTTGCTTGCCGGTGACATCATTCACGCAGGTGGCGCTTTGTATTATGTGCGCTTCACTGCAGCCGAATGTGATACATTAGGTGAGCTTGGTTATGTTGTCACTTACGTAGATTGTATGGATTACGAGGGTGCCGTTCAGATCACCGAAACCGGGTCGTCTGCGCCTGCCCCAATTCCATACGCGGGAAGTGTGACTAACGCTATAGGGGCCGTCATAGCTGGTGTGACTGTCTTCGTGTCCCAGACTGAGGGCGATGCGCCGATCGCAACCGTTGCTACTGACAGTCACGGCGATTTCACGCTCTATCTTGTTCCAGGGTCTTACTATCTCAGGCTGCAGCACACAAGCTATACCGACTCGATTGGCTCGCACGCCATCACGGTAATGGATTCGGACACGACTCACATGTTCTCTATGGACGCGGTGATATCGGGAACAGAGTATCCCACCACCGCGCTGCTCAGGAGACTCATACGAGACACAAGCGTGACCTACGCTTTCTCCAATGATGAACTGAACAATTGTATCGCCAATGCAATATACGCCTACTCCAAGCGTATTCCGAGAGAGGTCAAAGGTTCACTGAATCTGGTAGTAGGGCAAGCGGATTATCCAGCCCCTGAGAATCTGATTGAATTAGTCTCAATAGACGCCGGGGGTGTCACATATTCGATTACCGACATCTTCGCCGGGGAGATGACCTTGTCGCCAACCCCAACAACCTCAGGCGCCGCCGTGCTTAAGTATAAGGGTTGTCACACAATCCCTTCGGAGTCGCAGACGATCAGTAGTTACGATTCGATGGATGAACCACTAATCATGAAGCACGCGATGGCGCAGTGCTGGGAGATCTTGGCTGGCGATGGTGCCAGGTATTACGAGTATACCGAGGGCGATGTCAAGGAGAACCAGGGTAAGACTCAAGCCCAGTTCCGGGCTGAAGCAGATAAGCTTTACGGCGAGTTCAGCACTGATCTAGCCGAGTCTGCCAAGGCCAAACTAGCAGGTCAACCTGTTAGCGGAACAACGCACACTATGGCTGCAAAGGTGTCACGAAAGAAGACTCCGGCATCCACCACGATCTATAAGGACTGATCTCGTGAGTATCGTTAAACCCAACCAGGTATCCATAACGGTCGATCGAGAGACGCGAACCAAGGATGGTGCCGGAGGATACACCACATCATCTACACCTATCACCGGCTCGCCGTTTGTCGGTCGGAAGATCCGCAGGGATTTCAAAGGCCAACCCAACAACCTGCAGCACGCGACACCTGGAGACATGCTCGTGACAGAAGATGTGCTTGTCTTTCCTGCTAACAGCGACATTCGAATAGGCGATATCTGCACAGTCGGCAACGTTACCTACAAGGTTCAATATGTGCGTAATTATCGGCGTTCAGTCCAGGCGGATGTAAAGGCGGTGAGTTGATGCTTCGAGGGCTCGATCAGGTGCAGAGAAACCTGGATAAGTGGTACAGCGACGGAATTCTCAAGCGCGCCGCCGAGGTGATGGCGGAAATTGCTGCCATGCTTGAGGGCTATGCAAAATCACATCACGATTATCAAGATCAGACAGCCAACACTACCAACTCCACTCGTGGTTTCATCGCCGAAGCCACTCCCAAGGTTATAACCACCGTGCTTACAGCAGGGATGGCCTATGATGTCTTCCTCGAGCTTGCCCGCAATGGCAAATGGGCCTGGATCTGGCCAGCCGTGGAAGAGAACCTGGACGAGATCAAAGCAAAGTTGCAGAGTATAACCCAATGAGCGATGTGACCAAGACAGCTATATACTCGGCCATATCAGGCGATTCTGCCCTTGCGGCGCTTCTAGGTAAGGATGAGCTCAACTCTCCAGCTATATTCAACGCCACGTTGAATCAGAAGCTGCAGGATAAGGCGAACCCAGGTAACTCCTGGACTTTTCCCTGTATCACGTTCCGCCAGGAACCCAGTTCAACCGATACGCGCTTTCGCGAATCGACGGTCGATAACGAGATCTTCGCATTCGAGATATGGGTGGAAACCACATCCGCCTTAACCATACCGCTGATCGGGAACCATCTCGATCGCATTCTACACAACAAGACGCTCCTGCTCGGGAGCGGTTCCAATTACGACTGCGTCCGGATAACCCAGGCTCCGGACCTCTTTGACGATAAACTCAATCTGCACTTCGGCCTCTACCGATATCGATTGGTAGTAAGCCGGTAGTCGCACAACTGGAGGAATACCATGGCCAACGGAATAGTTTTCTTTCGCGGCAAGCTGATCGCTGTCGGCGCCGGACCAAGCAACGGCGACGTCGAGTTCGGCGAGCTGCAGGATATCTCGTTCGAGGGCAGGGATACGACCAAGGAAGCCTTCGGGCCCACCTCGATCTTCCCTCTTGCCTCTGAGCTAGTCGAGCGCAATACCAGCCTCAGAGCGAGCTATCTGCGGATCAACGCCCAGGGGCTTGCGCTTCTTACGGGCGGCACAGTGACCTACGCAGACAACAAGACCACAATCGCGGTCGGAAAGACAAGCCTGCCAACCTCGTTCAAGGCAAAACTCACATCTCCTGCTGACGGCTCAGACATAGAGCTCATACTCTACAAAGTCGAGCCTCAGAACTTCAGTCTCGGAATGGCACTCCGGGACTTCACCATTCCCAACTTCGAGTGTCGGGTTCTGGTTGCCGACGAGGGTGCTGACGCGGATAAGATCTACGACATCATCCTGCCCGGCTATCAGTCCGTCAACTAAGCTGTCCCTACGCCACGGGGCCGCCTGACCCGGGATCAGTCCTCTCGCTGGTCCCGGGTCCAACCTGAGAGGAGGTTGTCATCATAAAAGAGATTCAAGTCGAATACCACGGCGCAATGTGGTCCGGGACCGGATACGGCGAAGCTGCTCGAAACGCAGTCTTAGCGCTGCATAAGGCAGGCGTGAAGCCGCGGATAGACCCCACCGGGTTCAGCAATGCAAAGATATCCACATTTGGTCAGAACGGCCAGATCACGAAGATCACCGGTTACAGGCATGTAACAAACCCGGCTTTGAAGATCCCCTGGGAAGTGCGAGAGCTCCTTGCAAGGCTGCAGCATTATCCGGTGACTCCAACGGCACCGCGAGTCGTCCAGGCACCAAGCACAGTCTTTGAGCGCTACGTCGAGCGCGACCGAAAGCTCATCGGTTACACAGCATGGGAAACGGCGAAAATGCCCCCCAAGTGGGTGGATGGCTGCAACCTGGCGGATGAGGTTTGGATTCCCTGCTTCCACAACCTGCAAGCGCTGCGAGACAGCGGAGTCACAAAGCCGATCTACGTCGTGCCCCACCCTATTGATACCGAGCGTTTTGCCCCTAGTCAGCTGCGGCTCAACGGGTTCTTCACGTTCATTTCGGTATTTCGATGGGGTCTTCGAAAAGGCTGGCCAGAACTCTTTACAGCCTACGAGCGAGCGTTCAGTGACCAAGACGATGTTGTCCTGCGGGTGCTTACAAACTTCCGATCGGCAGAGTATGAGACTCAGGCCCATCAGATTATTGATCACTTCAAACAGCCTGGTAAGCCACGAGTGGAGATCCTACCACTGGAATATGTGGCCTATGACTTTATGCCCATCCTCTACCAGAATGCCGATGTGTTCGTGCTGCCTTCTCGAGGCGAGGGCTTCTGTCTACCCTGTGCGGAGGCTATGGCCTGCGGGCTGCCGGCAATCGTCAACAATGCTACGGCGTTCACTGACTACGTAGACGAAGGCAACGGCTACCCTGTGGCCTGCGAACAGGTAAGAAGCGAGGATCCCAACGATCCGGACCGGGATAGCTCGGCCTGGTTTGTGGCAGATATCGATGACCTAGCGGCCAAAATGCAGCAGGCGCGATGCAAATATAACGAAACGCTGGAAAAAGGCGCGCGGGCAAGGCAGACGATCATCGACAAGTTCGGATTCGAGCGCGTAGCTCGGACCATGATTGAAAGGCTGGCGGCAAATGGCAGATAAAGGGATTAGAGCGGAGGTGAGCCTGAGGGATGTGGAGCCTGTAAAGAGCTTCATCGCCAAGATAGTGTCAATCAAGGACGACCCGGCAACCCCGATGGAGGTGCGGACACGACTAAGAGAAGCCTGCTCCTGTCTCGCTGGCGGGTTCGGGAACGCAGACGAACCAGCGAGGATAGAAAAGGCTCGGGTCCGAGGCTGGAGATTCCACGCGGAGGAGATTGAGCATCCACAGCGAGAGAATTGGCCGAGTGTCTGCATTGTGATCCCGGTATTTAACTCGCCGGAACTCCTGAAGCGCTGTCTGGTCTCACTGATGCGGACCGACTATCCCGGCCAGGTCTGCTATATGGCTGTGGACAACGCGAGCACCGATCCGGAAACACTCTGTATCCTGGTAAAACAGCCATTTACCCCGCTACGCTTTGATGAGCCACAAGGGTTCGCTACGGCAGTGAACACAGGGATAAAGAGCTGCCCAGGCTTCGACTACTACGTGCTCTTCAATCAAGACTGCCGGGTGATAGACGAGCAGTGGCTCACACATCTGATCAACTGGATGGAGTTGAGACCGCGCTGCGCTGTGGCTGGAGCTAAGCTGCTCTACGACAATGGCTCAGTCCAGCACGCCGGTATTCGTTTGGGAGCCAACGGCGACGCGCACCATATCGGCTATATGCTAGACTGCGACGCGCCCGAGGTCCAGTTCTACGAGAAGGTATCAGCGGTCACGGGAGCGGTGCTTGCAATCCGCAGCGCATTCATTGAGGAAGCCGGACTCTTGGACGAGGGTTATCTCTTCGGCTGCGAAGATATCGAGTATGGCCTGCGGGCTTCCATTTACGGATGGGAGACTTGGTATGTGCCGGACGCAGTGGTGTGTCACTCCGACCACGCAGTGAGCAAGGATAACAAGCCGAGTGATGGCCGCATCCGAGCCTGGCAGGAGGAGTCACATAGAAAGTTCTGCCGAGAGTGGATCCCGTTCCTGCAAATGGCGGTGGGCGGGAAGATCGCCATAGCCATGCCCGGCTGGTACAACAGCGATGAGGGCTGCTACTCATTTTGCATGGAGGTTGGGTTAGCCTACTACCTGACGAATTGCGGGATAGAGACGACAGTTTATGTGAACGACAACGATCCGGGAGCTCCACCCTTACATTCGCGCTTGTTTGATGTCCGCCCGCTTTCCGATCTGGACAAGGCGGACATACTCGTGGCGGTCGGTGCGGAGTTTGTCGAACAGACGGCTCGCGTCGAAGCCAGACGACGATTCCTATGGCTGCCACAGATCGAGGACCTGCAGCCCGATAATGATCCGGCATTCAGACAGACGGAGTATTCCATCATCGTGGCAACCGAGAAGAACGCCGAAGCTCTGTCTAAGATGGGCCGAACCGCTGTGGTAATTCCCGAGATTGGCAGACACTACCTCAATGCGCTGATTGGAGGCAACCTGTGAACTGGGTCACATTGAGGAGGCCGCGATGATTATCCACGTGATCACCAACGTTCACAACGAAGCGCAGATCATGCCCTACTTTCTCAGACACTACGCCAGTTTCGCGGATCGCATTTTCGTCTACGATGCCGGCAGTGACGATGGAACCCGAGAGATCGTATCGAGCTGCCCCAAGGCAGAACTGATCGACTGGGAATGCGATGGCGTGAATGATGCCGTCTATATGCAGCTGAATAACTCGGCTTACATCCATCACAGCAGAGGCGTAGCCGACTGGGTGATAATGGCCGACGCGGACGAGTTTATATATCACCCGGCCATACTCGAGGTGCTCCGGCATTACCAGAAAACAGGAACCAACCTTACTGTACCACAGGGCTACAATATGGTCTCTGATGTATTTCCGACAACCAAGGGTCAGATCTACGAGGAGGTTGTCCGAGGCTGCATCCATGATCCCGAATCTAAGCCCTGTGTGTTCAATCCTAATCTCACGATGAACTTCGGAGCTGGTAAGCACGACGCCAGACCCGAACCCACCAATCAGGTAAAGCGAGGCCCGTTTGGAGAGTTGAAGCTGCTCCACTACGCATTCCTTGGCCTTGAGTTCAGACAGGCCAGGATCGCAGCTAGGGGCAGGCGAATGAGCCAGGTGAACATCGACAATAAGTGGGGACTATACAACTTCTCTACCCCCGAGCAGATCGAGCAGGAATTCCGAATCATTCAGGAGCTCGCATACCAGGTGATAGCGCGATGATACACCCACCGATTGACGATTATGTCTGGCTGATGGACTTCATTGTGCAGGAAGAAACCCAGCAAGCACTTGCATTTTCCGGATTCCTGAGAGAGCTGTTCGCGCCGGCAAGCGTGATCGATGTAGGTTGTGGACCGGGGATATACCTAGCACCGTTTATTAACGGCGGCGCCAAGGTCCTGGGGATCGATGGCAGTCCTGCGGCGGGAAAGGTCCTGCCGGCAACCCTTTTTGAGCACGTGGATCTTCGCGATCCCTGGACACCTCCGCAACGCTACGACCTGGCTATGTGTATAGAGGTGGCGGAACACTTGCATGAGGAGTTTGCAGACACTCTAATGGATACTCTTACGCGGTGTTCGGACCGCATCGTCTTTACGGCCGCAACGCCTGGTCAGGGCGGCTATTACCACTGGAACGAACAGCCCCACGAGTATTGGATTGATAAGTTCAAGGCTCGTGGCTACGACTTCGGTACACAAAACAATGCTCTGAGAGAGCATCTAGGTGTCGGCAACTATGTCGCGTGGCTGAGAAACAACGCAATGCTTTTCGAGAGGAGAAACAACTTTGGTAACCTTTGAACAGATGACAGCTACGGCAATACCGTTTGTAACACAGGCTGGTGCGCAATACAACCTGCCTCGGCTTACTCTCAAGACGAGACGGCTGGCGATTCAGTTTGTCCTCAATGTGGAGGAAATCAAGAACCAGTCGGGCAATGACTCGCAGGCCATTGATGCCCTGTTTGATGAACTCGCCAGTTTTCTGACGATCTGGCTGGATAAGCTGTATCCGGGTATCACCCACGAACAGATCGAGGAGGATTGGGACCTCGCTGATATACCCGAGCTCAACAAAATCATTCTCAACTTAGAAGCGGGGATTCAGGAGGCCATCCCCCCAGGAGCGGCGCCGGCCAGTCGGCGCAAGAAGTAGATTGGGTTGAAGTCTTCGGCCGGATCTGTGAAAGGTTTCCGGCCTACAAATGGAGCGATGTGGGAGACATCGAAGTGATGCACTACATCGCAATGTGCGAATACCTGCGGATCCATCCGGTTCTGCAGTGCGAGATGGTAGAAATCAAGGACAGGCCGTCTGCCTCAGGTGGGCGGCCTGATTCTTTGGGTGAGCAGATGAAAACCGACACAGTTGGTGTTGGTTCGATTGGGGATTTAACATCGCGATTAGATGCGATGCTGCCAAGATAGGAGTTCGAGCATGCCTGATGGAGTTAATCTAGGTTCAATATTCGCCAGCCTTGACCTGGACATTTCCGGGCTTACCGTAGGTGTCGAGCGAGCAAAGCGCGAGATCGCCAGTATGGGAAATGTGCTTACTGGCACGATCGGAAAGAACCAGGAGCAGCTTCGAAGCTCGATGACCCAACTCGGAACGATTGTGGCCGGGTTGGGTGTAGCCATTTCGGGGGGCTTGGGTGTTGGAGTAAAAGAAGCTGCCAATTTCGAGCGGCAGATGCGAAATGTAAACTCCATTTCCAAGCTCTCTGAAAGCACTCTCAGTTCTCTAGGCAACTCCGTAAAGAAGCTGGCCGGAGATATCGGCAAGGCTCCGGAAGACTTGGCTGCAGGTCTATATGATATCGCCTCCAGTGGTTTTCAGGGCGCGGCCGGACTTGAGGTTCTGAAGCAATCTGCAACGGGGGCAAAAGCAGGTCTCAGTGACACTGCAACAGCCGCCAAGGGACTTACCGGGGTTCTCAATGCCTATGGGCTTTCTGCGTCTGATGCTCAACGAATAATGGACATCATGTTTCGCACAGTCGACCGTGGCGTGATCAACTTTCAGGAGATGGCATCCACAATTGGCGGGGTGATTTCCACAGCTGCGGCTGCTGGCATTGGCTTCGAGGAAGTGGGCGCAGCTATTGCGACTCTCACCAAGGCGGGCAACCCCGCTGCCGAGGCTGTGACGGCCCTCAATAATACCATCAATCAGATCATAAGCCCTTCCAAAGAAGCGCAGAAGATTGCTGCAAAACTGGGGCTGGACTGGCTGGCTGCTGGCAAGGGGGCCGACGAAATCAAGCGCGTAGGTCTGAGCGGGGTAATGGACAAAATCCGAGAAGCGACCGGCGGTAATATCGCTGTGATTGCACGAATGATGCCGGAACTGCGATCCCTCAAAGGCGCATTAGGTCTCACCAGACAGGAGGGGAGCGCGTTTGCCGAGGATCTGAATGCAATGCGTAACGCATCTGGAGCAACCGCGGCGGCACTTAAGGAGCAGAGCAAGGGTCTCTCCGAGACCTGGGAGAAGACTGTTGCATCCCTCAAGAACCTTGCTATCAGCTTAGGGAATGCTTTACTGCCGGCGCTCAAGACCGGAGCCACGTGGATCGGCAATCTGGCAAAGACCTTTACTTCACTACCCGAGGGCGCGCAGAAGACTATTGCAATAATCGCAGCGGTTGCAGCCGCCCTTACTGGGTTAGTAGGCACAATCTTGGTTGTGGGGGCTCAGATCGGGGCTATGATCGGGGGGGTTGCGGCTGCGGGAATCGGGATAGGTGCGATAGCAGGACCAGTTGGAATAGTGATAGGTGTCCTGGCAGCACTAGGAGTGGCGATATACGGCATAACGAAGGCGTCTCAAGCACTGAACAGAGATACAGCTGCAGAAGCCAAGACTGCTGCCGATAGCGCAAGAACCAAGGAGGACCAAGCCCGCAAAACACAAGACCTCGTAAGAGAATACGAGCAACTCCGAGACAAGACCAACCGGACTAAGGAAGAGTCCACCAGAATGCACGACATATTGCAGCAAATATGGCGGCTAAATCCTGATCTTGTATCATCGTATGATGCGCAACGCGGAGCGCTAGGACTCGTGGCTGATGCTTATGATCGAGCAAAGCGATCAGCCAAAGAGTATCATCAAGAGTCCATTTTGGCATCTTATGATGCACAAAAAATGGAACGCAATGAGTTACAACGTGAAGCGGCGGGAATTGCGAAAGAGAAGAAAGAGTGGAAGCGGACGATGGACACTGCCGTAGCTTACGCGAAAGGTAGTGCTCTTCCTATTGAGTCTCAGATTCCAAGCCGAGTAATAGAAAATGAGGCTCGATCTTCTTATGGATTACCTGCTGTTGAACCAAGTGTTTTTGATGATGCTCCTCCTCAGAACAAAGAACAAAAAAAGGCGCACGCAAAAGCTGCGGACGAAGCTAGAAAGAAATACAACATCCTGGATGCACGAGAGCGGCAGATACAAAATAGAATATCTGAAATTAAATCTTGGATGGATGTATATGAATCTGGGAAAGAACCGCCGACAAATGAAGTTGCACAATTTAAGAAACAGAATCCGATAAATGCCTCAACAAGCGGTGGCGGAAAAGGATCCGACGGCAGAGACTCCAAGAGCACGGCTGCAGAACGAGCCATTAAGGTCCAAGAGAACCGAGTCCATGCGCTCAATATCGCCTATGACAAAGCCGCCAGTTCTTACAACAGGATGTTGGAAACAGGTCGACTGGACGACGCATCCAAAAAGCTCAAAGAAATGAATGACCTCACTCTGCAGCTAGTCGCCGCAGAGAACGCATTAGCTTCCGCGCAAAACAAAGCTGCCAAAACTCCAGAGGAACACAAGAAGATATCCTTAGATACATCAGAAGCTACCAGTCGGGATGCTATGCGCTACATGAACGACAAGAAGCAGCTCTCGGAGAAGAAGAAAGAGCTTTCTGAAAAGGACAGGCGCGACGAGGAGAAAGCTGCAGCTGAGCAGGAGAAAGCACAACGGGAAGCGGCCGAACGTGCAGCTGCTATCGAGCAGGCCACCATCGACATGCTTCGCTCCCAAGGTAACGAGGAAGCAGCGGTTATCATGGAGCGGGATCAGCAGATTGCTCAGATGATCTCAAAGGGTGTTGATAAAGAAATGGCTGTCCAAGTGGCTAAAGCCGAAGCAGACCGTAAACTCAAGGACTATACCAGCCGCAGGGCTAGTGAAGACCGTGACAAGCAAATAAAGCGTCTAGACTATGATCGCGAGCACGGCGGCATCAACGTAGACGAGTATGTCCAGAGCCTGCAGACAATGCAGCAGGCAACCGAGCAATACTCGGATGAGTGGTTCTCCATCCAGGATAAGATCGAATCTGCTGTTGCGGACAAAGCTCAAATGGAAATCAATGAGGCGCGTCGAGTCGGCAAAGTCCACCACGATACAGCTATATCTATGCTCGAGACATCCTTGAAGACTTACCAGGCAATGGGAGATGCAGGCGTGGATGCCTGCAAGCGGATTCAGGAAGCTATTGATGACCTCAAAAATATGAAGCGCGAGGACAGCAAAGAGACCCAGCGCTGGTATGACGGGTATGTCGAAGTCATTGGCAACATTCGCACCAAGTTCGTCAGCGCCATAGCCGACATGATTCAGGGGATCGGTTCTCTCCGGGACTTCTGGAAAGCTACCTGGCGTGCGATCCTGGAGTATGCTATCAATGCAATGCTGCAGCTTCTTGTTGAGAGCGTCCGGAACGCTGGCGGGATCGGCAAGGTGCTGGGTGATGTGTTCGGTGGGGTGAAGGCCAATATGATCGCTGGCCTCGCTCAGATCGCGGCACAAGCCGCCGGGGTAATGGCCATCTTCGGAGGCAACAAGAAGAAGCGCAAGAAGGGACTCTTTGGCGGATTGCTAGCCCTCGGCGCTTCATTCATTCCTGGCGTGAACATGGCTGCCACACTAGGCACATTTATGACCGGCGCTGGCATAGGCGCTGCGTTCGATAACCCCTTAAACGACACTGCAGCTTCCCGATATGGCGCCACTCTTGCCAGATCGAACGCTGATCTTAAGCGACTGATAATGCAGGGGGCTAATTCGGAGCTCGGCGCAATCTTTCCGCGCGGAATAAATGGACAGAGTCCCAAAGCGACCGAGGTCCACAATAACACTCCGATCACCATCACTCAGCACATAGATAAGGTGTCCGGTATCGAGGACCTGGCGCAAGCAGGAGAAAGCTTGGCATGGGTTGTCGGCCAAAGACTAGGACTCGCTCCAACCAGTTAGAGGTTATACATGGCAACGTATCAACTCAAGTTCGGGAATTACGTATTTCCGGTAACGTTCTATCCCGCGCAGGTTCCGGCCGAGTCGCGTCTGGGCACTGTGGAGATCCCGCGCCGACACGGTGTGGCTGTGGGGGAGCCTCTTTTGCGAGAGAAGACTATATCCATCCGCGGAATGCTTCGTGCTGCTGATCCGGATGCGATGCGCTCTGCGATGGACACTCTTCTGGCGGCTGTAAATGCTGGCCGCCAGAAGCTCTACCTTTGGGCGGATCGGTTTATCTGGGCGACCAAAACCGGGTTCACCACTGACTACGAACCCACCAGTTTCAAACGCTACTGCCTGATTGAGATCAACTTCACCTGTGACACAGCTTTGTGGGAGGCTGAGAATGAAAGCTCGAACACATGGAGCAATCCGGTAAGCGGAAGCACCCGTGATATCACTACCGGCGGCAATGCTGAGGTATATCCGGTATTCGAGTTCACTTTTGCAGGAACAGGAAGTTTAGATGTTCGACTCGGGATCGGAAATGTATATTTTACACTGACGGGCGCTGCCACAGATGGTGATGTAGTTGTAGTGGACTGTGGGGAGGAATCGGTTGTGATGGCTAGTAGCGGAAACGACTATATGAACCTGTTCGATTCCGTCTTCTTCAAACTCGGTGCAGGTGGAATCAACCGACTCAGTTTCACAGACAATGGCGGCACGGTTTCGGTATCGCAAATTGTGACTCGCTGGAGAGACAGATGGTATTAGGAGGCTAAAATGGCTTTACGATTTATGGATTCATTCGATCACTACCAGACATCTGATATTACCAAAAAGTGGACCAGTGTTGGTAATGGATGGACAATATCACCATCAGGAAGAAACGGATCATGTCTACAGTGCACTTCAGGTTCATCAGTGGTCACAAAGTCATTCGATAATCAGAGTGTCTGGATAGTAGGGTTTGCAGTGCGGTTCCTTGACCGTTTCTATGAGTTAGGTGATCGTTCGATATTGGAGTTCTGGGATGGTGGATCTTGTCAGTGCAGCCTTTGCACTGATCCGGGAGGACATATTGTTGTCCATAAAGCCGGATATAATGGAACCGTCTTAGCCACAAGTTCGAACAGCCTTTCGGCAAACACATGGTATTATGTCGAAATCAAGGTTACAATACACGGTGCTTCAGGAATCGTACAGGTTCGTGTTAATGGTGTGGATTGGATAGCAGAGACAACTAACCTTGACACTAATAGTAGCTCCAATAATTATGCTAATTTACTGAAGTTCGTTTGCCCATGGTTGACCATTTATTATGATGATCTCTATATCTGCGATGGCGCAGGAACTATCAACAATGACTTCCTGGGTGATGTCAGAATTGCTGTAATCTACCCAGACGCGAACGGATCCAATTCCGACTTTGTAGGCTCAGATGGCAATTCGACAGACAACTATGCGCTGGTAAAGGAAAAAGCTACTGACTTCCCAGACGATGAAACAACCTATGTCCAGTCGGATACCATTGGCGCGACAGACACTTATCTCTTCGAGGATGTCTCATTTGTCGAGGGGGACACCGCGATTGATGGTGTTCAGTTGCTTATGTGTGCAAAGAAGACCGCAGCTGGCGACAAGACCTTATGTCCTATTGTTCGAATGGAAGATGGTAACGAATATGAAGGGAGCAACTGGAACCCTTCAGATGCCAGCTACTCTTATATGAGGCAGGTATACGAGCGCACGCCTGAGCCAAGCCCATCCCAATGGACGCCTGATATTATCAACGCTACCGAATTTGGGCATAGAGTTAAGGTTTAATTATGGCAACCTCACCAGCACATATAACCCAGGAAGTTGTAGAGGTAGCAGCGTCTACAGCCTCATCTTCCCGTGTAACACAGACCATTGCGGAAGCTATCATAAGCAGACGAGACCCGTTAGCACGAACATCTCAGGCTGTAGCAGAGATATTGATCTCTAGAAGAGTACCACTTCCACCACCGGTTCCTGCCGACCTGGTGCGTATCTATGGCGCAGACGGCAAGCGTAAGCGCTTCCCGAATCGTCTTATTGAAAGTTTGGATTGGGAGCTGATCGAGCAGGGGTATTTTGGCACAGCCAACATTCGCCTCAAAGACGAGTTCGACGCTGGAGATGCAGATGTATCCGGCGGGGATCTGGTGGAGATATGGCTCGATAGCCAGTTACGGTACCGTGGTTATGTCGGGATTCCGGAGCAGCAACTCACAATTCCCGAACGGAAGTCCATCACCGCCTACGGCCGCGCCGAACGATTGAATAGCATCATCATAGGCAAGCGCTATGTATTTCCTGGCGGAGCGGATATTTCCCAGGCCTTTGCTCGAGTAGCAACGGAGTTCATTGCTACAAGGATCCCCAACCTGGAGTTTGATATACAGAGTGTAGGCTTCGATGTAGAAAACCTTTCCTTAGAGCGAATCACTGCCCGCGAAGCTATGAACACACTTGTGGAACAGGCCGCCAGGCGCGCCGTGTGGGGTTTTGATGTAAACCCGGCAACGGGCAATGATCGGATATTCCTGCGACCTAAGAGCAACACTGTCAAATACAAACACCAGATCGGTGGACGGGTCTCTCAATACTCATACCCTCCGGACTACTCCCAGATCGTAAACAAGGTGTTTCTCACCGGAGCCGAAGCCAAGTATCCAAACCTGATACTCAATGCCAGCTTTGAACAGCCAAAGGAGCCGGATATCAATGACGGCAACCTGGTGCAGAACCCATCGTTCGAACAGAATGCGGTATGGGTGAGCAATTTTGGAATGCTCAGGCAGACCAACCCGTATACTGGCTCTTGGTTTATGCATATGGATGGCATGGACAATGGAGGACTGGCGTGGACTCAGCAATCAGATATCGAAATCACTGCGGGCAGAACCTATAAGTGCGAGTTTATGCAATATGGCAAGGTTGGAGAGAACACTCTTTATGCCGAACTGAGTTTCTATAACGAAGGAGGCGATCTGCTCAACACCAAGAGGTATCCTAGTTTCGGATACATCACTTCCATGGGCACATACCAATCTTGCGGGTTTTCCGCGATTGCTCCGGCAAATGCAGTCAAATGCCAAATCAAATTCACCAACGCGGTGATCGCCACAACAGAGCTGGCCGGTATAGATGATGTGGCAATCTACGATGCCAGCAATGTTGCTCAAGAGGGGTGGAAGATCGAGCAAGGCGGTGGAGATGTAACCCTGGACTGGGCCTATGATCTGGATTCAAAGCACGGGTATTACTGCGTTTATATCAAAGCTGATCTTGGGACAAATGAGTATGTCCGCATACTACAGACAAAGGCCGCGCGTATAAGCGTAAAGGCTAAGCAGCAGTATCAGTATTCAGCCTGGGTAAAGAATCTGGCTGCCAGTGATGTTGCTGTAAAGATGGGAATCTATGACACGAAATGGAATGAGAAGAGCAAGACACTGGCTCCTGGCTGGAACTTTATTACCTGGGACGCGGCAGGATATACTCCCGCAGATGATGTAGACGGGGTGCAGGTTGGCTTCAAGTTGGAAGTCGATGCCGAGATACTCGTAGATGCAACCTACTTCGGTTATTACCACGATCTTGGCGACGGCAGTGCGTACATTGCCGGTACGAACTATGAGTTCGTAATCTCAACTGATGATACGTTCGTCCAGACAGATACAGAGCTACCCGATGAAGTAAAGGGTTCTATTGCCAACTACGGTTTGCGGGAAGCACTGGAGGCTGTTGATGGGATCTCCGACTCTATACAAGCGCAAAACTGGGCCAAGGGTTACTTTGGAATCAAGGCGCAGCCGGTCGTAGCCCACAGGGTGGATCTTACTAACTGGAACAAAGAGATCAAGCCCGATGGACTCTTCAAGCTGCTGGGCTCCACCATTGCACCGGCATTTCCGGTTCGGGTTCGTTACAAGCTCGGAGGCGATAACCTACTCAATGTAAGTCTGGATCTCAATACAGAGCGGCCAACATTTGAAGGGCTTCTGCAGCGGGTGCTTAGAGCGGCTAAAAACGCCGTGAAGAGCAGTGCAAGTAGCGCATCTTCCGCACTTTCAGGAGGGAGCGGAAGCGGCACCAGTTCCGGACACAACCAGATTCACGAACTTGCTAGCTCCACAGGTCTGGGGTCAGATCATACCGCAAGTGGGCTTACTGCTGGCCAGGTCCTGCAGGCTACCGCTGCCGACGCGGCTAGATTCAAACAACTAGCAATGGGCGACGGTTCTGATGGATCGCTTGCCGGCGGGCTGGATGCGATATATCAGAACTACACCACTAACGCTACTCCGGATACCGAGGATACTATAGCTCACGGACTGGGACGGACGCCAGTGGGCTTTGTTGTAGTGTCGATTGATAAAGCGGGGATGGTATATAAGGGAGTGACCGCCTGGGACGGAACTAACTTATACCTCAAGTGCTCGATCACCAGTGCGTCGGTGACAATACTCATATTCTGATTCCGCAAGGAATACTGACTGGTCTGCCTCGGTATATACTGGGGCTATTTTTGTATGTGGAGGGCATTATGCCTGAATGGTTGATGAAAGAGGGACCAACTGCCGCTGTGGCAATAGCAGCCATGTGGCTGTTCTTGGGGTCACTGGACAAGTGGGGCAAGAGTCGGGACAAGGAGCGAGATATGTTTTTGTCTGCTCTAAACGAATCCCAAAAGGCTTATATGCAAGCCGTCCTGGCATTGGTAGGGCTTGCACAGCGGATGGTTGATGGTTGTCAACATAATGTCGATGAGTCCAGCAGAGTGACAGATGGCCAGGTTATGGCAGCTGCTGGCTGTCAGAAGAAAGGTGAAAGCAATGAACTTTAGTGGAGTATCTACACAGGATTGGATCACGTTGATTATCGGAGTGGTGGGGTTTGTGGTCGCGTGCCTCTCACGCACTGATAGACTCCCGTCTTGGGCTCGTAAATGGCTCAAAAAGATAGGTGCAGCTCGCATCACAGACGCCATCGAGCGCGCTGCTGCTATTGCAGAGCTCACGCCAGACCAGCGCAAAAAGCAGGCTGTGATATACCTCCAGAAGTTGTGCATCAAGGAGACGGGATTTTCGGTTCCTACCAGCATTGCTAATTTGTTAATTGAATACGTGTATCAGCAATGGAAGCGAACCCGGAGGTGATACTATGAAAATCTGTCTTGACGCCGGTCATGGCGGGGCCGACAACGGCACATCTGGTAACAGCATCCTCGAGGATGCCTGGGCACTTGAGTTTGTAGGGCGGCTCAAACACCATTTACACCTACACGGAGTAGAAACGGTCGAAACGAGGACTACTGACAAACAGGTTGCGCTTGCCACTCGTGCGGCTATTGCCGTCAACGCGGGGTGTGACCTCTTCCTTTCTGTCCACTGCAACGGAGTCAAGAGTAACACCGCCGATGGTGCAGAGGCTTTCTATGCGCCGGTCGGGTCATACAAAAACAACAGCCTCGGCGTTGGCCGCGAGCTCATTGCTGCGTGTGTAGAACAGGGGCTGGACAATCGCAAAGTGAAACCGGATAATGAATCCCAACACCCCAGCCTCACAGTGCTACGCAAAACCTGCCAGCACATGCCAGCGGTGCTACTGGAGATCGGATTTGTGACCAATAAACATGATTCCGATTTAATGAAAAACAAAGTATGGCGCGACAAACTGGCGGCAGCTCTCGCCCTGGCGATTGTGACATGATGCGCGAGGTGCTTATACGCTGGCTAGTCATTGCATCACTCGCGCTGCTCGTGGCGTTTGCTGTTATTACTAAAGTCCGCGCCGACACCCCGCCGGGGACACTGATAACATTCCGCGCGGAATGTGGAGACTCCGTTTCGGTTGCCTATGCTGTGGTGATGTCGCCCATTGCGAAGCAAATTGGGCGGGTTTACCTCTGTGGGTCCTGGCGGGGTGATCCCGTTCCAGGCATCAATGTTACGGAGCTTGTGCCGACACCGCAGGGGAATATGATCCAGGTCGATGCAATAACACTGTTGGATGGGCGACTACTGGTCAACAATCAGGTTGTGTCTGTGGGGCAGTTGCAGCCACCGTGATGCATAAGCGGTCAAGCGTATCCGGTCAGTTTGACAAAAAGACCATATTGCCGATTTCGGCACCAATGAAGATGAAATGAGGAATCGAAAATGATAGAAGGACTTACAATAGGCAGAGTGGTTCACTATGTCTACACCGAGGGAGATGTTCCAAAGCGTCCTGATGCGGTAGGAACCGAGGCTCCCGCCATCGTTGTCCAGAACTGGGATACTCCTAATGGATGTGTTAACCTGCTCGTCTTCGCAGATGGAACCAACGACACGGGCGACGCCAGCAGGGGCAATGTCTTATGGCTGACATCGCGGGAGTTCTCGGAATCACCAGAGCCGGGCAAGTGGCACTGGCCAGAAAGAGCATAGAAAATATACTCTTCTGAACATAAAGCCGGGGAGGGTATATGTATCCTCCCCGGCTTTTATTGTGTAATTATCCTTGCTGTTCTACCTTAATAGACTGCACTGTTCCACATAAACCATGGAATAATCCCCCATGACGGGAGGATTGAGTTCTTTGAAACAAGA
>JAJFTD010000074.1 GCA_021373255.1 bacterium
CCTTGCGGCGAAGTTTGGCCTGCACTCGCTGGCGGTGGAATCTTATCTCGACGGTTATCGACGCCCTCATTTATACGAGTTTTCAGACCATTTCTATGTGAATATGACCCTGCTCTCGAATGGACGCAATCATCACATGAAACCGTCGGAGCTGCATCTGTTCGCAGGTGGCAAGTTCGTGATCAGCGTTACCAGGGAGAGCAAGTGCGATGCTGTGGATAATGCGATTAAAGAGTATCAGAGCACGCCGGGTGTCTGCTCGCGAGGGCCGATGTATGCCGTATACCTGATCACTGAGGACCTCATTGAGAGCTATTATCCGGTAGTAGAAAAACTGGATAACGAAGCGGATGAGCTTGAGTCGACTATGCTGGAGAATGCCAGCAAGGAATCCCTGAACAAGCTGTTTGCCCTCAAACGACAGGGCTTCGATCTGCGCAAGCTCCTTGGGCCGCAGCGCGACATCTTCAGCGAACTCTCACGCCGCGACTTTCCATTCATGCAGGGCGAAAACCAAATCTACTTCCAAGACTTATACAGCAGGATGATCCGCATATTCGATATGATGGACACCATTCGCGAAATTCTAAGTGGCAACCTGGACATCTACCTCTCCACAGTCTCCAACCGGCTCAACGAAGTAATGAAAGTGCTAACAGTAGCAGCCACCATTTTGGGTATGCTGACATTCGTAACAGGTTTCTACGGAATGAACTTCACGCACCTGCCATGGCTGCACGCCCCAAACGCGTTTCGCAACGTGATATTCTTCCTTATAGGCACAAGCGGAGTAATGCTCTGGATTTTCAAGCGTAAGGGATGGATTTAGGGATGGGGAATAGGGGTTAGGGGTTGGTAGCCTAAAATTGGCAAGTATGCTGGTTGGTTCGGCATCTCTCTCGTCGAACCAACCAACGCATAACTCATTAACGCGCAACGCACAACTACCGCGCGATATCGAACGTATTCGACAGACCAAACAACCAACCGACCTTGCCATTGTGGGCGGCAAGCAGGGTGGTGTTTCCATAACGCCCGGACGGCCTGTATGTGACTCCCGCATTGATCTGGTAGCCATCCCATTCGCTGATCAGGTTGGTGCGGTCGCCATAGGGCATCGATATACCGGTGAATACTCTTTTCAAAAATCTTCCCGTGCCGAATCCTAGCGTGGCGTAGGCGTTGTGTCCGTCCAACTGCACTGATTTAGTCGCGCTCCAGTAGTATGATCTGCCGGTGGTTGCGTGCTCTTTGTTGAGTATATCCTGCACGCCAAATGCCAGAGCGGGGGTGTGAGCTTTTTCTTCTGACAGCGCTACCTGGCCGTTCACTGCTTTGGCTTCAGGCCAAATGCTGCTGACTTGCATCGCCGAGGCGTAAATTCGCGGCCATCCACCGAACCCCAACGCTAACACGCCCGAACCGTTGTCTGTCTCTACTGTGCCATCATGTGATCCCTTATAGGCGGACATACCAAGGTAACTCCAACCCGGGGTGTAAGCGAGAGGGATATTGATCTGCACTGCCCCCAAGCCATCCGGTTTGCCCTGGCTGTCTATGGCAGTTCCTCCGCCCGGTAGTGGTGCAATGTTGATATATTGCGGGCAGGGCACATCAGGTGCGGCGCATGCCGGAGCGGCAATCGCCAGTGCTGCTATAAGTGCGATCATTAACCTGGAATAATGCATATTTCCCCCCTTGTTGTGGCGAGCTGCCAATGCCCGCGCACCACTAATTCTAGTAGGCAAGCTGATGCACTGTCAAGCCGATTGTTGCTCTATTTATCCAAAGCCGTGGTAATGTGGTGCGCTTTGTAACCTCGTAGCAAACTGGCCCAAACCCATTGAAGACCACCTCGACCGTGGGTATACTGAAACTGATGAACGCTGCGCAGCGTGGATAGCATCAGAAATTTGAGGCATACCATGGATCTACTAAGTGATTATGTAAAAATGACTGGAAGAACTCTTTCCGCGCCACTTGCCGGATTCCCGGGAGTGACATTGACCGGTTCCACCGTAGCGGAGAACCTTCAAGATGGTGCTCTTCAATCCAGGACTTTGATTGCGCTTAACAAAGAAGTCGATTTTGATATCATCTTTCCGATGATGGACCTTACGGTGGAGACCGAGGCGTTGGGTGGAACGGTGGATTGGAAAACCGACGAAATGCCCACCGTTCGCGGAAACTCCGTCGAAACCATGGATGATGTGAATGCAATAGTTGTCCCGAAGATTGGCGATGGGAACCGCTTGAATGTTTATGTGGAAACGTGTGAGGCGCTTAGAAAAGCGTTCCCTAAGAAGCTCGTCTGGGCTTATGTGCTTGGCCCGTTCTCTATCGCCGGCAGATTGATGGGCATGACTGAAGTATCTATTGCAGTGAAACTTGAGCCTGAGCTTGTCCGCGCCGTTCTGCGCAAGGCAAATGATCTCCTGACCGTATACGTAAATACGTTGCTGGATACGGGAGTGGACGGTTTGATGATACTCGAACCTGCCGCCGGAATGCTTCGTGCAGATGATGCTGACGAGTTCTCCAACTCCTATGTAAAAGAAATTGTAAACATCATAAAGTCGCGCGGCAAAACCCCCGCTCTGCACAACTGCGGCAACATCGGCCACCTGATCGAGAACTTATGTGCAACCGGTATCGAGGCGCTGCATGTTGGTTCGGTAAGCGATCCGTTTGCGATATACCCGAGGCTTCCTGAAAACGTCGTTCTCATGGGCAATATTGATCCTACTGAAACATTTCTCCGAGGCACTCCCGAGGAGGTTCGAGAGGCGGCGTGCAGGCTGCTGGATCAGATGGCGGATTGTGAGAGATTCATTATCTCCTCAGGCTGTGATGTTCCTCCGGGCACAAGCATCGAGAATATGAAGGCTTTTGAGCGCGCCACTACGTGTGGAGACTGTGTAGGAGCCGGCGTTTGATCTGACGGCTTCAGCCCACTTGCACTCTGTGCAAGGTTCGATTATCATGTAGCCGGGAACTGCATGGCAGTTAACCTACCAATGAGGAGGTATATCCAGTTGGCAAATATTGATGCGAAAGCTTCTATCAGCCCAGTTACAGCAGCCATAGTCATTATTTTGGCGATTGCCATTATCGGCGGTGGCGTGTACTACATGATGAACAGGCAGAGCGGTCCTACAGTGGCGCCTCCGCCCGGAATGCCGGTTGCAACACCACCGACAAGCGTTCCAGGCACTACTCCCGCAGCGCCCGGACAGCAGGCAGCCCCTGCGGCTCCCGCAGCCCCCGCGCCACCAGCAGCGCCAAGCGGGCAATAGTTTTAGGTTTCAGTATTTTGGCCTGCAGTGTTGACTGCAGGCCAAAATATTCAATACTTAACGCATAATTGTAGTGCTTTCTTATGAGGGAAGCTAACTTATCTCCTCTCCCTGGGGGAGAGGATTAAGGTGAAGGCGCAATGTTACTCCGAAGAAACGTAGCCCCCTCACCCCAGCCCTCTCCCGCCAGGGGAGAGGGAGCAGGCTGTATGTATGCCAAACAAAGTAATGTCCCAACGCAAAACGCATCAACGCGCAACCCTATAACTGATCCAAGTGCCTAAGGTTTTCCCTCGCCTCCTGCGCCTCTGCTCCATCGGGCGATATCTGGATTACTTTGTTCCATGCCGACCGTGCATTTTCCTGGTCGCTGTTCTCGCTGTATAGATAACCTAGCGAGAGTAGGGCCGTGAGATCTTTGGGATCGAGTTCTAGTGTTCTGGTATATTCTTCGAATGCCGCTTCGTCCTGGTCATCCTCATCAAGTGCTACGGCAAGGTTGCATCGGTAGGAAGGGTTTTGCGGTTCCATCTGTACTGCTGCCCGGAACTCACGGATTGCCCCGGAATTGTCACCGGCTTCAAAAAACTCCAGCCCACGCTTGTTGAAATCTTCAGCAGTCGTCGCGGGGGCGCTTGTCACGCTTTCCACTGGCGCTGATTCAGTCTGCTGGCTGCGCTCCTCATCGGCGTCATGGAGTGCCTGAAGCCTGCTCTGCGCGGCTCTCGCCGCCTGCGGGTCAAGCCTGTTCGACCCCAACAGCCGCCCGCATCCGACGCAGTATTTCCACGAATCAACCACCTGCGCACCGCATGCTATACAACTCTGACGCTGCACCGACCCGCACTCGGGGCAGTAGCCCATCCAGCGCAGCACCCTGGCTCCGCACCGTGCACACTCAGCCGAGAACTCCTGCATCGGTCTGCCGCAGTTCACGCAGAACCTGGACCCGACCGGTGAGGCTGATGAGCACTCAGCGCATATAACACGCACGCGCACGCCGCATTGCCCGCAGAATGCCGCATTCTTCTCCATCGCCGCACCGCACTTGGGGCAAGTGCCTTCGGTAGTCACCATCGCCACGCCCGCCGATGGGGTTTCCACACTCATCTCAGGCGCAGAATCTTTTGCGCCTGCCAGGTAGTCGGCGGCCGACTTAAACTTGTTGAGCTCATAAGACGGGAAATATACCCTTGCCTGCTCGGGGTCCGGCAGTGGATCGCTCAGTGCCAGCTCTATGAATCCGCCGGATGTTGCTGTCACCGCCTGCGCACCAGTCACCTTTGCCAGCGGGTAACTGAACACATTGCAGTCCGAGCTCAAACCCGACTCGCACTCCCGAATAACAAACGCTCTCCGGTCAGAAACCGCAAACCCCTCACCGAAGCTGCCCGGTAAAGATATAACGATGCTCTCGCCGCTCGTAAGCTGGCCTTTCAACGCCTGCTGAAGGCTCAGCGGAAGTTCTTGCTTCAAATTATCCAATAGGATCACCTCAAGAAATGAAAACCGATAATAAGATATTAATAATCATATCACCGGCTGTCAATGGTTCGGGCTTGCAATATGCGTTGCGCGTCGCGCATCAGTTCGGGGCAGGGAGTTGGTGTACTTTTCGTTATTCGGCAGCAGTGAACTTTACGCTAACTTCTCAATTCAATCTAGCCGCGCTGCCGAAGCCGCCGAGTAGACCCCCGATGGTCCAGGATCTGCGATCTTGGACCCACCTCTTGCGGATCTGTGATCCGCTCCCTCTTCCCGCAATGAAGAAACCGCCCTCGTTCTTATCGAACCAATCCCTGGAGGTAATCCATTGAAGTCTGCGCATGCGTTGCGGCTGTAGCTCATTGGAAGGTAGAGAAAGACCGGGTCACAGACCCGGAAGAGGGGCGTCCTGGATGGCATATCCAGGACGATCAGGGATCAGGGAAAAGCTGTCCCGAAGCATAGAACACCTTAAACACCTTAATATCATAACTCACAATTCAACTGCAATATATATATTCACAGTATTACACCCATTGGCTGTCGCAGCATTGACATATGTGCAGTGCACTCCGTCAGTGGTAAGATTGAAACTCTTTCCTTTGGGATCAGGCTGCCACCAAATCAAGCCATCTACAACGCCGGTTTGTAAAAAACTACAGGTGTGATCTTCAACATGCTGTTGATATTCATCAAGATCATCCACTAACTCTTTAGCTTGAGCTTCATTGCACGACAGCACCACAAACATAAAGCGACTTTGAAGCCCTCCAATATAAAGCGAGTATTGTAATATACAATCTTGCGGTAAATGCACATCGCAGATTTGTGCAACATTTGCTGGGCCAGGGTTACTGTACAGAAAACCTATACCCTCAAGAATCCAGAGAATGCAAGAAACAATTGCCCATGTAAGGATAGCAGACGCAACCAATCTCGAACGCAATACTTTAATATTGTGTATTACTATAGCGCTCTGTTCAGTATCAGCGTAGTGCCGTCTGTTGAATTTATGCATGATCAACGTGCCAATGATTAATCCGATGGTACCCCATACAATATGCAATACAAGCTGTTGTTGAGGTATTGAATCCATTGGTGCGATCATGGCAGTTATACCATCTATCAGTGGCTTGGCAGGAAAGTATAAGGCTTGCTCTAATACAGCCCCAATACTTGGCGAAATATATCTAGCTATTGAACTCATAGCTGATGAAAAATATACAAACACTGAAATAAAGCACAGTTGAAGGAGAATGCCTTTTATTTTTCTTGCAGAGCCATCTGTAATCATACGTGTTACCATAATCCTTCACTTGCATATGCAGATCTACTTTTTGTATGCTTCGGGACTGCTTTTCGTCCCGAAGCACTTCGAACACCGAAAGAATTCTATCCTCCAAGTGCTACTTTATCAACACGCCCCCGGTGGTTTATGAACAGGTATACAACATAGCCTTCGGAGTCGTGCCAAGGATCAGCATAGTAAACGATCACCTTGGAACCCAAATGCTTAGGTATATCTCCGTAGGGCTTGAAGTCCTTTGTTATTGCGTGGAGTTCTGCGTCGGTCGATATCACTATGTGTGGCTTGCCGAACTTATGGATTACCTCGCTCTCGGTAGCATTTCTACGAGCCAGCGCATTGTAGGGTGCCATGTACTTCCATAATTGTGCTTGGTAGTATCCTCTGAAGCAAATCGGGATAGAAAGGATGAAGACTACCAGCACTATACGCGGCCATTTGCGTGTTTTCGGCATCAGCTAGCCTCCAGCATGCTAAAATGGGCGGCTACAAAACTGCAACCGCCCATGTTATATCACTTTGTGCGTCCGGTGGTTTCGGGAAAAGGGTTTCCCGAAACAACTTGGCTTGTTTCTTTGACCGGCACCTGACACCCGACACCCGTTTCCTACCCCGCTTTGACCTCCACCGTCTGGGTGGAGGCGTTGCCGGCGGAGTCTACGGCTTGGATTTCTATTTTACTGGTTCCTCGCACGATGCCGTCGGCGGTGATGGCGAAGGACTCGTAGGGGGAGTCGAATACGCCGTCTTCGGGGGCTGCGGCTATCCAACTGCCGCCGTTTACCCTATATTGCACACCGGCTATCTCCACCAACTTGCTCGTGGCTGAGCCGGTGATGACTGCGGGCGCGCCGTCTTTGATCTCGATCGAGTTCTTATAGACCACCAGCTTCGGTGGGGTGTTGCAGATCACGAACGGATCGGAGATGGCCTCACCGGTCTGCGGGTCGGCGGCGTTGCTGTTGCGGTCGCTGGCGACCACTTTCAACACGTATGTGCCGTCCTGCACCTTGCTGGTATCCCATGCGTATGAACTCTTCGTCGAAGAATCAGTTGCAGGTGCTGCGGGCTTGCCCGGCTCGGCGTCGGTTTTGTGACCGTCGAGGACCTTCTTCTTCATGTCCGAGGGCACGTCCGGGGACTTCTCCAGCTCGGACTTCACCTTGTCGACGATCTTCTTGGACGCCTCCGCCTTCTCATCGGCGCTCTGAGTGCCCTTCATGCCGCCGACCAGCGTCTGCCACGCCTTGCCTCCGTCGACGGAGTAGAACACATCATAGGTCAGCGTATCGCTGTCAGGGTCGGTTCCGGCCCATTTGATGGTGTTGTTACCTGACCACACCACACCCGCGAGAGGTGATGTGAGCTTGACCGTCGGCGCCTGGTTGGGCGTCATATACGACAGCGTCACGCTGGCTACTTTGGGAGACACATCAGGCTTGGCAGTGCGGAGTGTGACCTTGTACTGGATATACCTGGCGTTGGTCCCGACGATCTGCTCACCGGCGCTGTTCGTGTATGCCGCCGACCATTCACTCCACGTGGAGTCGGGTGTTTCAACGTTACCCGATCTGGTTTGCAGTTCAACTTTAGTCCCTTCAGGCACCTCGGCGACCCACTTGATGCGGCCCCACTTCGAGATCATCTTCGCGTCGTGCACCGGTGATTCATAGTTCCCGGCCACGTCACAGCACTTGCTTATGTAGATGGAGCCGATGTTGCCGGTAGAGGCGTACAACGCTCCGGTATGCTCATTGTATACGGTCGATAGGAACTGCACCTTGTCCTGCGATGAGTCGAGCTGTATCACAGTTTCATCAGGCGCGATCTTTACCAGCGTCCCATCGGACACGGCGTATACGTTGCCCGCAGCGTCGGTGGTCATCGAGAGGACCCTGTCCGCCTTGGAGAAGATCGTCTTGGAACGCGCATCGGCCCCGATCTTGTAAATAACGCCCTTGGGAGACGTGCCCGCATAGATATTGCCCTTGTTGTCAGTGGCAATGGATGCGATTGCGCTTTCCGGCGCATCGAAGACGGGTTCCGTCCTGCCGCTCGGGGTCACCTTGTAGACCACACCCTTGATGCCGGTTCCCGCAACTAGCCCGATCTTGCTGTCCCAGTGAAGGCTGAGAATCTGCTGCTCGTTAACATCGGTGAGCACAGCGGCTTCACCCGTGGCAGGTATTTTATATATCTTACCTGAGTCGCCGACGCCGGCATAAACGTTGCCGCTGTCATCCGTGGCAAGCGCCATCACATAGCGCTCCTCAGTGGTATACAGCAGTTTGCCCTTACCGTCCGGCGTGATTTTGAATATTTTGCCGTGCGGAGAGGTGCCCGCGTAGATGTTGCCACTGGAGTCCACAGCGAGTGCGTGCACTTCCAACTCGCCGGTCTCATACAAAACCTTCATATCGCCGCTTTCGGTGACGTGGTAGATTTTGCCCGAGTTGCCGGTTCCGGCATACACGCCGTCCTTAGCCGGGGCGACGCACCACACGAACTGCTCCGGGGTCTCGACCAGCTTCTGCAGGGTGGGAACCATTTCCAGCTTGTTCTTGCTGGACGCCGATACGCCGGAGAAAGTGCCGTTGGCGAAGTTGCTCTGGTTGCTCTGCGTCCAGGTCTTGGCCTGCCGGACAACACTCTTCACACCGGTTCCCACTTTGCTATCAGGTGTTGCTGCTGTGGTTGCCGCCGCCGCGCCTTCGGGAGCTTTCGCTACAGTCTGCTCCGCCGGTTCTTCGACTACAGGCTCCATATCCACGTCGCCTTCGTCATCGTCCGCAGGCGCTTCAGATACCGCCACTCCCGGTCCCTTACCTGAGGTGGACAACATTATGCTATCGTCCACAGACACCGCGTTCGAGTCATCCAACGCGGGAGCTGATGTGTCAGGAATATCAACAGCCGATGCCGCGGGTGCGGCGGTCGCGGATGTTTTGCTCTCATTCAGTCGCTTCTGCTTGACGTCTATGCTCAGCCTTGCGGCTCCGGTGACTATCATGTCATCGGTGTAGAGCTCCTTGACTTCGTCCCTCTCCATTTTCAGGCCCGAGTTGCGGGAGGACTTCATCACGTCCGCCACGGTGCTCGGAAGCCCTGAGAGCTTCTCGCCTGCCACGTTGATAGCCGTGCTGCGCATCAGCAACTGCACAACTATCTGGTTGTTCTTCTCGCGCTCAAGATACTTGTTCACGAGCTGTTTGACGTTGTCAACGTTGGCGGCAGGGTTGTCCGAACCCATCGTCATATCATCACCCGGCATCGGGGTAGGCATCAACATCGCCGCTGCCGAGGCCGAACCGCCTCCACGAACCTGCAGCGTCACCTTGCCGTCAGCCGCGGTGGCCGGAATCTTGATCTTATATGTCTTGGTGATGCGATCTTTCTTGTAAGGTCGCAGCACCACTCCCACATCCACCGTCTCGCCGGGTTGATACTCGCTCTTCTTCACGAATATGCGGTCGATGGTCGCGGTGTTGCGCTTGTCCAGTATCTTCACGTGAACGTTAACTGCCTTGACGTCCACCGGATAGAACTTGTTCGAGCTCAGCGTCTGGAGCAGCGTGCCGATGTCGGCTACGGCGGCGGAATCGATGGATACCGGGTCAAAGAACACATTGCTGCGCTTGATCTGGCCGATCTGGTCCGCGTTTACATCGTAGCTCACTTCGGCGGTGGAGTCGCCGGGAGTGCAATGCAGGTCGAATATCGCTTCGCCCACTATTGTCGTTACCAGCCGCGACGCGAGCAGCGGGTGGTTTATAACTTTCACGTTGTAGGTACGCCCGCGTTTGGTGGAGTCGTCATCGATTGTGATCTTCACAGGTATGGTCGCGGGAAAGTTGCCTATAGCGCCTGCGATGGACCATGGCCTGTCCTGGAAGATTCGGCCCACAGTCTTTATCGGTGACGCCATCTTGCTCGACACTTCATAGCTGGAGAGCACGTCCTCCACATACGCCGTGGTCATTGGAGCGTCAATAGCGCCGATGCCCAGCATTGGGTGGCCGAACGCAACGATTTTATTGCCTCTGCGATAGGTCACGGTGCCGATACCGGTCATGTCTATGTCACCGGATGCCAGCGACATACCGATTGCCGCGCCGGGGACAAGCGAGGCCTTGGCGTTCTCAGCAGCGCGGCCTCCACCGCCGGGCCCTGCCATGGGCTTAATATGGAACGGCTCCAGGATCTCACTCAGCCTTTCCAGGCCGCGAGCTGACATCCCGCTGACCATCATCGGGGTCATCAGGGGCTGCATATGGAGGACGCCGTTCTCGATAGCCGGGTTGTTCTCACCGGGCTTGTCGATGGCGACTTTCTTCACCGTCTTGCCGTTCACCGTCATCGGCTGGACAAGGGTTTGGGTGCTGTATCCGCTGGCCTGCTTCGGCAGGTTGCCGTCCCATGCTTCCAGCATATCGGCAATCGGGGTGATCATCCCCACAGGTTCCTTGCTGAACCCGCGGCCGTAGGAGATCGCGCCGATCATCTTGCCGTTTATATAGCACGGGCTTCCGCTCATACCCGCTATGATAGTGGTCTCGCGTTTGTTAATAGGTCCGCCGCCAATCCTGACCAGTATCAGGTCCTTGCCGGTGTTCATCTGCTTGAGCACACCCAGGATCTCGACATCGAACTTCTCGATCTTGGTGCCCTGGAACACAGTGAGGCCATAGCCACGCATCCCTCGCTTCAATTGTGAAACGGGCATAAACTGTGCGGCGTCGTTTTTCTCCACGCCCGGCAGTGCCGTCGTGGCTGCGCTAACTGCTATTGGTGCGGTTATGGTGCTTACGAGTAATACCAGCAAGCTCAGTCTACGGTGTAACTTCAAAGGGAATCCTCCACGTGCTAAGGTGAATAATGCGGATTAATGTTCAGATGTTATCACATTGATGAGATATGGTCAAGAAATGTTCGGCTGCTACGGAATTTTGACTTGCCACGCTGCAAGCCGCGCAGGCAGCATATTCTATCTGCCATATTACGGGCTCAACCTGTTATACGCAGTTGAGTTATTATTCGTTTCCTTTATCAAGCAATATTCGAGGCAGTTGATGGGGGATGGGGGTTGGCGGCTGCTTGTTGTCGGTAGATAGTCGAAGAAACAACCCAGGTTGCTTCGGTATCCTGATGCCGAAGCCGCCGGACATGCTAACCTATCGAGCTATATCCCCAAAGCTAATGCCGGATCTCCGAATCCGGCTACTTCGGCACAGGTTATGGGGTTCGGAGACCCCATTTTGGCCCTAAAGTGGCGATTCGGAGATCGCCACCTATCAAGTGTTCATATTTTCGTTATTCGTGCATTTACCCTGAATCCGCCGCAATAACCTCTTGACAACCGCACATATGTTCGATAACATGCAGGCATTCTATTTCTGGGAGGGTGAATATGGACAAACTGATCGGAGCCTGCGGGCTTGACTGCACCGCCTGCAAAGCCTACAAGGCAACCCAGGCCAATGATCCCGACGCCATCGCGCAGGTCGCGGCCGAATGGAGTAAAGAATTCAACGCGGACATCAAGCCGGAGCATGTCTGGTGCGATGCGTGCATGACCGCGAGCTCGCGCAAGTGCGGCCACTGTGCTGAGTGTGAGACCAGGGCCTGCGTCGAAGCGCGCGGCATCGCGAACTGCGCCTACTGCGACGAATACCCCTGCGAGAATCTTTCACGATTCCTCTCGGCGGTCCCGTGTGCCAAGAGCGCGCTCGACGAGATCCGCCAGGGGCTTACGGCCTGAGATCCGCTGGAAAAAGCACGTGACCAAAACCGCCCAACGCTATCTGTCATGCCGCCAGGTTCTCCCCCGGCGGCGACTGAGCCTCTTCCAACAGCAGCCCTATACGCGCCAGCAGCATCTCTGGGCCAAGGTTACCCGCCACTGCGAGTTCGCCGCATTCATTACGCCTCACAAACATACGCACAAAGGGTTTGCTATCATTGGCTAAGGATTCCAATGCCTGCCGGCGCATGTCAGCCCTCTCCTGCTCGGTCGCGTTTTCCAGCCATTCCGATGCCAGCCGCTTCCGACGGTCATCGACGGATTCATAGCGATATGGGTCAGCCTCTTTTCTTTCGCCTTGGCCGAAGGGCAAGGCGTCCCCGGATGAAGCAAAAGAAGAAGGAGAAGAATTTAAAATAGTTTCTTTCTTTGTTTTAG
>JAJFTD010000174.1 GCA_021373255.1 bacterium
GTTAAAACATTTCCATCTCCGTCCCTTATCTCCCACTGTCCCAGCTTCAATTGCTCTGCAGTGCGTTCAACGCCGGTAGCTTCCCTGCCGTCAGAGGTAACGTAAAGTCCTTCACCATATACACTCATACTCGAAGCTACCACCAAGCGCCTCACTGGGTGCTCCATCAGTGCTTCGAGAAGAACGGCTGTGCCGAGGTTGTTCACGCTGGTGTAGTCGCTTATCTGATACATGCTCTGCCCAACGCCAACCATTGCGGCAAAATGGAACACAGCGTCCACATCCTCCAAGGCGCTTCGCACAGCATCGGGGTCTCTGATGTCGCCTACCATCAACTCCACATTGCCGTTCAGATACTCGGGCCTCTTCTGCTCTGGGCCGTGAACCTGTACTGATAGGTTATCCAGAGCTCTGACCTGATATCCATGGGCAAGAAGTTCATCGGCTACATGCGAACCTATAAAGCCGGCACCGCCGGTTATGAGAACTCGTCCGATACTCATACACTGCGCCTCCAAGGTTCATCCATCACACACGCTTCGACGTTGCTCAGCATGCTGCGGAGTGCAAGTCCGCAACAAAAGATGGGCATCATTTAGCTTCTTCATCTTACCCCTGCCTCACAGCGACTGAAACTCCGGCGGCTTGCGCCTCTGTAGGTAAGGTTTTGAGCATAGGACGCAGGGGTATGCGATTGGAAATGGAGGGCTAGACATGGCAGAAAACCAGCAACAGACTCTCCCGCCTCAACGGCAGGAACAGCAGCCAGGTATAGAAGCTGAAATGACCCCCACCCCGAAAGCCACCGATGAGGGCTATAGAGGCAGTGGAAAGCTCAAGAATAAAGTCGCTATCATCACCGGTGGCGATAGTGGAATAGGCCGGGCGGTAGCAGTGGCCTTCGCACGTGAGTCCGCAGATGTCGCCATTGTATATTTGAACGAACACCAGGACGCGCAGGAAACCAAGCGTCTTGTAGAAGAAGTGGGGCGGCGGTGCATTACAATTTCAGGTGACGTGGGTGATGAACAGTTTTGTGCGGAGGCGGTGAAGACCACCGTGGGTCAACTCGGCAAACTGGACATTCTCGTGAATAACGCAGCCGAGCAACATCCACAAGAGAAGTTCGAAGACATCACACCGAGCCAGTTACAGCAGACATTTCGCACCAACATCTTTGGTATGTTTTATATGGCCAGAGCAGCATTGGAGCATTTTGGTGAAGGTGCAGTGATCATCAACACCACATCAGTGACGGCGTATCGTGGCAGTGCGCATCTGGTTGACTATGCATCTACCAAGGGAGCGATAGTGGGTTTCACACGTTCACTCTCGCTGAACCTGACACAGCGAGGCATTCGAGTTAATGCGGTAGCTCCAGGGCCGATTTGGACCCCGCTGATACCGTCTACATTCACCGAGGACCAGGTAAAGCAATTCGGAGCGGATACACCAATGGGGCGACCAGGTCAGCCTGAGGAGGTTGCGCCGTGTTATATATTCCTGGCGTCAGATGACTCATCATATATGTCCGGCCAGGTGCTGCATCCCAACGGCGGCGAGATTGTAAATGGTTAACAACTGAGGCACGCGTCCATCACCTGAGTGCGTGCCTCAGATATCTATCACACAGTTATCTCGTGTTTCACCCGCGAGATATGGTATAGCCCAGCAAGGCCAACCAAGGTATATATCACACGGCTGGGAACACTCATCCTGCCGAACAACCGGTCTACCAGATTGAACCGGCTCGCTCCCACCAGCCCCCAGTTCACTGCTCCCACAGTGACGAGGACAGACAACAGGCCTTTTAGTATCTTCATTCTGAGACCTCCTTCGGATTCCGACAAGTCATCCCACCATGTCTGTGATACCCAAATGGTGGAAAGTTGGAGTGCTGGATAGTATAAAGGAACTGCCTTGCCTCCTCCATCTGCCTAGCTGTATAATGCCAATGGAACATAATGATTATGAACGCCGGAGGAATAGAGATGGGCGAAGAGATTACCTGCAGTTGGGATCCCTACGGATGCCAGTCACTCCTGGGTTACGGTAAGGCAGTCCACGAACGATCCGGAGGCGTTTGTGCCTACTGCGGCATGGGCAAAGACGGCCTGACATTCGATATGTGGCGACAGCTCAGCGTGGATCACGTCATCCCCACCAGCAGCCTTGGTTCCCAGGGCTGGAGCCAAGTGGAGCAATACTTTCCTAATCTGCTCAAGAACCAACGCGACGAACTCTACAAGCAAATAAACAAGTGCAATCTCGTTACCGCATGCAATTTCTGCAACAGCATGACTAGCCGGATGAAAGACATTGGCCTGGATAGCATCATGCCAGAGGCGCCGGATGAGACATCAACTTCCGTAGATGATCCGCCGGTTCAAGCAATGCTCTCACGATTGCGCGAACGAGTTGACGAACTACTGTTGAAGAAACGGAAACATGTTCTGGCTAATCTGGCGCGACTCAATCAAGAGTTCGTTAAAACAGTTGTACCCAATGTCAAGAACGCCAAGCACGAGGAAACCCTGGACTAATCTCCAGGTCCAGCAGCAAGATTCATTCAAAAGATGATATTGAACAGGTAACCTACAATCAAAATCCCCACCGACACAACAGAGACGAATACTGCGATGAGCTGGATTTTAAGTACTTTTCGCAGGATGATCATCTCCGGTAGGGACAGTGCGATTACGGACATCATAAACGCGAGTGCCGTGCCCAGCGCCGCTCCTTTTCCCAGGAGAGCTGATATTACGGGCACGATTCCGGCGGCGTTGGAGTACATCGGGACACCCATAAGAACCGCCACAGGTACAGCCCACCACGCGCTTTTGCCCATGAACGAAGCCATGAATCCTTGGGGCACATAGCCGTGTATTCCCGCACCCACAGCAATACCGACAACCACATATGGCCACACCCTGCCCACAATCTCTCGCACAGCAGTTTTACCTGAGTCGATTCTGTCTGCCCAGGTTATCTCTCCAGCATCAAAGTTTGCTGCGTTTGCCTGGAATGCATACACCCAATCTTCAACAAAGCGCTCGAGTTTCAATCTGCCAATCACCCAGCCTGCGATAATGGCGATGAGGAGACCGGTAGAGACATAGATCGCCGCGACTTTCCAGCCAAACATTCCAAAGAGCAACACAATAGCCACTTCGTTTATCATTGGGGCTGCGATCAGGAACGAGAATGTCACTCCCAGCGGAACTCCAGCTTGAACAAATCCCATGAATAGTGGGACAGCCGAGCACGAGCAGAACGGGGTTACGATCCCGAGAAGCGCGGCCAGTACGTTGCCTACCGATTCCCTGCGACCGGCCAGGATTTGACGAGTCTTTTCAGGGGTGAAGAACGACCGTATAATCCCAACACCAAAGACCACTATCAATAGCAGCATCAGCACCTTTGGGACTTCGAAGACGAAGAAGTTGGCAGCACTTCCGATGTGGCTGGTCTTAGTAAGCCCGAGCAGGCTGTATGTGAACCAGTCCGCAATCGGCTGCAGATATCGGTAAAGACCATACCACGCGGCAACAAGTCCAATAGACTTCGCCGCGCTAACGAGCCGCGATGGTCCCTGATTTGTTTCGATGCTTGATTGTGTGGTGGCCATTATATCAGCCCTCCATGGTTCTATGGTGCGGTATATATAAGGTAGAGTCCGCCGATCAACACAAGCACACCGCACACCTTGCGCATGGTTATCGCGCCTTTGGACTTCTCATTCCAATTCAAATATTTCTGCACAGCCTCAGCAGAGGTCCCTGCGGCGGCTATTACGGCGCAGTGGCCGATTCCGAAAACCCCCAACAGCGTAATCGCGTAGAGCAAGTTAGTCTTTGCAGCGGTGAAGCTGACCATCAGCACCGGGGCCATAAAACCGAACGTGCACGGGCCAAGAGCTATGCCGAAGACAAGTCCCAGAATAAATGACGCCAACAGCCCGCGCCGCTTCATCCCCACAGTTCCAGGTCCCGATAACGGCATAGGTATTACATCAATGAGATGTAGCCCGACAACGAAGAAGACTACCGCAATTACGTAGTTTGCGTAACCTCCCAGGTCACCCATTATCCGGCCCATCTGAGCTGTGATAACACCAATCAGGCCAATTGTCACAAGGATGCCGAGTGCAAAGAGCGTTGACATGCCAAAGGCCTGGCGGGTCGTCATCTTGCCCTGCCCACTCACGAATCCAATAATGAGCGGAATGCTGGAGAGGTGACACGGGCTCAGCATAATGCTCAATATTCCCCAGACGAACGCAGCGCTCAGTGCAACAACAGCGGAGCCTTCAACAGCCCTGGTGAGGACTATAAACAGATGCTCCAATATTATTTCACTCCCATTTCGGCAAGTTTGGCTTCAATCTTCTCTTTAGCGAAGAAACCGACGTGACGGAACACTTCCTTACCGTCCTTATCATAAAACACCTGGACTGGAATCGACTGCACTCCATACCTGGCTGCTAGAATCTCTTCTTTTCTCACATGAACAAACAACACGTTGAGTTTGCCCGCATACTGCTTCTTCAGAGATTCAAGTATTGGGGCCAACATATCGCACGGGCGGCATCCGTCGGCGCCAAAATCCACAAGCGATGGCTTGCCCGACTTGCGCGCCTTATCAACAGGATTGTTCATCGCGGCGCTGTTTTGCTTCGCGACCCAATTCTTGTCTAATTCGACTTCATATCTCTCGCTCAGGCTGTTGATGCGAGCTTGAGCTGCATTACTACGCTTCTGCTCCAGGACGTAATCTTTCAACTGGTCTTTGGTTTGATCGAATGTGGCATCCCCAATCATATCTTTATTCGCAGCAAAGAAATTCTTGAGTTCTTCATCGTTAACAGAAACTCCACTTGTGATGCTCTCGAAATATGCTCGGATCAGTGAGTCTTCGTCTTTGGGAGCGGTTTTCTGCGTCTTTGCCCAAGACAGCGCTTCCCAGGTAAACAAGGTCTGAGTGGTTTTATTCTCCAGCACAAAGAAGAGGTTTTGCTTGAGCTGAGGGCGCATGCTTTCAGGAGACTTGCGAATCTCCGCATCTAGGTCTTTTTGTGTAAGTGTCAATTCACCCGATCTCAAAATTATTCCCTTGGGCAGTGCACTCAGCGTTGCGGAGCCCAGCGCTCCAGACGACAGAAATGGGTACTCGGCAGCAACAGTTTTCGATGCATCTTGAGCGAGTGCTGAACTGGTAAGCATTAAAACTGCAAGTATCAGCGCATAGAGCGTTTTCATCCGATTATCTCCCTTGTGTCCTGTCGCCAGGTTCTGTTTCACTATAGTTTGATATTGTGATCTTTGAAGGTTTTCAGGATGTCCTCTTTAGCGAAGAAACCCTGGTGACGGAAGAACTCTTTGCCATTGCTGTCGAAGAAGATTTGCGTCGGTATGCTCTGGATGCCGTATTTCTCCGCGACTCCCTCATTCTGCCAGACATCGATGAACTCGACTTCCAGCTTGCCCTTGTACTTCTTTTCAAGCTCGTCGACGATAGGTTTCATCATCTTGCATGGTATGCACTTGTTCGCTCCCAACTCAAGGAATTTAGGCAGCTTAGTCGAAACCTGCTCCGCCTGTGGGATCTTCGCCTCGGGCTTCTGCTTAGGTTCTTCTTTCTTCACAACGGCCTGCTTTATGGGCTGCTGCTTGGCTTTCGGCGCGACGTCTTTGGTCGCAAGTTTACCAGCATCAACTTTGGGCGTCTCGTCGGGTTGAGTAGACTTCACATTCTCTGCCACAACCTTGGGAGTCTCTTTCGGGGCCACGGCGACCTCAGGCTTTGGTGCACTCTCTGAAGACGTATTAACTGAAGATTTCGCAATTATTTTCGTCCCCGACTCCCGCGTTTTGCTCTTAGCCGCGAGAACAACCCCCACCGCAGCCACAAGAACTACCACCACCAATAGTTTCCACCAGTTTTGTTTCATAAGTATCCTCCTTGGGTTAGGGTTTGAATGCTTGAATGTCATAAAGTTGTAAAGTCATAAGGTTGATGTGCTGATAACATAGTGCGTCCGGCGGCTTCGGCAGCTTCGCAGTCCGAAGCAACGTACGTTATCTCTTCTTCCATCCAACTTACATTATCTCTCCGTCCCTTTTCGCACTTTCGCTCATTCGCGCTTTCGGGTAGTGGCATTATTTGGCGTGATAGTTAATCTTACTGCGAAGACGAGTGTTGGGCGTAAGCTCACTCCAGGCTAACATCACGTTATTGACGCCAAACACCCGCTTTCGCAATTAAAAGCCCTCTCGCATGCGCCAGATGAACGGCTAGGCGATGATCTTTTTAATATCTTCTACGCTGGGTACCTTACCTGCGAACTTTACTTCACCATCTACGGCGAGGGCAGGTGTCATCATTACTCCGAACTTCATGATCTCTTGAATGTCTGAGACTTTCTCAAGCTCATAGTCCATCCCGAGTTCTTTGGCGGCTTCCTCGGTCGCTTCAGCAAGCTTTTTGCATTTGGGGCATCCCGTGCCCAGTATTTGCAGTTTCTTCATGGGTGGTCCTCCTTGTACCTTACCTACATTCAGTTATCTATTTGGTCATTAGGCCAATTATAAATCAAAAAAAGAGATGCCCCTCCAGTATTCACTCTACGGAGCATGAGCAGAGAACCGACTCTACACAACTAAAGAAATTCATCACGCACGGGCATAGCAGTCTGTAATAGACCTGCAGCCCCCGCTTGTCATCCGTGACTATTCCGACAGCTTTTAAGACGGCAAGGTGCTTTGAAACTGTGGAGATATCTGCGCCGATCATATCCGTAAGCTCGCATACGCACCGCTCGCCCCGAGAAAGCTCATCAACGATGAACAGGCGTGTGGGGTGTGCCATCGCCTTGATTATCCGTGCCCGTGTTTCAAATTTCGCCTGAGTCTGCGCATCCATTTCCAACCTCACTACTTCTATTTGGCATTTTAACCAAATACTGCTACAATGTCAACTGATAATTGCAAAAAGATCATGGAGAAGGAATGATAATCATGATAACTGTGGACCTTACCGAAAAGGACATTATGAGACTCAAGGTCATGATGATGGATCACGATGTGGATGATGCGTTCGCTTTTGTTCGTGACCGGCTGATGCCGGAGATTCAAGAACACGAGCGCAAGTCTATGAGAAACCACCTCGACGGCGGTAAGGGCTCAATGTTCTGAGATAGCTTCACATCCCGAGATAGTGCACCCACCGGGTTTGGCATGAAGCACCAGATGGCCTTGACGCCAAGCTAAAAATAGCATAGTATAAACATGTAAAAATGGTGGCTAGAGTTTGTACAATTTTGGGCCGGATTCCGAAAGAAGGAATTAAGCCAGAAGCTGAATCCATTAGGATGTAGGCAGCCATCAAAAGGAGTATCCTTACAATGGGTGACAAATCTCCCAAAAAAGATGTAAAATCGCCAAAAAAGGACATCAAAGAGAAGCGTCGGGAAAAGCAGGACAAGAAGTCCAACAAGGGATCGATCTCGTCCACAACCGCCTGATGCCTTCCGCGTTCGCATGGCGAGAGAGTAGACGGATATAATGCATACACATCTACCCTCCCACAGTAATATGATCGGGCCCTGGAGCTGATACAGCCCAGGGCCTTGTTGCTATATACGCACCTGTAATACCTAACGTCATCTCACAATATTCATCCTAACATCTCCCACAGCAATCCATGCCGTAAGCCTCTGATAGATACGTAAAGCTCAGGAGCATTGGTGATCGACATAATAGTATCTACAATAATTGCGCCTGTTGGGATTATATCTGCGCGGTCGGGGTCAATGCCGGGGAGTTGTTTGCGTTCATTTAATGGTAGCGCGCAGAGCATTGTCGTTATGCGGGTGACATCCGAGCGGGTCATCAGGCTGCCAAGGATATCCTCGGTCCTCTCGACATCACACCCGGTGTTCACTCTAGCCATATTTATCACGCTTCCGCCGACTCCGATAAGCCTTACCTGCTCCAACCCACTCAACACGGGGGTAAGCATGTCCTGAGCACACGACGATGCGGCGGCGATTTCCTCACGCGAGGGCGGATCGCTTTTGATAAACCGTTCCGTTAGCCTTACGGCGCCGATCTTCACACTGGTCCCACATATGATGCTTTCGCCCCGGCCAAATGTAAACTCAGTAGACCCACCGCCGATGTCAAACACCAGCGTCTTTTCCTCACAGTTGCCCAGTACAGGGTCCCTGGTAACGGCAAGATATGAGAAGCGCGATTCGTCCTCTTCCGAGAGAATTTCAAGCTCCACACCGACTTCTTCGCGCACCATCCGAGCTATATCATCGCCATTTGCGGCATCCCGCAGGGCACTGGTGCCGACAATGCGAATGGCGTCCACCCCATCTTCACGAGCCAATTTAACCAGCTTGCTAATAGCATCCACTGCCCGCGCAGCAGCTTCCGGCGATATCAAGCCCTCGGCATCCACACCCTGGCCGATCCTCGCAGTTATGGAGGTGTGTGAGATAACCCTGACGTCATCGGTGGTCTTTTCCGCCGTAGCCATCTTTATAGTGTTGGTCCCAACATCGATTACTGCAGCTATCATGCATATAGTATAGGTCGGGAAGGGGAGGGGTGCAATGTATCGGCACGATTAGTGCTATGAGAAACCTAGCGCATTTCTCATAGCACTGGCGTACCGCAAAACACAGAATAGTCCTGATACACCCAAAACAATAATCAGTTCTAGGTTTACAGTTCCTGATCATTTTATTCCTATCTCGCCTGTGCTTCGACATAGCGAATATACTGGTAACTAACTATGTGCCTCTTACTGGGTTCGACCTTCACTGTGCATGTCAGGTTGTTTTGTGGGTTGAGTCCCTCGGCAATCACGGTCTGAGATTTGATTTCTGCGTTATCGCTGACCTCAGTGACTCTGCCGTTGGTAGACCATGATATCTCTACCTCGGCGGTCTCTTTGCGATGGTTATCAATCATCAGGCTACCACCCATCAGGATTGGAATGTAACTGTAATTGTTTATCTTTTCCACGGGCTTACGTTGGATTTCCTTCTCGCTCACATCCGTCTGGATGTCCGTAGTCTGCGTCAGTCTCAGCCTACCCTCTGCCTTCGGGGAAATATATTTCATTATATCCTGGCTGACCGGCTTGCCATTCTGAACAACCATTACGAGACCGGTGGTAAGCGGTAGATCCGTGGTATTTTTTAGGATGATATCATGATTGACTTTGTTACCTGCTCCGACATCCCATACGAATACCGAACGATATGGCAGCATGCTTGACATCACCGAGGTCATCACAACATCTCCAAGTAATACATCCAGCCCTTTCTTCTCATAGAAATACATATCCTGTAACCCCTCGAGAGTAGCGTTTACTACCGGGACTGACTGATCATGTTCTTCTTCTCTCGAATTGTGTGACATATCAGCAATCATTGCGTTGTTTAAAAGCTGGGATAATCCTGCAGTCTGCGAGGCAAGGGAGGTCAGCACTGCTGTTCCAAGCGCATTTACGGTAAGTGGATCGAGTTGACCTTTCATAGAGAAGTTCGGGACGCCAACCACGAAATAGATACTACAGTCTTGAATGTCCTCAATACTGTTTGTAATGGTAGCACGCAGATCAATTTTGGCCTGGTTTGGGCTCACCAGATCAAGTGTATAGGTTGGAATCCAACTGATCCCCTGCTGTAGGTAGCCCATCTGCATCGTAACGTTGTTTACCGGCTTCGCACTGTCAACCTGGATAAGAAGCGGCTGTCCGAGAATCTTAGCAGTCTTGATGTCGGCTGCCAGAATAACGCTCACCTGTTTACCATCTTTTACAAGTACCATGTTATCAACAATGCGTAGAAGTTCGCCTTCTAAAGAAGCATCGGCTGTCGTCAGCTTAATAAGCAGGCCCTTATAGCGATCAAGACATTTTATGAGCTCATCTGTGTCTTTAAATTTTATCTCGTTCTTGCTTGTTGACCGGACTGTATTAACTAATGTTCCAGGCTCAAGCGTATAAAGCCAAAAGGTGCCAGTGGTGGCTTGCGGAATATAGTCGGTCATGCACCACCCATTGTTAAGAGGCGCTTGCCCCTCTCTCAGGAAGAACCCATAACCATCCTTAAAGATAGCTACCGATTTGGTTTTAGTTTTAAAGGCCGCTGTTGAGTTGGTAGCTTTTATCTCCGCTGCATAAGCAGATGATGCGAAGACCAGAGCGATCAGAACCACACATACAAGAAAACAACGCTTCATCAAAATGCTCCTCCTAATAAACCAGGATGTCCCAGGAATATTTTATTAATTGGACCAATTATTATAGCACAGGTTAATATGTTTCTTTTCAATGGCAACGCGCAATCACTAGTTTGAGTTCAATACAATTATAATGAAATGTGAATCAAACAGTGCTCCTGAGATCGCCACCTGCCAGGGATGAGACACAATCGCTCTGTACAGGCATATTAATCCCTCGTGCCTTGACAGCCCCGATGCGAGGTGACATCATATCGGTGAAACGGAAGTTTTAGTTGTACAATGCGGAGGTGTCGGTTGCAAGAGACTCAATCATTTATTTTTCAAGACTCAAAGGAACTGCGTCGCAGTGTTATTGATGCGTGTCTTTATCTATCCAGGATAGGATTCTGTGTCGGCACCTGGGGGAATATTTCGGTCAGGCTTAAGAATGGGCTTCTTATTACTCCTTCTCGTGTTGATTATTCCGCGATGAAAGAGGATGACCTGGTGGTCTGTGACTGGGAGGGCGTAAAGGTATCCGGGCATCGGCCTCCGTCCTCGGAAATGCATCTTCACAGGATGCTAATGCTGCGCAGGCCAGATATGGGAGCTATTGTGCATACACACTCCACTTTCGCCTCGGTGCTCGCGGTTACAGGGGCTTCTATTCCTGTTATCGTCGAGGACATGGCGCAGATCATCGGTGGAGAAGTGCGCTGCACGCCATATAGGCCGGGCGGCAAGCACATTGAACTTGCAACAGTGGCGTGCGACACCATTGGTAACGATGCTATGGCGGTGCTGCTTGCTAATCATGGACCGGTTGCCGGCGGACGCGATCTTGCGGAGGCGGTGGTGGCTTGTGAGGTGCTCGAAAAAGCCGCGAAGCTGCGAGTGTTTAGTGGGCTCGTAGGGCCGCTGCAGTTGATCAGTGGTGATGAAGCTACTGAGGAGCGCAACAGGTTCCTTTATAAATACGGCAAGGAAGAGTAGTTATGAGTCAAAAAGCCTGGAGCATAGTATCTTTAGGAGAACCCCTGCTGAGACTGGCTCCTCCAACGCATATTCAGATAGCCAGGACGGCATCATTTGATGTGCAGGTAGCCGGATCGCAATTTAATGTAGCAGCTAACTCTGCCAGGCTGGGGGCAAGGTCGACTTTTGTGACCAAACTGCCGGCAAACCAACTGGGGCAACTCGTCCTCGAAGCCGCGAGGGCTCACGGAGTCGACACCAGGCATATGCAGTTGATTCCGGGCAGCAGAATGGGGCTTACTTTTGTAGAGTTCAGTTCGGAACCTCGGGCTCCTGTTGCTGTCTATGACCGTGCTAAAAGCGCAGCCAGTTCTATTACACCTGATGATTTCGATTGGGAATCCATAGTCGCTGGGGTAGATGTTGCATATACTGACGGCATCTTCCCTGGGTTGAGCCCGAACTGCGAGGCGGCGTGTGTAGCTTATGTCAATGCAGCAAAGCGTGCTGGGTGCCGCGTTTGCTTTGATACCAACTATCGTGAGCACTTATGGGATACCGATAAAGCCCGGGCAGCGTTTGTAAAGATTCTGCCGTTCGTGGACGTGATAGTGGTCAGCCGCACCATTGCGGAGATAGTCTTTGGCAGTTCGGGGACGGACGAGGAGATAATGCGCAGCTTCAACTCTGAGTTTGGCTGCGAGATGGTTTTGTTTACCAGCCGGGAGATGGATGGCTTAAGGCGCGGTGGATGGTCGAGCAAAGCTCTGTATAAGGGTTCAATTGTTCAATCCGATCCGATCCAATTCGAGATAGCGGATAGATACGGCACTGGAGATGCGTGGTTCTCCGGCGTCATCCATGGACTGGTCACACACGATATAGAATATGCTCTTGATTTCGGCAACGCTCTATGCGCCCTTGCCCACACCATTCTGGGAGATGTCGCAAGTTTTTCGGCTGAGGAAGTTGAAGCGATTATGGGTGGACGCGTGGATCTGAGAGTAAAGAGGTAAGAGGTTAAGATAAATGGCTCGAAGTGATGAGAATCTGAAAGAGATAGTAATCCGCCAGACGAAAGCAACCGGCGTTCTGCCGTGTGTGAAGCTGAAGTCGCGGGAAGATATAATGCCCTACGCCAGGGCAATGTATGAAGGTGGAGCGCGCGTTATCGAAGTCACGATGACGACACCGGGCGCTCTGGAAGCTATAGAGCAGGTTTCCTCTGAGTTTGCGGGGCGAATGTGGGTCGCGGCTGGAACGGTGCTGGATGCATGCAGCGCGCGTGAAGTGATCCTCCACGGCGGCAGCCTGATAGTGAACCCTGCCGTCATACCCGAGGTTATCGATCTTGCAAACCGCTATGGAGTGCCCGTATACTCCGGCGCATTCACTGCCACTGAGTGTCTTGACGCAATGCGCGCGGGTGCTTCAATGGTGAAGATATTCCCCGCAGGGTTGGGCGGTCCGAAGTATATGACAAACCTCAAGATGGTCTTCCCGGAGATCAATCTCATCCCGTCCGGTGGCATATCTGCGGATAACGCCGCAGAGTTCATTCGATGCGGAGCCTGCGCAGTGTCAGGTGCACGTACGTTCATGAACCGCGAGTGCATAGCACAAGAAGGGTTTGAGTGGATCACCAGGCAGGTGTCGAAGTTCATCGATATCGTACATAAGACCAAGCAGGACTTGCCCGAGTTACCTTAGTGGTAACCGGGCAACCTTTTAATCACAGACGCTAAGGAGGCGCAGTCGGCGCTGGATTCATTAGAATACCAACGCCAACATATCCCAGCTCTTATTCTTATATAGTGCCTTTTAACAAAAACTTCAGATTCTTGTAGCTCTTGCTGTCTTTCCACACGGCATGGCCATCGCAGAATGTGAAGTTACATCCGCCTATGTGCGAATCAGCAGGTTTATCAGTTTTATAGCCGAAATTTCCATCGCAAATCGCATCGGTAACATGGCCTCTGTTAAAATGAACCTGCGTATCATCATATGATCCACTAGACTCATCGATTAGAAGAACTATTTTGGATGGCGCAGGAACTGCGCTGCATATTTTGAATCCCAACTCGCTGTTCATACCGTAGCTCAACCCGAAGCCCTTATCTCCGAAGCCTGCTTGGTAATAACGTGATCGGTAGCCGAACGTGGTTCCCCCTTTGTCTGAAGGACAGACATAGACATTTTTATTTTTTACGTATGGAAATATTACGCCTTTCTGAGGAACCATCCTGTGGTTTGGTTGTATACCGTCTTGTCCTATCCACTGCCCGCTATTCTCTGATGCACCAACTGGCGCACTACCGGGATATCCGTTCCAGACATCGTTATACATCATAAACCCTTTGCCTAGCTGCATCATGTTGTTAAGGCATGCAACTTTTCTTCCGCTCTCTTTGGCACTTGAGAATACCGGAAACAATATTGCAGCTAGTATCGCGATAATCGCAATTACAACAAGCAACTCAATCAGCGTGAACCCTCTTCGCTCACTTTTCATTTTGCTAAACCTCCTCCGTCTGTCCCAGTTCGGGCGGGCTATACGCCCGCCCGAACCAGCTTCCATGCTCTTGCTAGTTGCTACTGTTCAAAGTTATAAACAGTCGTGCCGTCCTTGGTTCCAAAGCGCACGTTGTCTATGTAACCTGTAACGTTTGTCCAGTAATCTTCTCCTGTAACGCCTCCCATAAAGAACCTTAATCCACCATTACCAACAGGAGCAATCGCAGCCTGTGGGAATAGCGTCATATAGTCGGAGAGTTTGTTGAATACTCCAGCCTCATTCGATCCGTCGAGATGACGAGACGAATACCATCTGCCGGAATTAATGGCATCAAAAGTCACCCAGCCATTCAACTTACACATGGCATAGCTGTAAGCATCGTATTTAGGCTCACAGGTAAGTATGTCATCTACATAACCAGTTGTATCTATCTCGCTATTACCTAGAATATCGTCCAGCTTGACGCTCATTCTGACGCCAATGCCTCTGGCCCATTCCATGGTAGTGCTGAAGTATGTCATATAGTTGGTTATAGACAGCTCAGTGATATCAGTAAGCAGGGTGTTCTTATGGTTATCTGTCCTGAGATTGATAACACCACTACCGTCAGCGCCTACCGACATCTGTATGCTTCCAGTGCCATACACCGAGTCGGGAGCACTTGCGAATACAACGCTTCCGGTGGTGGCAACATCTCCGGGATTAACCTGCTTTATCCAACTCGTGTCGCTCGGTGTGACTGTTACCTCATCGATAACAGTATTCTTGACATCCAGCGAGGTCCTTGGGCGGATCACGTTAATGCCATCCTGGCCATGCCCCATAACACCTGTAACAGAGACCACTTCGTTCTCAAAGATCGAAGCAATTCTCGGAACAGTCGAATTGGAGTAATCTACTTTGATGCCGACATTGTTTGTGCCGTCGCTGACATTGCTGCCATCGTTTACGTAGAAGTAGCTCTTATCGTTTGCTACTGAAGTCACCTTGCCCCATACTTTTACGAGAAGATCTTGTGCAATCGGCTCGACAGCAGCCTTATTATTCATACCGAGAGCGCCCACTGGATCGCCATCAGCCTGGCTATCGACAGAGCTCAACTCAAGATACTCGTCACCAGTACTATCGGTCTTTATAATTCCAGTCAGAACTACTCTCTTATCAGCCTTAAGCCCCGGCATACCTGAATAGCCGATTACCTTAAGACCGCAGTTCCGCTCAGGCTCTTCTATGTAGAAGCTGCCATCGGTTCGATCTATGGTAGAGACAGTGACAACCTTCGGAGTGTTTATACGGATGAACTCATTCATATGAGCCTTGGCTTCTGTGATCGTCGAAACCAATACTGCATCCGGCATCATACTTATGTTCGCATCAGCCACGGGAGCAGTCACCGAAATGGCATCTGCTGAGAAGTGCTCCTTGGCGGCACTGATTGTATGCGCGCCAGGATTGAGAGCAAGTCTGTAATAGCCGCTTGCATTGGTTGTTGTTGTTTCACCAGAATCGGCTGTTACAACTACACCTTCGATAGGATCGCCACTGATCGCAGAGGTCACCGTGCCTGTAACTATAGCAAGAAGCGACTCATCAACCACTAGAGCAAAGTTCTGAGTCTTTGCATCTCCGACAGCAACAGCGATTGGATTGGAGGTCTGCGCAAAATACGGATACTTACTTGTAGTCAAGGTGTAGGTATTCGGCAACAGGGTTAATGTGTAGTCGCCATTCGCATCGGTTGTAGCCACCTGAGCAGGCGAACTATTAGTGGTAATGGTTACTCCTTTGATAGCAGCACCGTCAGCCACATTTGTAACCTTGCCACTGATTGTCCCGACAGAAGAAGCCGGCATCCAACCAATACTTCCGGATATGCCGTTGACGTCCTCTGCCACGCCTTTAATGGCCCCTGGCGATAACACAAAGTCGATAGTGTCACCTTTAGAAACGCTCATCTGCAACGGCCCAAAGCTACTTTGAGTAACGCCATTGGCACCGTCTATTGCTCCGGTAGCTATATCGACACCATTGTGCTTGATACATGTTTCTGTTTCAGCATTACTAGGATAACTAAGATCCGACCAGGCGAAGTTTATCTCCGCACGACCGTTCTTTGGAGCAGTCCATCTGATAGCGGGAGAATACTGATGGGGGAACATAACCATCTGTCCGGCAGGTACAGTTGTATATTGCTTATCACCGCCGATGTAAGCCACAGAATAGTTCAGATTCTTGCCGATCGCACCACCAGCCCAGTTTTGGTCTCCCCACCATTTCATGGTGTAAAATTCCCAGTTTGCAAGCGGATAGATGCTAAACACATCCGAAGTGATGTAACCATATGTATAGATACCATTCGGATTGGCTTTAGTGGTAAAGTCGGTAGTAACATCACTCGAGTTAGCCAGAACGAGGTCGTAATTTCTCGTTACAGTTTCACCAGAATTAAAAGTGATATTCTCGAGAGCCGATGATATGTATCCGCCGGCCTGCGCCATAACATCATAAGAACCGGGCAATACATTAATAGAATACGAACCATCTTCCGTACTTTTTGTATAGTTGGTGCCGTCGTCGATTCCCACAACCGCTCCCCTAATTGCAGGGCTATCAGTCAGGTTCGCCTTCACATTCCCGCTCAGCACTGCGGTATCCAACACAAAATCTACATTAGGAGTGACAGTATTCAATGTGACGTCCACATTGTCCACTGAATCTGATATATGTCCCGTTTTACTAGCTGCTACAGTATATGTCCCCGAAGGAACATTTATGAAATAGGTTCCATCAGTAGCGGTTTTTGTCAAATATTCTCCAGCCTGGACCGAAGCACCCGCCACAGGCGGATTGCCGTTTAGGTTAGAGGTAACCCTGCCGGATATCGTGCCCGTTGGCCCAGCTTTCGATACGTTGATTCTGCACTGCGTGCAATCACTACCGTATTGATTACCACCATCACTCAATACAAAGTCCAGAGTATCCCCAATCTGCACTTCTTGAATCGACAAGTAAGCAGCATTAGGTGCGCTCAGAGCATTGATATTTCCACTCCAGAGTTCAGTCTCATTTAATACCACATGGGCATCAGTTGTTGCTTGAGCAAAGTAATTCCATGCAGCGTTGATAGTCACATAACCGTTGAGCGGTGAAGTCCAGCGGATAGCCGCCTTTACGTCGTTGTTGCCAGGATGCATTCCGATACCGTAACCACTAGAGTTGTGATTTAAAGTGTCTAAGCCGACGAAACCACCAGTATCTACGTTATTGTATGTCCAAGACTGGAAAGGATCATAGGTTTTCAGCGGAAGAACATACAGGATCATATCGTTTGATGTTACCGATGACTTAAACCCATATTGCCAGCAGCCGTTCGGATTGCTTGTCATGGAGAAGTCAGAATAACAATCGTAGACACCAGCAGCGGTAAGCGTAAAGTCAACAGTCTCATCGGCTCCGGGGTCAAGAGTTAAAGACTCGTTCTCTGTAAAGTAACCGATTTTGCTACATTCAACCGTATATGTGCCAGGAACTAACCTAAGCGAGTAGTAACCATCATTATTGGCGTAAGTATCACCAACATAGGCTCCACCTGAGTCTGTGACTCTTACCAGGGCTCCTGATACACTGGGATTTCCGGAATCGTCTGAAACCACGTACCCTGATATAGTGCCGGGAGTGGACGAGGGAGTAGATACTGTGGCAATTAACCGAGTCATATCGTTGCCATAATTACCATCTTTATTGCCTAGAACAAAATCGATAGTGCTGCCAACCGCAACATTCAACACAGCAGCATGTTCTTGTGTCGGGGATGTTGAAGCAAGGACAAGTGCATCCCATATTGAGGTGCCATTGACCACAATATGCACATCCGTTGTGGGGATAAACTGATTGCTGCCATACCACTTGGCATACACAACCACATCTCCCAATACCGGCGAAACCCATCGGAGGACTGATTTCGAATTTTCCGGGCTTGGACCTGGATGCTGGCCCAGATCCTGGTTAGTAGTGCTTTTGCCGAGGAGAGCATGGCCGATATTGCCTGTGCCATCACACCAGAAATCATAACCTGCATACTGAAATCCTAGTGTTGAGTAGAAGTTGAAATCGGTGGACGCCGCCGTATTTCTATATCCATACTGCCATGGCAGATTGTTTGAGGTGGTTGTTGAAAATTCGCTGTATGCATCCCATGTAGTAGCGATGGCGGATACAGCAACAATCAAAACCAGAACGCAAACAACTGCAAACGTTTCAATACTGCGTGCCAGAACCTTCATCTTGCTTTTCTCCTTTTTTTGTCTCCATATCCACAGCAATACTGCCAGATGCAGTGGAGCAGAGCGATTTTTACTGAGATGGTTAATCCCAGCCCAGTTTGTGCAACCACTTCCCTATCGATCACCATACTTATATCTGCAGGCCCTTACTGCAGCCTAATAAGCATTAATCGTTTGATTATAGTTCCAGACAACAAAGGCGACCGGTCGCCATGTGTAAAATACCCCACAATTATTCGTTTGTCAATAGGTATTTTTTCTTTGCACAATTTCGCATTCGTGGAAATGCCTTGATCGCTAAAGCACGTGAGCTGTGTTTGCAGCAATAACACTCAAGACGATTTGTGGTCGATTCTTCGGAGGTGGAAGTTATATTCGTCCAGGTCAGTTTACTTAATCATCCTAAAATGGTGTAGGAGATGAGGGCTCCTACACCAATATTATTGCATCTTACCAGGCAAATGCTTCTGGAGCGGGGCCGCCGGGGCCGGGGGATATTTCATCCAGCTTTTTTAGCTCATCGGGTGTGAGCTTGATCTCCAGGGCTCGGAGGGAGTCGTTTAGTTGATCGATAGTCCTCGGGCCTATGATGGGGGCTGTCACTACCGGGTTTGAGAGCAGCCATGCCAGAGCGACGTCCGCAGGATGCTCGCCCATCTCTGAACAGAACGCTTCGTAATGTTCGAGCTTGGTGCGGTGGTGTTCTATACGTTCTATCACACCAGGCTCCGACCGCCTACCCTCAGTCGCTTTCTGGAGTGCACCCGCAAGCAAGCCACTTGCCAGCGGGCTCCACGGGACCACACCCAACCCATAAGCTTCGCATGCGGGAAGGATCTCCAGTTCAACAGTGCGTGCGAGAAGATTGTAAAGGCACTGCTCGGAGACCAGGCCCATCATATGTCTTTTTCTGGCAAAATCTGTGCCTTGAGCTATATTCCAGCCTGCGAAGTTGCTGCTGCCTACGTATATTACTTTACCTTCGCGGACAAGCTGTTCCATCGCCTGCCAGACCTCCTCCCATGGGGTCTCGCGGTCAATGTGGTGCATCTGGTAGAGGTCAATGTGATCGGTTTGCAGGCGTTTGAGGCTGTCCTCACACGCGCGCTTGATGTGCAGAGCGGATAGTTTGGACTCGTTAGGCCACTCTCCCATTTTGCTGTAGACTTTGGTGGCGATCACGGTTTTCTCGCGCCGTCCCCCACCCTGGGCAAACCACCTGCCGATGATTTGCTCTGTAACGCCTTCACCCAGCTTCCAACCGTAGGCATTGGCGGTATCAATAAAGTTAATCCCATGTTCGATAGCCTTATCCATTATGGCATGGCTATCCTCTTCTGAAGTGTGTGGGCCGAAATTCATGGTTCCCAGGCAGAGTCTGCTGACTAAAAGCCCGGTGCGGCCGAGGTGTGTGTATTCCATTGCGCCTCCTGATAGTGGCATTATTTGGCGTGAGCTTACGCCCAACACCCGTCTCCTTTGCTGGCGGATCAGTCAGTTAACCAAAGGTTTCTACCCCCTTGTAACAGGCAGCAAACACATTTTCAATCGTTAATTCGTTAACGATCAGCTGCCATTATTGACAAGCATTGCATACTCTGTGATCACTAATTGTTGCTCTGATGTTATTTATGGGAATTGTTACTTTTCAGGCAATTTTTCGGTTGACGGGAACGTGTCTGAGCGGTATCATACAATTGTTAGTCGAGTAACGATTGCCCGGTAAGCGGCAACCAGGAGGCAGCAGTGCCCAAGGCTATAATATTAAGACTGGAAAGCTATCTTACCTATCTCGGTCAACTGAGATCCGAGAACAAAAAGACAGCGACCAGCGATGAACTTGCAAAACTCTTTGGTATATCGAGTTCCAGGGTCAGACAAGACCTCGTGGCGCTCGGAGCAACAGGAAAACCACGTTCTGGTTATGGAATCGCTGAGTTGGAAGAGCGTATAATCCAGGCTCTCGACGTGGATAACAAGAAGAAAATCGCCCTGATAGGGCTCGGCAACCTCGGCCGTGCACTTGCCGGAAGCAATGTATGGAGCCAGGGCGGCTTCGACCTTAGAGCGATCTTTGACAAAGATCCGCAGCTAATCGGCACTGAGGTCCATGGCCTTAAGGTCCGTAGTATAACCGAACTTTTCGGAGCCATCAAAAGCGACGGCATCGCGGCAGCGTGTATCACCGTGCCCGCATCCGCCGCACAGCCTGTCACAGACCTGCTGGTAACGGCAGGAATTAAGGGGATATGGAACTTCTCCCCTATCGAAATTAACGTGCCCGCTGAGGTAACAGTCGAAAACATGCGCCTCGAGCAGGGCCTGATGACGCTTTCGTTCCGGATGAGAAGCCAATCATCCGGTATGAACAAATAAGCCTGCGTTATTCGCCGTTGTCGAATAGCGCGGACGAGCATTCGCTGATTGTTACGGGGGTAATCACATTGGCACAAGCAACAGTTGAAGAAAAACCAAAGACCACCGAGCGCAGCTTCCAACGCGTCCTTGAAATTATCGAGGAGTGCGGAACGAAAGAAAGCTCGCTGAT
>JAJFTD010000179.1 GCA_021373255.1 bacterium
AGGGTCACCCCAGCGCCGCCTACCAATATCTGCCCTGCGTGCTCGCTGCGGATCATTTCCTCTGTGAGCGCGTCGTTCGGCGACTTTCCAGGCACTGTAATCCGGCCGGTCCGTTCACCGCCTACACCAAATATGCCCTGCACCAGCGCACCGTAGGTTTGCACCACAACTCAATCGTTCCCGAGCACTTCGGCAATGGTGCCGTCAACATAAGCTGCAACCTCCACAGGTGAAGATTTCATCCGCACTCCGACGTGCCCGGTGGCATGTGAGATAAGCTCGACAGTCCCACCGAATGGCGTCTTACATTCAGACTTAAACAGCCCGAAGAATGATTTGCTTATTGCTACAGCTTGCCCCGGCTCGACTTTATCACCCTCGCGAATCGTGAGGGCGGCGATAGCCTCCGGCGGCTCTAACCCGAGATGCTCCGCGACTTTGATAGTCTGAATCACTCCCGGGATATCCGTGCGCGCGACCACGGTATCTGCCGTGACCCGGTCGCCCACGTTCACCAGCACTTGCCCCTTGAGGGGAAGGCGTCTTTGCTTAGTTATCATTGTCCCAGAGCTGATGGTCAACCCTGGAGTATATGCTGTTCCCATTGGACCTCGATAATACGTTATGCGTTAATGCGTTTTGCGTTAGTCTGCTTTTAGCCCTAGAGCTTCGTGCCATTCGGTTAGTTTGGCGATTCTGGCCTGCGTGTCGTCGGGGAGGGTTAGTGTGCGTCCACGGCAGTCTATGATCAGGCCGACTGCGCCGCCTTCCACCACTCGAGTGACTTCTCGCCCGGGGCCTTCGCCGATATTCATCTTCCTTGCGGGTTTGATTACCGCTTCAGCAGTCTCACCCTGACCCATCGGGACCAGCTTGATTGAGCCGAACGGCACTTCATGCGTTTGTCCGTTAACAGTCACGGAACACGCTATCTCACCTGGCTTGAGCCTTCCGACTGGGGCGATGACATGCCCGAGTTTGATCAGGCAATCACGCTCGAAGACTTGCGCCGCTGCCTCTGGGTGCACAGTCGAAAGCACGCCCAACTGCGGCATCATAAATATTGAGTCCACTGCGAGCATTGTGATCCCCTCAGGCTGATAAGCGTCCAGCATCATATACGCCGCTTCGACGCGCCTGGGAGCGTGGCTGAGCACCCCGCCGCTGCCTATGATCATATCCAGGTTCATCATGTTGACCAGCGTTCCGCCGGTCTCTTTTTGATCCAGAGCTTCACCCATGGTTCTTACGGTCTGCGTGCCCTTGAGCGAGCGCGCCAGGGTCTTGTGATGCTCAAAAGCCAACCTCAACGCCTCGCGCGACACGGCCTGCTCCACCCGAAGGTCTCTAAGTGTCTGTGGAATAGTGGTGGGACGGATCATCTTGTTGCGAAGACTGTTGCGCAGATGGGCTTCATCAAATTCAAACGGCACCCATCGCCCTATGCCCTGCGTCTTTGCTTCCGCAAGGACGTTGCAAATCGAATAGCTCATGCCGAGGTTGGCGCTCACGGTGCGGTTGTAGATGCCGTTGAAGACTGAAAACACGTCAGTGGTCGCGCCGCCGATGTCAGCCGCGAGCACATTTATATGCATCTGCTCAGCTACTGTCTCGATTATCTTGCCCACCGCGTTGGGTGTGGACATAATCCCCGAGCTCACCCATGTGCTCAGCTTGCCGTAACCGGGAGCCTGCTGCATAACATGCTGCAGAAAGAGTTCATGGATTGCTTCACGGGCTGGGTCGAGGTTTTCGCGGTCCAGTGTAGGCCGGAGGTTGTCTACCACCCGCAGGTCCACTCGTCCCTCCAACACTTCGTTCACGGGCTTGCGCGCCTCGACATTGCCCGCATAGATCACGGGGATGTTCATGCCGATTCCGAGCCTGGGCCTGGGGTCCGCCGACACCAGCATTTCCGCAAGCTCCACCAGGTGCTTTACGGTACCACCGTCGGTGCCACCGGACATCAATATCATATCCGGCCGCAGCTCGCGGATGCGCTTTACTTTCTCATAATCCTTGCGACCGTCATCGACTGCGATGGTATCGATAATAATCGCACCTGCGCCCAAAGCCGCGCGCTCGGCGCTCTCCGCGCTCATCGCCGCAACAACCCCGGCCACCGTCATCTGCAATCCGCCACCCGCGCTGGATGTTGAGAGGTAAATATCTATGCCGCCGCCATCCTCACGCATCGGCATTATAAACTTGTTGTTGACATCGAGTATCGGCTTGCCGGCCAGTTCCTCGACCTCATGTATAGCGTTTACGACCCCGACGGTAACGTCATCAAATGGCGCCTCGACAGTAGTCGGCGCTTCACCGCGCACCACCAGATGGTAGTCGTTACCTTGCTTTTCTATCAAAATGGCTTTGGTCGTGGTACTGCCACAATCCGTTGCCAGTATGCTCCTGATCTCTGTCATGGATCTCCTGTGCATTACTTCTATAGTATTAATATAATCTGATTCTACCATTTGTGCGAAATCGGGGCAAATCCTGGTCCGCTTGGTGTATGTTAAATCTACGGAGCGGCACAGTTGTATCAGTAAACCCTTCGCAACGTTGTATCGGGAAACCCTTTTCCCGATACTCCCGCTTTCCGTAGGTTTAACACACCCTTGGTTTGAATATCTCTGAGAGAACTGGTATTGCTGCCAGCCCTGGCTGGCACGGTTTGTGTATCTATATTTACTGTAATTGCAATGAAAGGTGGGCAGGATGAAGTATAGAGTCAGTATAGAAGCTCTCATATTAGTCGCAATATGTATGGCGGACATGCTGGTAACCTTGTATTGTGTGCTGGCAGGGATTGCCGTAGAGCAGAACCCGCTGATGGCAGCCTGTTTCGACAGAAGCCCGGGGATGTTTGTGGTTGTAAAGACGCTTAGTTTTGTGCCATTTGTTGTCGCGGTAGAGTTATACCGGAGAAAAAATCCGGATTTCGCAAAGAAAGCCTGCCGCTGTGCCATTCTTTTGTATGTCCTAGTGTTTACCGCACTAACACTTAGTATCAACTTTTCGTAAACAAAGGTTCGCTTCCCTGCCCGCTCCCTGATAACCGGCCAGCATCCGACACTGGTCGGTTATCCCCTTTTGTAGGACTTTCGCCCACGCTAGCTAGCCAGCATTCGAATTGACACCCGCCCAGCGAGCCAGTATCATAATACCGCCTACTGATCATCGTAAAATTTTATCATATAAATGCATTCATTTAGCGAATATTATATGTGCATGAGGAGGATTAATGAAAATAGTGCGGTTATGCATGCTATTTGCCATAGTTTTTGTGTTATCAAGCGGGTATATGTGCCATGCGCAGAAGACTACAATTGATCCGAACATTGGCCGAACGTCGTATCAGAATACTGATGATGTACTTGATACTCGTATGGCGAAGAAAGTGACTTACGAAGCTTGGCACACTCCACTGAGGACAATTCTAGAGGAAATCTCCGAGTCGACTGGCGTGACTTTGATCGCTGGCTACAATAAGAATGACTGGCAGGTCCGCGATCGCAGGATGAACATATATGTCAAGGACGTCACTCTTGCACAGTTGATGAATTCGATCTCTCGGGTAATGAAATTCAAGTGGCACAAGAATGATGACGTAACTCCACCAGTCTACCGCCTCTGTGCGGACCGCAGGCTTATTGGGGAATTGCAGACAAAAGCAAGCCAACTTGAGAAAGAACTCAAGAAAGAAGAAGTAAAACGGAGAACCGGCCTGGTGGATGCACTTGCGAATGTCGCAAATATGTCCGGTGCAGATATCGAGGCGCTAAAGGAAAGCAATCCATATCTCTACCAGTGTGCACAGACAGGCTTTGCCAAAGCAATGACCGATATATTTGCAGACGAGCCGAGACTTCGAGAGGCCTTTGTAAATGGCGACAGGACGGCTTCAGTCGATGCGAACCTGTTCTCGCCTTCTACACAGCAGTCTTGCACTAGCACAATGCGCAATTGTTGGCCGCTGGATCATATAACCATGAATCGTGTGCCAATAGCGGATAACCTTGAAGACAGTTTTCCACAGCATGGCATAAACTTCGACTGGCTGACTAAACCCTACGAGCGATCTCAACGCAAACGATTGTTCTACTATGGTTACATTGTTGGTATCGCTGCCGATGGCGGCCATTTTATGGGAGATATGAGAGATCCATATGCCAAGGCCAGCAAAGAATGGGGAAAAGCTTGCGTCGAAGCCGTGGAACAGCAAATCGCTCCTGGGGAAAACTGGAGTAAGCTCGCTCCGCAATACTTCCCCACAGAAACCGAGGAAGCGAAAGATATAGAAAAATACTTTATGGCCGACCCTGTCGTCGAGCACCCGGATGAAGATGCTCTTCATAAGACAATATCTCTGAAGATAAGTGATGAGGCCGAGAAGGCCTTGGTGGAAGAGATCAAGGCAACTGGTGGTCGAGCATATCCCCGACTGGTCTACCAGGCTTTGCAGAAAGCCTTTGCAGATGCTGCTGAGATGGGCATAGTATCGGACAGTTATGCTGTAGTTCTTTCAAACAACACAAAGGATATCCCCGACAAGGACGAATTGGTGGTTATCCTCGACAAATTTACTGACCTTTATAGGTGCAACTGGGAGAAGCATAGCTCCGTCTTGGAGTTTCGAAGACTGGATTGGTTCAGAAGGCGCTCTTCTCAAGTGCCGGATGAGTGGATAATGCCTTGGCGCGATGAGCTTGAGAAGAAAGGAGTGTTGTCTTTGGAGAACTACATCCGCATGGTGGCGCTTACAGACGACCAACTTGAAGAGAATGTTAACAGCGATCCTCTCCTCGATCAGGCGCTCGGTGATTATTGGACTGTCGGTACCATAAAAGGGTTCTGTCGCTTCTACGTTCAGTTGAGCGAATCTCAGCGAGGCATGCTTTTCTCCGAGATGGGTCTAGATGTGCGTATGCTCAACCCCGCTCAATGGCAATACTACTCTGACATGTTTGAGCTTGGTTGGCAAAATAAGTGGCGGACCGAAGAGTTCAGCAACCCGAGTAGCGCGCCTGTGACGATAAAGGCCAATAGCGAGACAGAGAAAGATGGAGGCGCCACGTACAAGTTCACAGTCTCCCTAAAGAGTGACGATGGCAGCCCCAAAGAGCAATGTTGGAATATCAAGCTCCGCAAAATCCAACTTCCGCAGGACGAGAAGGACAAATTGGTCGGAGGCAAGTAGCGGGTTTCCGATCAGATTTGCTTATTGTCGAGTACTTTTTTGTATGCCGGGTATGTGTACATTCTCTGGGGTGAAAGTCCCCTATGGTAAAGGGAATCGTAGCTATTAAGCGAAGGCAAGGGTATCACCGTGAGGTTGGTCTGAAGGAAGCCGGAGCCACAGTCACGGCCCGACGAACAGAAATCGGATAGTTAGGCTACAGGCAGTGGATGAGCTGGCAAAAGGCAGTAAACCGCCGTTCACCTTGACAGTGACCACCTCTGGCGATAACATGAACGTGTAATAATTCAATATAATGCTACAGGGTTTTGGCGACACGGGTGTCTTAAGCCAAAGCCCTTTAAGGCTATGTACGCCCCACTCATCTTTTCATAAAAGAAGTTGGGGGAGAGGTAAGATGAGTCTTCAGAAACTGCTTCAACTCAACAAAGGTTACTCCAAGTCACGCGAGATCGTTGACTTCATAAGCGGCGGGTCCAGAATGGTCCAGGTTGAGGGAGTCGCCGCGGCTGCAAAAAGTTTTATACTTGCGGGGTTGTTCGACCAGGTCCGCCGGACTACCCTGATACTCACATACACCTACGAGCAGGGTGAGCGAATCGCTGAGGATTTGTCGCTCTATGGGGTTCCTGCCGAACAGGTGATGTTCTACCCGCCCAGCGATTCTCTGATCTATGAGGACGGTCCACCAAACTACGGCGTGATCGGTGAACGTCTGGCGGCGCTTCAGGCACTATCGTTGCGCGAAACGGCTGTGGTAGTTGCTCCGATCAATGCCGCTCTCAGGCGGACTATGTCCAGCAGTGAACTGGTGCGCTCATACGCGAGCGTAAAGGTCGGCGAGGAGATGGATCTGGACCAGTTCGCCCAACTCCTGGTGAATATGGGCTATGAGGCTGCGGATGTGGTGGACAGGCACGGTGAGTTCAGCAAGCGGGGCGGCATCATTGATGTTTATCCGTCAAACTGCGATAGCCCAGTGCGTATCGAGCTTTTCGGCGATGAAGTGGAGAGTATTCGCCACTTCGACAGTGCCACCCAGCGATCTACCGAGAAACGCGAGTCAGTGCTAATACTGCCTTCTCGTGAAGTACTTCTTGACGAAGCCCGCGCTGCCAAGGCCGTTTTGCGTATCAAGAAAGAACTCGATGCGCAGGTAAAGAGCCTTATGGATGCCGGTGACGGCGAGTCGGCCCGGCGGTTGGCGGAAAAGGTGGAAGACGACATCCAGCGTATCGAGAGCCTGGCTTATTTTGACGAGTTGGAATACTATCTGCCCTATCTTCTTAATGAGGAGATTTCGATATTTGACTTTCTCCCGGCTGACGCGCTGGTTGTTCTCGATGAACCCATGCAGATCAAGAGCCATTGGGAACAGCACGAAGAACAGATGGTGGAGCGCCTGATCAATCGAGCGGGCAGGGGGCTGCTGCTGGCTTCACAGCAAAGGCAGCACGTGCCATTCGAGTCGACCCTCAAGCACACGCTTGCTACACGGCAGGGAATAAGTTTCACGCTGCTTCCCAGACCTGTCTCCTGGGCGAAAATTGACGCGACCGTACAGATTGATTCCGCGCCAATGGAGACATTCGGCGGGCGTATCGAGGCTGCGGCGGACCAGATCAAGACCTGGGAGCTTAACGAGCAGCGGGTGGTGGTCGCCAGTGCGCAAGAGAAACGTATGTTGGAGATACTCTCCGAGTTTGATATTCACGCAGTTCGGTTGGAAGACGCTGAAGATCTGTATTCGGGAGTATACGTAGCGCGCGCAGCCATGCGATCAGGTTTCAAGCTGCAAGATGGCGGCTTGATGGTGATCACGGATTCAGAGATATTCGGTGCACAGCGCCTGCACCGGGCACGCAAGGCATCGCATGAAGGCATTCCGATTTCCAGTGTGCTCGACCTCAAAGAAGGGGACTACGTAGTCCACGTGAGCCACGGAATAGGCTTCTATCGAGGCATTCAAAAACTGCAGACCGGTGGGGTTGAGCGTGAGTATCTTTTGCTGGAATATGCGGGCACTGATAAGCTTTTCGTACCTGCAGAGCAGATAGACCGCGTGCAGAAATATATCGGTGGCGAGGCCAACCCGCCTACGGTGCATCGCCTGGGTGGGAGCGAGTGGCAGCGTACGACCAGCCGTGTGAAGAAAGCCGTCCAGGAGATGGCTAAGGAGCTTGTCGAGCTTTATGCCTGGCGACAGGCGCTGCAGGGCCACTCCTATGGGCCGGATACAGCTTGGCAAGAAGAGATGGAATCGGCGTTCCCATACAGGGAGACACCTGACCAGCTTTCGGCTATAAACGATGTGAAGCACGACCTGGAAAACCCGCATGCTATGGACAGGCTGATATGTGGCGACGTCGGCTACGGCAAGACAGAAGTCGCTATCAGGGCTGCGTTCAAAGTGGTGAGCGAGGGGAGGCAGGTCGCCGTGCTCTGCCCGACCACCGTGCTCGCTCAACAGCACTTCAACACCTTCAGCGAGCGCCTGGCGGCGTTCCCCATCAGTATAGGGTTGCTATCCCGCTTCCGCACGAAGAAAGAGCAAAAAGAGACCACGGAGGGGATCAAGTTCGGCACTGTCGATATAGCGATCGGCACTCACAGGGTGCTCTCTAAGGACGTCGAGTTCAAGGATCTGGGCCTGCTCATTATCGACGAGGAGCAGAGGTTCGGAGTGCGGCACAAGGAGAAGCTCAAACAGCTCAGAAAGACCGTGGACGTGCTCACTATGACCGCCACCCCAATCCCGCGCACGCTGCACATGTCACTGTCGGGAATTCGTGATATGAGCATAATCAACGACCCACCCGAGGGTCGTCAGCCGATCAAGACGCTTGTGCGTGAGGCGGAGTCGGATGTAGTCCGCAGCGCCATTGTACGCGAACTGGACCGAGGTGGGCAGGTGTTCTTTGTCCACAACAGGGTAGAGAACATCGGCCACGTGGCGAATCAGGTGCAGAAGTTGGTGCCGTATGCGCGGGTGGATACAGCTCATGGGCAGATGCCCGAGGCCGAACTTGAGCGCGTGATGATGGACTTCTATGAGCATAAATTTGATGTGCTGGTATGTACGACTATCATCGAAAGCGGCCTTGATATTCCGAACGCGAATACTATCATCATCAATGATGCCGATAAACTTGGGCTCGCGCAGTTGTATCAGCTACGTGGACGCGTAGGGCGCTCGGACCGGCAGGCTTATGCATATCTGATTTATAAGCCGGACAAGGTGATGACGGAGGTTGCTGAGAAGAGGCTTGCCGCGATTAAGGAGTTTACCGGGCTCGGGAGCGGATATAGAATCGCACTCAGGGACTTGGAGATCAGGGGCGCGGGCAACCTGTTGGGTTCGGAGCAGAGCGGACAGATGTCAGCAGTGGGCTTCGACCTCTACTGCCAGCTCTTATCTAAAGCTGTATCGGAGTTCAAAGGCGAGGAAGTGCAGGAGGTCGAGCTTCCGTCGGTAGACCTGCCGGTGGATGCGTTTATCCCGCAGAGCTATATGCCCACCGAGGCGCACCGGATACTGTTCTACAAGAAAATGGCAGCGGTGAAGAGCGTGGCCGACGTGCAAGCTGTTCAGGATGAAATGGAAGATCGCTTCGGTGACCCGCCCCGGCCGGTGTGGAACATGCTCGCAATGCTGCGCCTGCGTCTTCGGTGTCACGAACTGGGAATTTCCAGTATCAGCACTCTGCGCAACCAAATCACGATGAACTTCGCCAAAGACGTGCGGATCAACCAGTCCATGTGTTTCGAATACAACCGCACCTACCGCAGGCATACGTTCTATCCAGATAGACTGGTGATGAACCCTACAAACCCCAGCCGGGTTATCTCTGAAGTCGAAGACATGGTAGAGGTGCTGGCGAAAGCATTCCGCAGGATGAAGGATATGTATGCAGTTCGGTGATATAGTTCTGCGATAGGATGCTTTAGAGCCTGTCTCAGAGGATCTGCATTACGGTAATAATAAGAACCGAGACATTCGGATGGAGGTTCGATTCCGTATGGCACGCAGAGTGCACGGCAGGCAGATTCATGGCCAAATAGGCGTGGTGGAGTTCATCAAAGGAAGCTGGCTTAACTGGCTTCTGGTGTTCATCCCACTTACTGTTACGATAGGGATAACGGGTGCTCCGAAACTCTGGCTCTTTTTGACCTCGGCGCTTGCTATTGTTCCGCTCGCGGGTCTTATTGGTTCAACTACTGAGCAGATCAGCAGCCGCACAGGACCGGGGCTCGGTGGATTGCTTAATGCCACTTTCGGTAACGCGACCGAACTCATCATAGCATTGTTCGCTCTGAGTGCAGGGTTGCAGGAGATCGTCAAGGCCTCTATAAGCGGGAGCATCATCGGCAACAATCTGCTGGTCCTGGGAGCGAGTATGTTCGCAGGCGGGTTAGGCAGGGAGAAGCAGACTTTCAGCCGGACAAAAGCAGGGGCCAGCGCTGCGATGCTGTTCCTGGCGGTGGTGGCGCTGGTAATGCCTGCTGTGTTCGACCTGGCTGTTTTCGGCACACTGGAGCGCAGCACTCCCAGGATTGAGCTTCTCAGCCTGCTGGTGTCGATGGTTTTGATCTTTACCTATTTAGCCAGCCTGATCTTCGCTTTCAAAACTCACAGAGACCTGATTTCCAGTGTGCCCTCGGATGAACAAGAGCCCAGGCTGAGCATTTCCAACTCCATCATGCTTCTTGCGCTTGCCACCGCAGCTGTGGCATGGGAGTCGGAAGTGCTGGTCGGCGCGGTCGAAGGCGCCACAAGATCACTCGGCATGACCGAGTTCTTTGTGGGCGTAGTTATAGTCGCCATCGTGGGCAACGCCGCGGAACACTTTTCAGCGGTGCTGATGGCTCGGCGAAACCACATGGAGCTAGCCGTCACCATAGCCACGGGTTCAAGCACGCAGATCGCGCTGTTCGTTGCGCCCGTGCTGGTGTTTGCCTCGTTTGTGATCGGCAACCCTCTGTCGCTGGTGTTCAACGCCTTCGAGATAGCTGCCATCGGCCTATCGGTGATGGCTTTGTCCCTGGTATCGCTGGACGGCGAGTCCAACTGGTTCGAAGGCATGCAGCTTATTGCCGTCTATGTGATCCTGGCGATTGTATTTTACTTCGTGCCGGCGGGCTAAGCGATAAGGGCTAATGGTTCGGTGGAGCTTAGCTTGTGCATGGCCTCGGTGACAGTTTCTGCCGTTGGTACGATGCTGTCGAGCCTCAACAGCTCAAACGCCCGCCTAACCGATTTCGGCAGACCTACTACCACTAGCGCCTTTCCGCTTGTTTCGAGTTGCCTGAATTGCCTTACTATCCACCTATAGCCGGGGGTTTCTACGTATTCGACGTGGCTAAGGTCGATGATCAGGTTGCAGGATTCTACAAGGGGTGAGTTAGCGAAACTGGCTAGGGCTTCGGTTGTGCCCTCATCGCAGGCGCCTTCCGGCCTGACTACTGCGTATCCGTTTACTACGTGGTAATGGATGCGATGACTAAAAATGCGTGCCTTAGGCAATACTATTCCTCTTCCTTCCGCGCCTGCGAGGTTAGCTGACGGGCTAGGGCAGGAAGTGCCCGTTCCATTATATAGGAATTCGCCCCAATACTCGGTTCCCCCGCGCTCCGGCGGCGTTGTTCACAACGATCGTTGGTGTAAACAGTGCCCCTTAACTTGAGCTTCGGCGTTTGTAATTTTCGGTTGAATCAAGTGACCAACCATTTATGATACGTTATATAAGCCTGTCTTGTTCCAGCTTGCCTGCTTCACCGAGTCAAAAAAACAGTGCTGGCATGTGTTTATTTCCATTTTGTTACGCGTTTACGTATCAATATTATGGGCAATTGTCCACTGAAGGATGATACCGCGTTGGTGTCGTAACACTAATAGTAGTGTAACCCACTTACTGTGGGTGAACACCTTCAGGAGGTGCTGAATTTGAGTCGTTTTAATTATCCTTTGCTCCTTGAGCCGGTTTCGGTCCCGCGTCCGTGGGGTGGCGGCAGGGTTTGTAAACTTTATGATCGTGCGCATGTGGAGTCGAGCCAACCAATAGGTGAGGCCTGGGACGTAAGTACGTGGCCTAAGGACCCTGGTGATCCGAACCTGGCTACCGTTACGCATATAACAAACGGTTCCTTGGCCGGTACTCCGCTGGATCAGATCGTGAATGTTCCTGTGGTAGTAAAGCTGCTGGATTCAGCCGAGAAGCTTTCCGTGCAGGTTCACCCGGTTTCCGAAAACGAGCATAAGGATGAGATGTGGTATATCCTGCACGCCGATCCGGGCGCTTACCTCTTTTGTGGACTCAAGGATGGAGTTGATAAAAATGCGTTCTGCGACGTAATCCATTCAAAAGACCCATCTGAGGAGCAAGTGCTGGATATGCTGGTCCGAGCAGATGATCCCAAGCCAGGCACCTATTTCAACGTGCCGACTGGTACCGTTCACGCTGTCGGCCCTGGGCTGGTGGCTTTTGAGATCAGTGAACAGACTCAGATCACGTACAGGCTCTTTGACTACAATCGTGGCCGTGCCCTGCACCTGGATGACGGCTGCAAAGCTGTAATGGCTGTCCGCCCGAATCTACCTGTATTGGATGCCGGCTTGAAAATCGATGGCGCACAGAATGTTGAAACCATAACTGAGTTTCCCACATTCTGCGTAGTTAAGGCGACGGGAGACAAGATTGCGGTGCAATCTTCCAAGCACATGCACCTGGTCACCGCCACAATGGGCACCTGTAAACTCTCCGGCCCAACCGCGGATTGGAACATCACTCTGAAGCATTCATTCACCTGCCTGGTCCCCGCAACCACCGAGCCGTATACGATTGATACATGTGGCAGCGGAGATGTGCTAATTAGCCCGCTGAAAGACTGATAAATATAGAATTGGGGCGTTCATCTCAACGCCCCAATTCTATATAGAAATCCTGAGTTGGTGTTCGAGTTATTCTCTGTGTTACTCTATCCTCTGGCTTGCTCGTCCTACAGAGTTGTTCATGAACACTTTCTTTGTCTGACACTGCCTCAATCTCACAAATTGCTCCTTAAATCAGCCAATAAACCCATCTTCTACCAATAGATTATCTATTGCTGTGTATGACACTTCTGAATGCAATGAACAGAATGTCTTATCAACAACAAAGTAGCCGTTGACAAACGCCCGAGAGCATGGTATATTCCGATAGTCTTACGTATGGCTGTGGAATAAGACAATATGCATAAATGCTCTTACACGTAGTAATTGTGTATAACACTACCCCAGATCGTAAAAATTAGTAGTAATAACGAGCGTAGAATAATGGTTACACCTAGAGCAACAAAAGGCAAAGCAGACGAAGCTCGACTAATGATGCTTGAGCTGCTGAAATCAGGACAGTATAAGTCCGGCGAGCGACTTCCGCCGGAGTCTGAGTTAGTTAAGGTATTGGGCTGTTGCCGAGGCACAGTCCGAGAAGTTAT
>JAJFTD010000189.1 GCA_021373255.1 bacterium
GTTTTCGAGTATGCTGTCAATGAACTCCGCATAGGCGCTTGGAACTGCACAGTTTGTGCAATCAAGGCGCTTTGTGAAGAAATGGTCGCCCTCGGCGGTGTAGATTTCTGCTTTGAACTGGTAGCCGCCATCGTAGTTGCTTTGGAGTAGGCCGCCCTTGGTTCCGTAGAGCTTGGTGGACATAGTTTCGGCTTCGTTGGTGTTAGCAGCCCAGCTTGCCTCGATTAGCAGAGAAGCCCCGTTCGCGAACTTCACCATTCCACAGGCGAGGTCCTCAACATCAAAGGCTTTCTTCTGCTTTGCTACCTCTATCTTGGCGAGATGGTCATAGGTGGAGCCCATCACAGAGGTCGGTTCAGGATAGCCCATCAACCAGAGGGCGAGATCGAGCCGGTGTACGCCGAGATCGATCAGTGGTCCACCGCCTGACAAAGCCGACTGCCCGAACCAGCCGCCAAACCCCGGGAAACCTCGCCTGCGGTGCCAAACGGTGCGGCCGAAGTAAATATCACCAACAACACCTGCATCGACCTGGGCCTTAAGAGCAAAGCTCATAGGCGAAAATCGATAGGAGAAGTTAATCATCAGGTTCTTGCCGTTTTTTTTCGAAGCGGCAAGCATCTCTTCTGATTCCTTTACAGTCATAGCCATCGGCTTTTCGCATAGCACGTGAAGCCCGTGGTTCAGAGCCGCAATGGTGAGAGGCGCATGGAAGGCGTTAGGTGTCGCCACACTTATTGCATCCAGATCGCACTTCTCCATCATCTGCTGTGCATCGGTAAATGTGTTTGCAATGCCGAACTGGCTGGCCTTTTCCTGAAGGCGGGCCTCGTCCTTATCACATATCGCCACAACTTCAGCCTGCGGATGATCCATGTAGCCGCCAATATGGCCGCTTCCCATACCCAATCCGATAACTCCAACTTTAATTGTCTTGCTCATTGAAATTCTCCTACAGCCGCAAGCCGCGACTATTTACTTCTTCTCGCGATCAAGGAGACTATCCACGTATGCGCCGACTTTCTCAGCCCACATCTGGCCGTGTGTAAGGCAACCCTTGGGGCTGAAGTGGATTCCAGCGCCATTGAAATCTCTGTTGTCGCCTTGGAGGGTATCTGTATCAGGCCCCTGCATGGCTATTCCAGTGTCCCACAACTGCTTCTGAGCCGCGCGCACCAGCGGCCATGACGTATGCTCCGGGTTGTGATACGAGGCCCACGCCACAAACCACGGGAAATCCCATCCGGCGTCGATGTTAGAGCGCCTGATAAGAGTGGTCATCTTTTGAACATAGACATCTGTAGGTGTGACAGCATCGGTTTCACCCTGATGCCACAGCACAGCGCGGAAACCCATCGGGCCAAGCTGGTAGATGCGGGTCATCATCCATTCAAACAAACCATCGCCAGAGTTCGGCTGCCACTGTGCAACACTGGTTCCACCATGGCCCGTAACTGCTACACCGATCGGCACATGGTAACGGGCATACATCGCATCACCGAAAGATGGCCAGAAACTGCCACCACTGGTCTTGTCGTGCGGACCAGGCTGAGGATCATCAGCAATTTGCCAATATGCGCCACTGAACGATGATACCATACCAGATGTCTGCTTGGTCCTCTCCTGACCACAGTTGGTGGAGTTGGACTGACCAGCACCCACAAAAACTTCGCCCACACCAACGTTCTGCACCTTGGCCTGCGCTACGACTTTGCTCCCCTTCAGAGCACGAAACTCGACGGCATACCAGCCTCCAGAATTAGTGGGGATGCGCGAAGCAAAGGCTCGGGTCTGAGCATTGAGGGGCAGGTTTTCCCATTTGCCGGGAAGGGCACCCTTAAGCGACTTACCGAGTACACGAATCTTCACCTTATCACACGCAGGACGAACCCACCCACTGGCCACGATGTAGCCATTGTAGCGTGATGTCCGTTGGAAAACCTGATACTGCCTGGGGGAAAGGACGTTGAGGTCTGCGACTTGCAGTTCTGTGGGAGTATAGGCCTTGGCAACGGCAACTTTCTCGGCGTCACTCGCTCTGTCAACAGTTAGGACGACCTTGCGCGTCTCGCCGACGCCCAAGCCAACATCAAACACTTGCTGGCTATTCCATGGGCCCCAAAGCTTTCCACAGCCCTCCGCGCGGACTTTCATATCATTGCGAAAGAAAGTAGCTGAGGTGCAATCCACATTTACAGGTGCTACCATATACTGGCCAGCAGGATTCGCAACCACCTTGATGGCTTCATCGAAGATCATGTAGTATGCCATAGGGGCCGAGCTTGAGTTTGTAAGGTTGCACGTGATAGTGTTCGGGCCGAACTCGTACTTGATTGATGCCGCATCAGACTTGCCAACCACGGTGCCGTCCTGCTGAGCAAGGCTCGACATGCCGACTAAATTGCCCTGATGGAAGTATCCGGCGCGATTAAAACCTACGCTCGAGTTTAAGAAGCTCGCGCCACCTGTTTGCAGGCTGGCGAGGCACCCATCAGACAGAATTGCAACATCATAAGCCCCCGTGTGGACCCTAAAGCCACCATTATCAGGAGTGATTGTGACGTCGGCGCTATACGCGGTGCTGCATACCATCATGAACAGCGCCATAATGATCATTACTATGTTCTTTCTACAATACAACTCGCTTCCTCCTACTTTTTATTATCTAGAATTCTCTCGATTCGAGATGGAACCGCATTGGTAGATAATCATTAAGATTCCAGACATCGTATTCAAGATCAGTATTCGCGGCAGCAATAACAGTCGGCTCATCCTCAGGCGAGAACTCGGCTATTACTTGCAAGCATGCCCCGCAAGGTCGCGCAATTTCTCCATCGCCTGCGATGATAGCAACCGCCCGGATAGTCCTCACGCCGTCCGCAACAGCTTTGAAAATGGCTACCCGCTCAGCACACATCGAAAGCCCATAAGACGCGTTCTCTACATTGCAGCCGGTGTAGATATTATTACTCTTTTCACCGAGCACAGCCGCGCCTACTTTGAAGTTCGAGTATGGAGCATAGGCACACTCACGCGCATCACGCGCAGCCATCAACATTCTGAGTATGGTCGCGTCATCTACAGCCATGAGTAACCTCCACATATAGAGACTTGCTCTATCATACTTAATTGATGGGTTATCCAGACAATATTGTAGCACTGTAACTAACCTGCTGCTAGATAAAAATTCCAAATTACTGATCACCTTGACCGCCGGGAGCCTGCACACTACAATGAGGCTGCAAATAATCGCTCCAACTACGACAATACCCGGAGGCTAGATGGGGTCAGACAGCTCTACGAAACATCTTATAGTCGGCACCGCTGGACATGTGGACCACGGTAAAACCACGCTGATCAAGGCAATGACCGGCACCAATACTGACCGCTTACGTGAGGAGCAGGAGCGCGGGTTAACCATCGACCTGGGGTTTGCATCGCTCAAGCTGCCCAGTGGGCTGGAAGTCGGCATAGTAGATGTTCCGGGGCATGAACGCTTTCTGAAAAACATGCTGGCTGGAGCCAGTGGTGTGGATATAGTCATGCTGGTGGTGGCTGCCGATGAAGGTGTGATGCCGCAGACAAGGGAGCACATGGAGATACTCAGCCTGTTGGAAACCGGGCTGGGAGTCGTGGCACTCACGAAGATCGACATGGTGGATGATGAGTGGATAGATGTTGTGGAGGAAGACCTTAGGGAGTATCTCAAGGGCACATTTCTTGATGGCGCGAAGATCATTCGGGTGTCGGGTGTCACGGGAGCGGGCATAAAAGAGCTGGCAGCGGAGATCGACAGGCTAGCCGACATCGCACATCAGAAATCCATAGACGGGCCATTCAGATTGCCGATAGACAGAGTATTCTCAATGACCGGTTTCGGCACGGTGGTGACTGGCACGCTCGCATCAGGAACTATGAGACTGGGAGACCCCGTTGTGGTGCTGCCGCAGAGAATGCAATCCCGCGTGCGTCAACTCCAGGTGCACGGCAAGAAGCAGGAAATTGTTTATGCAGGGACCCGAGTTGCGGCAAACCTGGTTGGGCTGGAAGTATCGGATATCGAACGTGGAAGCGTGGTGGTTCCGCCGGGGTATCTGCAGGCGATCATGATGCTGGATGCATCGGTAACGGTGCTGAAGGAGTCCCCCAGATCTCTCAAGAACCGTGCAAGAGTGAGGATGCACGTAGGGACCATAGAGGCCATAGGACGCGCGGTAATACTCGGCGCTGAGGAGATTGCACCGGGTGAACGAGGGTTTGTGCAGATTCGATTGGAAAAAGAAATCGTGGCGGCGAGAGGTGACCGGTTTGTACTGCGTTTTTACTCGCCACCAAGAGTGATGGGCGGCGGAACCGTGCTCGACTCTGCGGCTACCAGGCATCGTCGTAAGGATCAGGGTATCATACAGCGCCTTGAACGCCGACTCAAGGGCGAACCAACAGATATTGTGGAAGACGCTCTGGCTGCGTCAGAGGTGGGGCTGGCGAAGAAAGATATTATTCAACGAACAGGGCTTATTAACCAGGAGGTCGATACTGCGCTGGAAGAGTTGATTGTCAGCGGGCGCGTTTTTGAGCTATCGGGGCGGTTCTTACAAAATGCAGCGTATGAGATGATCTCCTCCCGAGTTAAGTCAATGTTGGCTTCTTACCACGAGGCAAATCCCATAAAAGCGGGAATGCCCAAGGAGGAGTTACGCGCGGCAATAGGCCCAAGGATGGACCAGAAATCGTTTGGGCTGATATTAAGTTCAGTGGCGTCGAGCGGAGATGTTGTGGTGTCGGAGAGGAATGTCCGGCTTTCCAACCACACACCTACGCCTAATCCCAGGCAGGAAAAACTGCTTGGTGATGTGCTTGGGGAGTATGTAAAAGCTGGCGCGAACCCGCCGTTGATTTATGATATTGAGAGCAAGTATGGTCCTGAAGCTAAAGAAATACTGGCGCTGATGCTCGAACGCGGCGATATAGTGAAAATCGCACCGGACATTGCCTTTCATCGTGATGTGCTGGCGGAGGCAGAGAACGCCATCAGGAGTTATCTTGCAACTAATGGCCAGATCACTGTGGCGCAGTTCAGGGATCTTGTGGGATCGAGCAGGAAGTATGTGGTTCCACTGCTCGAGTATTTTGATGAAAAGAAAGTTACACGGCGCGCCGGAGATGTGCGGACGCTGTTCAAACAGGGATAATCAAGAGGGAGCATAAGGTATGAACACAGCTCGATCAACAGAACTCTTTGCACAAGCGCAGAAAGTGATTCCAGGTGGAGTGAACAGCCCTGTGCGGGCATTCAAGTCCGTTGGAGGGCAGCCCCTGTTCATTAAGCGCGGCGAGGGGTCGCGGGTGTTCGATGAGGATGGCAACTCGTTCATTGACTACGTCGGTTCGTGGGGGCCTTTGATACTCGGCCATGCACATCCCGGAGTGGTAGAGGCTATTACTCGCGCAGCGAAGGACGGCACCACGTTCGGCGCTCCCACGGCTCTGGAAGTTGAGCTTGCCGAAATGATTGTTGAGGCGGTGCCGTCGATTGATATGGTCAGGCTGGTCAGTTCGGGCACCGAGGCGCTGATGAGCGCAATCAGGCTTGCTCGCGGTTTCACCGGCAGAGATAAGATCATCAAATTCGATGGGTGCTACCACGGCCATTCCGACGGATTGCTGGCTAAGGCCGGGTCGGGAATCGCTACTTTTGGTTTGCCGGACAGTGCAGGAGTGCCCGCAAGCGTTACCGCCGACACCATAGTCCTGCCTTATAACAACCCCGAGGCTGTGTCGCAGGCGATCACGGCTATGAGGGATAGCATCGCATGCGTGGTTGTGGAACCCGTTGCCGGGAATATGGGAGTCGTAGCTCCAAAGCAGGGATTTTTGCAAAACCTCCGAAAACTCTGTACCGAGCACGGTATCCTGCTGCTCTTTGACGAAGTCATCACAGGGTTCAGGGTGGCCTATGGTGGAGCGCAGGAGCTTTATGGGGTCGCCTCCGACCTCACCACCCTGGGCAAGATCATCGGCGGCGGAATGCCGATTGGGGCCTATGGCGGCAGGCGAGATATTATGGAGAAAGTGGCACCACTGGGGCCCGTCTACCAAGCTGGAACGCTGTCGGGTAACCCCGTGGCTGTAAGCGCCGGAATCGCGACACTCAAAGCACTCCAAGAGCCCGGACTCTACACCAGACTGCTGCGAAAAGCCAGCACACTTGAACAAGGTTTGGCAAAAGCTGCAGCAGACGCGAGGGTGCCGGTGCACATCAACAGCGTCGGCTCGATGATGACCATGTTCTTCGCACCCGATCCAATATCTGATTATACGTCAGCAAAGAAGTCTGACACGCAAAAATACGCACAGTTCTTCCACGGCATGCTTGAGCATGGAGTGTATATGGCACCATCGCAGTTTGAGGCAATGTTTGTATCGGCAGTGCACACTGTTGAGGACACTGAGTTCACCACATCGGCTGCGGCTGAGGTATTGAGCAGTATGTGAGCGCGGAACAGCAGCCTTTCGCTTTGAGAGTAAAGTTTCGAGAGATCGAAGCGTATTATTACCTAATCCTTGTCGGGCTTGTATGTGTGAGTCACCCACGCCCAAAGTCCTGAACCGCTGACCAATGTGGCCATCAAGCACCATGTGATGCGACCTCCCCAGCCTCCACCGCCGATCATACGAGCCAGATAGTCTGCCAACGCCAATGTCACCAGGTAGATCACAATAGCGATAGGTATTCTATATGACCACTTAAGGCTGCACTGGCGTGCGGCTTGCATCTCTTTGAGAGGAATACTGTTGACTCCAGCACCTGCGACTAAGCCCTTGATGTGCTTTTCGAGCTGCTTCCAGTTCCGTGGAGTGCCCTGTTCAAGGTATCCCAGTAATCTGGCAAGAACAGTTTGAAGGGCATTATCCTGCTGGTAAGCAATTAAGACCATCAGCGCTTCGTTTCCTGCAGAATTCTGATTGGCCCATCGTGACACGCTGATTTTTGTGTCGAGGCAGATATGTAACTCAGATGTCTCGCCCATCAATACCAATTGCCCATCAGATACATCCAGCAGCGCTCCCTGCCAAGGCTGATCTCGATCCGCCAGCTCGGGGAATAATACATCAACCAGAAGAGATCGCTCCACCGCACTTACGCCATATTTTGCCTCAAGGTGATCACGAATCTGTTTTGTCAGACACCGCTGCATTCTTCGCTTTACAGCCGTTACTGGCAGAGCGATGATAAGCCCACAACCGAAGAAACCAAGGAACCCCGCTAATATGGCGAGCCCTACTGGCAATTGGTTGATGATTATGAGCATAACAAACATAAATATGCTCACTACAACAATACTTGCCATAAGGCAAAAGGCAAGTACACCGCAACCCGCCCAGCGACCAGGACGTGGAACCGGTTCATCAACAGCACATCCTGCTGGTACAGCATTGTCAGATGAAGCCAATTCATACCTGTCTCCAGAAGGGGATGTAATCTCTGCTTCTACTTGCTCGTATGCCTGGTGTAATTGCTCGTTAGTCAGCTCTGTGCGTCTTGCGATCTCCTCTACTTCCTCATCAGCGCAGGGATGTGTGGATATCAGCCTGGACCACAGTGGACGGCTGATCGGGTGATGATTCAACAGGGCTACCTTGTAGGTTGCCGATATGGCAGATAATGGTTCGATCAGATGTGCGATGTTCTCGTTGGCCCTTCGTTCTGCTCTTCTGCTATACCATCGCGACAGCATCTCAGGTAGAATAAACATCATGATCCACATCATATATATGAGAGAAGACCAGGGTGCTTGTAATGATGTGATGTACTTCTCGGCAACATATGCTAGTGCAAGAATCATCAGGTAGCAGCCATAGCGAAGCGAGCTATCCAGAGTCCATAATCGCTCATCAGCGATATGGCCTACCTCGTGCTCCACAACTGCGTCCACTTCAGCTTTGTTGAGCTTGCTGACTAGATCAGCGAAGAGGGCAATTGTGGTGCCGTATATCGCAACTGCATTGACGCATTGAGTGTAGCCTGGCAGGCTATTGATGATCACAATATTCTCAAGTCTCGCTCCTCGTCGATCAGCAATCTCCTTGATGCGATCTAGCAACTCGCCTGATCCGAGAATCTTGCTCTTCAATCGCAGCAGATGTCCGACCGCCCATTCTCCTAAATATGAATACCAAAGCACATGCAAGAAGAGATTTGCTGAAGGGATTAATGCTTGTTCGTGGAGTCCACTGATTACACTGGACCAAATAAGGTAGGTACCTATACCGATTTCCGCGCCCGAACCGATCAGGAGCTGCTTCGCACGTGCTGTGAATGATAGATCTTCTGGATAAAATGACACACGCGCCATACAGAACAGTGCTATAGCAGCAACGCTGATAACTCCTGGGGATACGACTACATGGCCGCGCGGTTCGATCAGTAGTGGTGTAGCAATCAATATCAACGGTGCCACAATCCAGCCTAGCACCATAGCGACATCAGAATAATCAGCCCACGAAGCATTGTCGCGTTTCCGTGCAGCGCGAAAACCCAGTAGTCCCACAATGATAGTTGGGCAAAACGATATCAGGTAATAGAGGAGTTTACCATGCAATCCAGTGTGTTCCTTCCTGAAAAGGAGAGGCAGTTCACACAATGATTATAACAAATTATCTGTAAGGATGCTTCGCTATTATGAAAAGCTTAGTGCAGGCTCACCCGATCTTTGGGTATCTTCAATGTGGTATTGCATTACCACGGAGGGAACCAACGTGAAGTCTACAGATATTCTCAGCAACGAGCACAGAGCAATTGAAATTGTTCTTGATGCGATGGAGAAGTCGGCTAAGCGGCTGGAATCGGGCGATGAGGTGGATTTAGCTACAATTGATGATTGCCTTGATTTCGCGATCGGATTTGCGGATAAGTGCCACCACGCGAAAGAGGAGGAGCTTCTATTTCCTAAGCTGGTCGAAGCTGGAGTGAAGCGTGATGGTGGTCCGGTTGGGGCGATGCTGCATGAGCATGAAGAGGGCCGGTCGCTTTTGAAGTCGATTAGGAAGCATCTTGATGAGCTTTCTGCAGGAGATGAAGAAGCCAAAGAGCCTCTTGCCGAGGCACTCAAGTGTTATGCCAACCTCCTGCGCAGTCATATTATCAAAGAAGACCGGGTGCTCTTTGAAGTGGCAGCGGCGGCACTCTCAGATGAAGAGGACGAAGAGCTGGTTAAAGGTTTTGATGATATTGAGGAGCGCAAAATCGGTCCGGGTGTGCACGAGGAGTATCACAGAATGCTGGACGATTTGGCAGAGCGAGTGAAGATGATGTAATTAGGGACGGAAGCGAGTTCCGCCCCTTTAGCAAACATCTCAGCCGAGAGGAGATAGCCCGATAGATGTGAATGCGCATAGGGCCATATCGGCTTCGTCTACCACGTTACAGTATGGGTCCAACCCGGGCCCGTAGGCGAGCATATCGCCATTTTCAGGCAATACGGCAAGAAGCACTCGTATGGCTGACGGATTCTCAGAATCAGCTCTGGCATCCATGACCAGATTGGTTGGGTGAATGGTATTGTCCGCGGATCTGAGCTCGAAGCCCGCCATGTGCTGTGCAGTCTTCCAACCACCCTGCAAACCGCTGCAAACAACACGAAGAACGCCCATTGATCGGTCAGACTCAGCTATCTCGATTCGCTCTACTTTAGGGCCTGTAGGAATCTCCGAATGTCCACTAAGGTGAAGCGCCAGCTTTGCCATGCGCTTGCCCAGGCGGATTAGGCCATCCGTAGCAACGTGTATGCAATCTTCCAGACCGAGGTCAATCGCCGTAGTAACGGCTGTATAAGGTGTGCGCTCGGGAAGAGTGCGCAATGCATCACGCACAACCTCCCACGATCTGGCATCCGGCCATGACCCAGGTTCTTCGTTCTTACAAACTGCAATTCTGCCTATTTGAACGACTATCACCGGCAGTTCAGGCTGGTTCAAATCGGCACGCACTGATGCAATCCATTCATCGAACCGCTGAGCGTAAGTCGCGGCGATTTCCGGCGTGGCATCTGATTCACCCTGATACCACAAAACGCCCTTTACATTGCCTCCAGCCCGCTTAATTCGTTCCAGCATCGCGCCGTATAAACTGAGCCCGCCCTGGTCTTTTAGCGCGGGGCTCCACTGTTCAAGGCTGGTTCCTCCGTGTGCCGCTGCAATAAGCCCTATCGGCTTACCCAGCGCATCCGCCATTGCCTTTCCAAACGATATCCCAACGCCAGTGCCGGTAACACGTGTTTCATCTGCAATGCGCGCAAGTTCCTCGTCCGAAAGATCTTTCTGTTCATCCGTCAGCCACTGGCGCATCAAATTCTGATGAACCGGCGTGAAGCTCTCCCAGAACCTGTGGAGTGGTTCCGCAGCCACTTCCCAGTTGCCCGCGCTTGTGAAATTGAAAACCCGATCATCGGGCTCCAACGCATTATCCAGCCGACCGACACCCTCCATATTCGACTGTCCGGCCAAAACCCACACATCAAGATTGCCTGGTATATCCATCACTACTCCATAATACATAAAGCAGCCCCCCTTTTAACGGGGGGCCACAAGTTCACTGCGTTTTTTTTAGCCGATAACCACAGTCGTATTGCTGAATCCGGGAACAGCAACCGACAGTGTGTCTCCGTCCATCTTGGCTGTGTTTGCCGATACCGGCCGCTCCAGGGTGTCGGTTTCCTTAGCAGCAGCACCGGCTTTCACCAGGTCACTGATCTTCACCTTGGCAACAGTGTCATTACCGGTCATGTTATACATTCTTATAACCAGACCATCGGATGCTTCGGCTTTCTTAACAGTCGATACCATCACCTCAGGTGTAAGAACCTCCACAAAGCTCTTCTCCGCAGGCAGCGGGCCGTCCTGAACCGTCGCGCTCGCAACTGACACCGGGGAGTTGAACTCTTCGCCCAAACGAGTGGCGGCGATTACATCGCACTCACCCGCATGCGGGACCACTGCGAACTTGATGGTGTGATCCGCGACTTCTGGTAACGGATCGGGATCATAGCTGGACCGGATTAGAGTAAGCCGAAGAGTGTTCTCATTGCAACTATGGCCATATTTGGAATCGTTCACAAGTGTGATTCCAGCTTTGCCTTCTTCAGTTTTACCAGATATATCCGCCCACTTCAGCGCCGGAACTTCCTGCGCTGATTGCGGCCTTTGCTGGCTGCCGAACGGTATCTCGTATGTCGCTGTGGCGCCAGGTTTAGCATTCAACGGGAATGCAGCCTTGAGCATCGGGACTCCTGTCTCCGGAGTGCCGATCTCGACCCAATGCAAGCGAACGTCAAAATCCACCATCCTGGACCCGGCGTTAAGGCCAATCTCTACCGTGACCCTGGAATTGCGATACTTGTGGGTAGTGCGCACGGCAACGCGGTTCGGGCCATTGTGCGTAACATGCAGGTCACCACCCTGTATTAACGGAGTGCATTCGGTTGCCTGGCCAATACACCAGGAAGTCATACCATGCGGGGTCTCCTGGTATCCCTCGATAAGCCCCAGCAACTTACCATCAGGCACATATTCCACACCCGTTTCCTTATCGATCATGCTGCAAATAGCGCCGGATGCCCAGTCCACTTGCACCTTAAGGAATTCATTTTCCAGAATGGAGCTGCCTACACTGGATGGAATTTTGTTGCCGTAGACATCATACATTCCCGTTTTAATGCAGGCTCCCTCGGCAGTAATCGGGTCAACTGCATTGTCAATTGCGTAGACATTATATCCAAGTGCAGGAACCTTGGCGTTGAATGCAACCGTGGTGTAGTTGTGGCCCCAGTAGTGGGCGTGGCCCATTACCTGGCCCTTGAACTCGTTACCATTGGAATCCCGCACAACCACCTTATCAGCAAGAACTTCTTTGTTCCATACCTTGGCATAAACCATCTCTGACCTTGCCCACGGCTTCTGATTGTAGATCACAAACGGTTCAGCAGACGCTGCACCAGCATTGTATCCTGTGATGCCGCCGGGAATCGTAGTGTCTCCAACTCCTGCGCCGAGACCATCGCCAAGCCCAGCCCCGAATGTGGTCGGCTTAGCATTGGCTGCAGCGGCGGTATTGATCTTGCTAGTCAACCCACGCAGCGCCCGGGTTCGGATCGATCCCGCCGTCGCTTGAATTTCCTGGAACAGGCCCTGCGAATACTCGTATGTGGCATGAATGCCTGATCCAGGCAGGATGTCATGGAAATGGTTGAATAGCGTATTCTCCCAGGCTTTGAGGAGCGTATCGGACGGATAAGGGAACCCAGCAACAGCGCCTGCTATCAACGACAGAGTCTCAGCCTCGGGCAGGATAATTTCGCTCACACGGTTGGCACGCTTGATATTGCTCTGCGCGGTGTAGCAGCCCTCGAAGATGAAGTTCATATCGCTGTCAGTCACAGGCAGGTCAGGATTGGCGGCTTCAACAGCATCGAAGAACGCATTTGTGGTGCTCATCTTCACCGTCGGGAAGATCGGCCAATCCTTGATCTCCATGGCTTTCCGTAAGTCTTTGCGGGTAGGTCCGCCGCCGTGGTCGCCGACGCCATAGACATACATAAAATCCTTAAGGCCGGTCTCTTTCACGTAATCAGAAATGACCGCGCCCATGTCCATCGGATCGATAGGACCGTTATAAGCATACTTATCTTTATCTTTATATGCATAGACCTCTGATCCGTCCGCGGAACGCCACTTGGTCAGCCATTTGCCAGGGCCGGTACGGTGGAAGTAATACCGGTTCACACCGCCGTGCTTGAGAATGGACGGAATAGTATATGCATGGCCGAACGTATCTGGGGACCAGTCGATCTTGATGTCCTCCGGCTCCAGGCCGAATTTCTCTTTTACATACTTGCGCGTGTAGAGCAGGTGGCGGCACAAAGACTCACCTGAGACGATATTCTTGTC
>JAJFTD010000001.1 GCA_021373255.1 bacterium
TGGATGCCCAAGGAGCTCAAGGAGACACTCAAGCATGAGTTGGAACAGATAGCCGAGCGGTTGGGTATTCCTGACTTTGTTGACAAGATTGCTGACGAGACTTCCGGCACTGACGCGACGGCTGTTCGGGAGTATATGGAAAAAGTTGGCCATCCCGCACTGGATATGTGGGACATCACTCAGCCGTCTCCCGAAGCTGCTGCTGTAGATGCCGCTCGCGGAGTGCAGGCTGCGGAAACCTCTACAGCTCCGACCGCTCAACCCACCGTGCAGTCTGAACCCAAGGCCGCTGCAGAAGCTCCCGTGCCGGACTCCAAGCCCGTTCATGTTGCGCCTTCTCAAGGTGGAAATGGCGGGAATGGCGGAAACGGAAAATCTGGAAATGGAGGTAGCACAGTGAGTGGTGATGGACTGGGCTACGTTATCAATGTTCTCGAACAGGTGCGCAATCAGGGCGCTCCTGCTGTAGTGGACGAGTCCGCGACGCCTGAGCAGAAGTTAGCGGCGCTGCAGATGTCCACGGCTCTTAACCTCTTGACTGCGGGCGCTAATATGCTGCTGATGTATAGCGGCGCGCTCGGCATCACCCCGGTTGCTGCGCAGCCCGTTGGCGCTCAGGAAGTGACCCCCGTCACCCCTGTTGGGGCTGCGCCGGCAACCGATGAACACCCGCAGATTCACCTTGCTGAAGATACTTGCCCTGTACCTGAGGCCAAACCGGCTGCTGCCAGGGCCGTGACTTCCGCAACAATAGCTGTGCCGACCTCGTTCAGCGTGTCTGGTGAAAATGTGTCCGCACCGGTCCGCGAGATTGTCCTCGGTGGAAGCGGTACTCGAACCTCGGCTGTTACCCTGGGCGGAGCCGCCGCACTTCCATTCAGGCACTTCGAGGGCGACACCGGTCACAAGCAAGTGATCGCGATGGAAGTCTTTGACAAGTTGCCCAGGAATTATCCAGACAGCTTGCGCGAGGCCTATGGTGACCTCGTGAACAACCCTGCCGAGATGGCCAAGTATTGCGTAAACGAGCTTGGCGCCGAGGTGATCAGCGTTCGGCTCGAAAGTACTCACCCAGATAACGGCGACACTTCTCCTGATGACGCGGCGAAGACGGTTGAAAGCGTCCTCAAGGCAGTCGGTGTACCGATTATGGTGCTTGGTCCGAGCAACTTCGACAAGATGAACGATGTGATGAAGCAGATCGCCAGCGCGTTTGCCGGTGAGAATCTGCTTTTGAGTTGGGCTGAGACGGATAATTACAAGACCCCTGCCGCCGCTGCGATGGGCTACGGTCACTGCCTGGTCTGCCAGACGCCGATTGACGTCAACATGGCCAAACAGCTCAACATCCTCTGCACGAATATGGGTCTTGCGCCCGAGAAGATCGTGATAGACGCGCTTACAGGCGCTTTGGGTTACGGCCTTGAATATACCTACTCCGTTATGGAGCGCATCCGCACCGCCGCGTTTACCGGTGATCCGATGCTTGCAATGCCGATGCTCGGCACTCCGGGCTTCGAGGTAGCCAAGACCAAAGAGGGCAAAGCCCCCGAGATCCAGTTCCCACTGTGGGGACCCGAAAAAGACCGCGGCGCGCTGATCGAGATTGCCACCGCAATGAGCATCCTGAACGCCGGAGCGGACATGCTGATTATGTATAACCCAACCGCCGCCCGCACAGTAAAGCGCAAGATCGAGGAGATGAATTTTAGGGGTTAGGAGGTAGGGGTTAGGGGATAGTTGCTAAACCCCAACCCCATCCCCTATCCCCAGGGAGACTAAAATGGCATTAACTGGTTTAGATATATTCAAATTGCTGCCGAAAACGAACTGCGGCGAGTGCGGGGTTCCTACTTGCATGGCGTTCGCTATGAAGCTGGCGTCCAAGGGTGCTGAGCTTTCCGCATGCCCTTACGCATCGGAAGAGGCGACTAAAGTCCTCGGAGCTGCAAGCAAACCACCGATCAGACTGGTTAAGATCGGCCCGAGCGAGTTTGAGACGCAGGTCGGCAACGAGACAGTGATGTTCCGTCACGAGAAGACATTCGTTCACCCGACGGCTATTGCCGTGGCGTTTTCGGACGGACAACCTGCCGATAAAATCGCGCACCAGACTGCGGTCATCCGCGACTATTGCCTGGAGCGCGTGGGCGAGCAGCTTCGCATCGACCTTGCGCTGGTTGAGAATACCACGGGTGAGGTCGACCCGTTCGTTAAGACGGTAAAGGAAGTCGCAGGCACCACCGGTCACGGGCTCATTCTGCAGAGCAATAACTCCGAGGCTATAGAGGCAGCCCTTCAGGTGTTGGATGGCCAGAGGCCGCTGATCCATGCCGCCACACCTGAGAACGCCGATACTATCGCGGCCCTTGCTCTCAAATATAAAGCTCCGGTTATAGCCAAGGCTGATATGCTGGACTCACTCGCGGCGCTCACCACCAAGCTCGCAGGTCTGGGCGTGCAGGACATAGTTCTGGAAGTGCCTGGTGATAACCCCGCAGCGATCCTGCAGAACAATACTATTATCCGCAAGGCAGCTCTCAAGAGCACCTATGAGCCATTGGGCTATCCGGTGATCAACTTCCTCACCGGACGAGACCTGCCGGATTTGGTCGCTGACGCGTCTACGCTGATCTGCAAGTATGGGTCCATCATCGTTATCGACACGCTCGCGATGCAGGCGCTGCTTCCGATGATGATGCTCAGGCAAAACATCTTTACCGACCCGCAGAAGCCGATCCAGGTAGAGCCGAAGATATATCCCATAGGCGAGCCGGACGAGAACTCACCAGTGCTCGTCACTACCAACTTCTCCCTCACCTACTTCATAGTATCCGGTGAGATCGAGAACTCCGGTGTGTCTGCGCATCTGGTTATTGTCGAAACCGAGGGTATGAGCGTTCTGACCGGCTGGGCCGCGGGCAAGTTCTCTGGCGAAAAGATAGGCGCATTCATCAAGCAGAGCGGGCTTGAAGACAAGGTAAAATCCCGCAAGTTGATTATCCCTGGTTACGTCGCCCAGATCAGCGGTGAGCTGGAAGAAGCACTTCCGGGTTGGCAGATAATCGTTGGCCCGCAGGAAGCCTCGGACTTGGCGCCGTTTATGAAGATGCATGCAGGATAGAGCACGTCGTGCGTCCGGTGTCGAGTGTCACGCGTCATTGTGGGATTAATGGATGGTAGGTTGCTTCGGACTGCGGAGCGTAGCGGAGCTGCCGAAGCCGCCGGACCCACAATGTGAATGAAACCAGCCAGTTCGCATTGAATAACAATGACTGCTTAGCTGTATTGAAGGACAACCCACCCAGCGAGCCGAAGTGTTTTGGTTGAGCGTAAATGCTCATCAATACAATTTGATGGTACGCGTTATTCATTATCAGATTGAATGCCGCATTACTACCTGCGGCATTCGGCTGCAGTGAATAACTCGTAAGAGGTGATTTTACAAATGGCATGTGGATGTGAATCAAAATCGGAGAGAATAGTTCTTTTCCAGGGAGATAGCGTTACGGACTGTGGCTGGGACCGCAATGATCCCAACAGTCTCGGCGCGGGATACCCGCTGCTGGTGGCATCCTGGTATCAGGCTATGTTTCCTGAAGATGATGTAGTGTTTTTGAATCGTGGCATCAGCGGCAACCGAGTTTGCGACTTGCAGGGGCGGTGGAAAGAGGACTGTCTGGACCTCAACCCTTCGCTGGTTTCGATCCTGATCGGTATCAACGATACCTGGCGGCGTTATGACAGCAACGACCCTACCTCCACCGAGGCTTACGAAGCCGGTTATCGTGATATTCTCACCAGGACTGTAGAGACTCTGGACTCGCAGATTATCATGATAGAGCCTTTCCTTTTGCCCAGTCCCGAGGACAAGCAGGTGTTCCGTGAGGATCTCGATCCCAAGATTAACGTAGTCCGCAAGCTCGCTCGCGAGTTTGGCGCAACCCTTATTCCCATGGACGGCATCTTTGCGCAGGCTGCTGTTAAGCGCGTATCCGAATTCTGGTCTCCTGACGGTGTCCACCCAACCATGCCCGGCCACGCACTGATCGCGCAGAGTTGGCTTGATGCTGTAGGGGGATTTTAGCCCAAGGGGATTGGGTTTGAAGGTCATAAAGTTGTAAGGTCAAAAAGTTGGGGGATGGCTGATGTTCGGGCAGATGTGTCATCTGCGCCGAAAGGGGCAAAATGAGATCTCCTGATCTCACACCTATTGCTCATGAATATACGTAGTGGCATCAGAGATGCCATTTGGTCAATGCGGGCTAGATCAGAGATCTACCCGAACTATCAACTTTTCTCCTCCCAACCTTATAACTTTGTGACCTTATGACTTTCAAACCATATAACTATCTCGCGACTAGAAAAACAGTTCTATGTACACAGTTCACTTTCTGCCATCCGATCAACAGGTAAAGGTCCTTCCCGGGACTCTGATATCCGAGGCCGCTATAATGGCGGGCATCGAGGACCTTCACCTGCCGTGTGGCGGCAAGGGGACCTGTGGGCGGTGCCTTGTAGAAATCGTAAGCGGCCATGCCGAGCAGACTGCTTCCGGCCGGTTGCATAAGGCGCTGGCGGGGCAGAACCTGGTGATGTCCTGCCAGACGAAAGTTTGTGATGATATTACGGTCCGGCTCCGCCAGGCGCGTGAGTCGGCGATGAAAGTGGTTGGGGACAGCCATTTTCTCATCAGTGAAGATTTACTGCCGGATAGAAACTCCCTCTCGGCGCTGTATCGTGCGGAAAAGTTGACTGTGCCGGAGGCGTCCATCGAGGAGCACTACAGCGACTGGACCCGCCTCGTGCGTGTTCTCACCGGCTCCAAGGACTCAATATCCGTGAGCACCGATGTGTGGGTGCTGCGCTCGCTTGCTGATAACCTGCGAGAGCAGGGCGGTAAGGTGACGGTGCTGGTGCAGGAAGAGGACAGTGGCCTGCGGGTGTGCGAGGTGCGGCCGGGTCATGTCGATATTCACGCCTATGGGCTGGCGATAGATATCGGCACCACTACGGTTGCCGTGCAGCTCGTGGATATGCTCGATGGCAAAATTCTCGGCTCACGTACATCTTATAACGCGCAGCTCCGCCGGGGCGCGGATGTAATCAGCCGTATCGATTATGCGCGCAACAAGCAGCGCCTGCTGGAGCTTCGCGGGCTGATCCTGGAGACTTTGAACGAGTTGATAGAAGAAGTCTGCGGGGCTGTGAGCGTGTTTAGAGAAGACGTTCGCGCGGCATTTGTGGCGGGCAACACCACCATGATTCACCTGCTCCTCGCGCTTCCACCCAGGTTCATCCGTGAAGCACCTTATGTGCCGACGGTAAATGCCGTGCCGGGCTTGCCTGCCGGGGAAGTTGGTCTCATCATCAATCCGCAGGCGATGGTCGTGTGCGCGCCTGGGGTGGGGAGCTATGTGGGTGGCGATATCACCTCCGGCTTGCTGTGCACCGAGTTGCCGGTTAATCATGACGAAGTTTTTCTTTACCTGGACATCGGCACCAATGGTGAGATAGTGCTGGGTAATGCCGACTGGATGGTCGCGTGTGCGTGCTCGGCAGGACCTGCGTTCGAGGGGTCGGGGATCAAATGCGGCATGCGTGCGACCGGTGGGGCGATTGAGTATATTGAGATTACGGATGATGCCCGTTATGTGAACTACGATGTGATCGGCGGTGGCAAACCCGTGGGGATATGCGGCTCGGGGCTCATCTGCCTGCTCGGAGAGATGTTGATGAGGGGTATAGTTGATCAATCCGGGCGGTTGAATATGGACCTGAACACCCCGCGAATGGTGAAGATAGACAATCAGAATGCATTCGTAATCGACTGGGACCTAAACGGCGTTCCGGAACTGGTCATCACTGAGCCCGATATCGAGAACCTGATACGCACCAAGGCTGCTATCTACGCCGCGTGCTCGCTCATCATGCAAAATGTCGGGCTGGACTGGAGTATGATCTCGCGGGTGTTTATTGCCGGTGGGTTTGGGCGGTATGTGCAGGTGGAGGATGCGGTGCAGATCGGCTTGCTCCCTGATCTTCCCTACGAGAAATTTACCTATATAGGCAACTCCGCGCTCACGGGTGCTTACATCGCCCTGATCTCGCAGGAGCACCGAAACGAACTTGCCGGAATCGCCGCAAAGATGACCTACATCGATCTCAGCAGCGATCCGCACTACATGGACGCGTATCTAGGTGCAATGTTTCTGCCGCACACGGACATGACGCAGTTCCCATCCGTTGCAAGCCGGTTGGCTGCGGCGAAGAGCGCTGGGAATTAGTTGAAAGCGAAGAGCAGAATGCCGAGGGCAGAGAGTCATCTATATCAGATCACATTGTAGATACGGAGGCTCCGGCAGCGCGGCTGGGATGGAATTGAGAGGTTAGAGTAAAGTTCACTGCTACCGAAGCAACCAACCTGACACCGTTCTCTCTGTCCATTTTCGCGTTTTCGCTCCTTCGCGCTTTCGCGATTAAAATTGAGCAACTGAGACTACTTAGGAGGAGACATAATTGAAAGGTTTACTTGAGAGGCTCGCTGCTGGCGAGATTTTGATTTCTGATGGTGCCATGGGCACATTCCTGCAGGCGAAGGGCTTGCAGCCGGGCGAATCCCCTGAGGCGTGGTGCCTTACTCATCCCGACGCGGTAAAGAGCATTGCTGAGGCTTACATAGCCGCCGGAAGCGACATTGTCGAGACAGATTCGTTCGGTGGTACTAGCTTCAAGCAGAAAGAGTTCGGGCTGGATGACAAGGTTGTTGAGATGAACAAGGCCGCTGCCCGCATCGCCAAGGAAGCGATGGGCGATAAGGGCTATGTTGCGGCGTCAGTCGGCCCTACCGGTCAGATTGCCTATGATGAAGGCGGAACGGTCGCTAACGAAGACCTCTACAACTCGTTCAAAGAGCAGGTCATCGCTCTTGAAGAAGGCGGAGCCGACGCGCTGTGCATCGAAACTATGATGTCCGTAATAGAAGCCGTCCAGGCTGTAAAAGCCGCTAAAGAGAACACCAAACTCCCCATCATCTGCACATTCACATTTGAAAAGGGCGCTCGCGGCTTCCGCACAATGATGGGTGCCGACCCAGGCAGTGCCGCCAAGGCAGTCGCTGAGGCGGGTGCAGATATCGTCGGCGCAAACTGTGGCAACGGTATCGAGAACATGATCGAGATCACCAGGGAAATGCGCGCTGCCCTGCCGAAGACTCCAATCCTGATTCACGCCAACGCGGGAATGCCGGTCCTCGAAGATGGCAAGACCGTATTCAAGGCCACTCCCACAGAGATGGCTGCGAAAGTGCCCGAGCTGATCGCCGCCGGTGCGAATATCATCGGTGGATGCTGCGGAACCAACCCCGATCACATCTCCGCAATGGCCAAGGCTGCCAAGGGCGGAAATGGTGGCTGCTGCTGCAAGTGCAACTGCAAATAGACAGGGTAATTTAATTTTGGTGGCGGCTTTTTGTGCCGCCACCCATTCACATAATAATCTATATCCCAGCAATCATCTCAGCCGCAATTGCCTGCGCCATTCGCTCTTTGAACTGCGGGTTGCTCAGCAGCTTGGCGTCGTTGGGGTTTGTCAGAAACCCGACTTCCAGCAGCACAGCGGGCATGTGCTTGTATGTGTCCCTGAGCACGCGGAGGCGTGAGTGCTGGCTTTGGGAGTCCCACTTCACGTCCCGGTTCTTCATTCCAAGTTTGGCGATGCGACCAACGATATGCTTAGCCAGTCCTGCGCTGCGCTTATCACCCTCAGCCACAAACCCCTCCACGCCACGCGCGGTGGATGGCCCTGCATTACAATGAATTGAAATAAACATCCGGCATCCGGCGTCTATGGCGATCCGGCCTCGCCGCGAGAGGGCGACCAGCTTTTTATTTGAGCGTGTGCAGACGGTTTCATGCCCGGCCAGGCGGAGGTGATGGCCTATCCGCTTGACCATGTCCAAAGCCACATCATCCTCCACCAGTCCATTTTCTGCTGCGCCGGTTTTGCTTCCGTGCCCGGCATCTAGTGCGAACTTCATCTCCTGTTCCTTTTCCACTGCTGATACACATGTTCAACCAGCAGATTCGCTATGCTCGCCGGTATGGGGAATCCCAACTCCTTGATGCACAGCTTTTGGAGGTATATCACAGCCTGCTTGCGCCGCTGGTCTGGCGTGAGTTCCATGATTGCGGCTGCGCGCTCGATGGCGTCAGTTATCCGGCTCACGCCAATGCGCTTCAGCCACTTCCGCGCCCAAACCGGCAGCCTGTCCGTGCGAGATACACATGCGGTCAGGAATCCTATAATTCCAACCGCCAGCGTAACCCAATCCTGTGTAGATACGCTATCAAGGTTCATGTTGTAATCCTCCTTTCGAAATAGTGGAGAGATAGTTGTGCGTTGACGCGTTATGCGTTGCGCGTTGCGCGTTGGCTGATTCCATTCACATTGTGCGTACGGTGGCTTCGGCAGCTTCGCAATCCGAAGCACCCGGTGTTATCTCTTCGACTGACCCTGACGCTTAACGCACAACCCTCCCCGACCCCCGGACCCCCGGACTCTCGGACCTCTGGACCGTCCATTCCTATGCCAACAGCGCTATCTTCACCACCGTCATACTCCCGATCCGGTGCTGAGAAGTCTTTAATACGGTGTAGATGCGGCCGTCGCGGGTGATGGTGTTGTTTGGTTCGATGGTTGCGTCACCATGTGTGATCAACAGCAGGCCGGGGTGGGTTACACCCATCACGTCAGCATCGTCCAGGTATGTGCGCATGGTGCTGGTGTCCAGCATTCTGAACACACCGCGATAAGTGCCGCCATTGGTAACGGTAAACTGCTCGCCCACTTTCGTGAGCCGCTTCTTTATCCGGTCCAGAAAGCCCATTACCACACCTCCTCAGTCCTTGAGAACACGGTTTCGCGGTCTGCAGTGGTGCTGGACGGCATCGCATCGGACTCTGCTGGAAGTGAAGTTTTGAGGTATGGAGCCAGCCGGGTAGCGCCTTGCTGGATGATGTCCACCCCGCGCAGGGCAGAGGCGCTGACTGACACCCCTCCGGCGCTGAACTCCTCGCTCGCCCCAATTTCCCTGCGAAGCTGTTCGATGAACTCGCCGGTGATCATCTCCAGTATTCCGAGCTTGAGTGTCGCCTGAAGGTTTGTGTTGGTGGTGTCGCTGAGATAGCTGTCTGCTATCGAATACTCAAGCGCAGGCTGCATCTCCGCAATCAGAGATGCTATTGAGGCATCGTAATCACTTACTGAAACCATAGCCTTGCGCTTAACCTCAGCGGCAGTAATAGAAATAGCCATGCATTACCTCCTTTCACAAAAAAAGGGCCGAGGCACAA
>JAJFTD010000017.1 GCA_021373255.1 bacterium
TTGCAGCTCATCCCAAGTGGGATGGCTATTGCAACGAGACTGCCTGTGAGTGTGCCGATTATCCGGGCTTTGAACTTTACCCATCGGATTTCGGAACTACCGGCAGGCTGTTCCTTTATATGCCGGTTAGGCCCAAGTCATAAACACAACAACCATCTTTTGTTTCACTTCGGACCGGGAGAAAATTCCCGGTCCGTTGCATTTTATCTGGAATTCTGATGGAATATCTTATGGATCGCTGCATCTTTCATGTGGAAACGCACACGAGATTGGAGCAAATGAAGTGGAAGACCAGAAATTAATTGAGGCTGTGTTGTCGGGTGATGTGGGGGCATTCAACCCGCTTATGGACCGTTATTATACGATGGTCTATCGCCTGTGCCTCAATATGAGCGGCAACGTGCCTGATGCTGAAGAGTTGACGCATGATTCATTTGTGGAAGCCTATTTGAAGCTGGGGCAACTGCGTGAGCCGGACAGATTCGGCGGGTGGCTTAAGACGCTCGCTCTCAATGTCTGCCGGATGTGGTATCGCCGCAATCAGCAGAGTGTAGTTGAATTGGCTGAGGATCAGGTTGCAGTGGTCGACGATATTGAAGACTCCTCGATCCGCGCGAGAATGTCTTATGGCCTTCACACGCTGTCCACGCCTCATCGCCTGGTGTTGGCACTTCATTATTATGAGGAACTATCATACGACGAAATAGCAGTGTTCCTGGAAGTGCCAAAGGGAACAGTGATGAGCCGGCTCCACCGTGCGCGCCAAGCATTGAAAGAGGTAATGGAACAAATGACTGAATATGAAGAGATACCTGCCGTTCCTGATGACAGGTTTAAGGAAGTTGTTGAGGCTGAGATTGCGGTGCTGTTGAGGATGTTTGGGGACGAGCCCAACGCCCCCGAGCGCCTGACCCTGGTCCTTAAAAAGTCACCGCTGCGTCTTATGGACCTGATAGCAGGCGCGGATGTCACGGAGACACTTCGGAATATGGCTATTCTGCTGCCGCACCTGGGAAGCGAAGCCGTCGATACCATTCTGGACTGCCGGTTCTCCACAGACCAGCGCCTGGCTTCTAAGACAGATGAGTTGCTGCAAATCTATGCGTCCAGATGTGGGACAATCCCCCAGCGAGAGGGCATGACCGATATGGCTTCGAGAGAGGCGTATCTAATACTGGACCGATTGATCGCTCATTCGGCAGATGATCAATCAAAGGCAGAGTTATTGCTCACGATGATGGAAGCGTGCGAAGAAGCATGCCCCGTGCTGTTGTTTACGAACGCATTGATGTGCTATGAACAAGCAGCGTTCCCGTTCCTGATGGATCACTTCCTTACGGACTCAAAGCAATCTTCCAGAGTCCTGCATGCGTTAGTCAGAACCGGGGCACGCTTCGGGAGCAGAATGCTGGAGTTGATTAAGAGCGACGACCCAGGGATGCAGGCTGTGGGCCTATCGGGATGTGAAGCCATCGCGCGGTCACTGTGTCCTTCATGGCTGAACGGCTTCACCCGTGAGCAGTTCCTTAACGACCTACGCACCCGCGAGAAGTGGCCACCGTTGCGTGTTGAAGATATCGGCAGCGGTTTGATCACGGACCTGACGCGAGAGACAGCTTCTCTAGTCACCAATGGGCCGGAACACTTGCGTGCCCCGGCGGTTCGGGTTTTGGGATACCTGAGAGCAGCCGAATACTCAGAAATTATCCAACAACGTCTCTCGGATAATGATCTCGCAACCCGCATGGCTGCGATTTTCGCACTTTCCGAGATCGGTGACGGAGCCTCCGCGGATGCGCTCATCAGCCGTGCGCAAACTGGCGAGGTGCCTGAAAAAGCCGCAGCTATTGCTGCACTTGGCCGCCTTCAGATCGGGCATGCGGAGCATGTCATGGTCGAGATGACGAGTGATGAGGATGAGCAAGTGCGTGAAGCGGCTGTGGCTGCACTTGGTGAAATGGGCACCGTCAGCTCGCAAGTGGTGCTGCAGGAGTTGATGCGCGGCAGTGATCCAAGAATGCAAAAGGCTGCTGCAAAGGCAGTCTTCGGTGGTGTTCAGCGCAAGAAGCCGGAGCTTTCCGATGTTGGTCGAAGACTAGCCGAAAAGCGGCGAAAAGTGACCCCCGTGGCGATGATCTCGCCCGATGCCGTCTTGCGCTTCGAGTTAACTGAAATACGAACTTACGACGAACGCGACCTTACAGACCGAATCGCCCGAGTCTGCCTTGACTACTGTGCTACAAGGCGCTATATGATCGAACTCGGCCTGATGACCAGGTTCGGGGGCGTCTATGAGTTTACTGAGATCGGAAAGTCAGCCTGGCGGGTGGAGCAGTTTATTTGCGAGAGGTACTTGGCGAAGCCTGCGATGGTGGGGTAGGCTGGGATATTTCAGTCGGGCGGTGGTCTCTGGCTACCGCCTCGATAACTTCAAGAAGGTTATCATAACTGTAAAATGTAATTATATCGGTAGTGTACCACAATAGCATATTGGGGGCGGATGTGGAAGATAAATTTGATTCTTTGATGGCAGGTGCATCGCTGTCACGATATACCGACGATATTCGCGGTCTTATTCGCAATTCGATTCGTATCATAAGCCAGCCCGTCTCGGAAAGCGACTTCGAGATCGGACAATCGAGAATGGGCGGACTCCCGGATCTTCCGCCAAGGGCCGAGTGGCCTGTCTGGATGCCCCCGGTGTATCCCAGGAAGCCCGGTTTCTTTGAACGTCTATTTTCAAAGCAACCGCCGCCATCGGAAGAACCCAAGCTGTCTCCTCATTCATTTATTGCTCAGTTCAATTTGTCAGAGGTTTCTCCTTACGATATCGAGAATGTTCTTCCCGACCGTGGAATGCTCTACTTCTTTTTTGATACTAACCCAATGGTCTGGTCCGATGATCCGCCCCATAGTGAAGGCTGGCGAGTAACTTATTGGAATGGAGATGCCTCTAGGTTGACGAGAGCTAGTACGCCGAAAGAACTCCCTCAGCGGCTCATCTATGGCACTTTTCGTCCAACATTCACTTCAGAAAGAGTGTTTCCTCCCTCGGAATCCCTGCTTCTTGAACGTCTGGGTATGTCACAGAATGAGATTTATCAATATGCTGAGGTGATTGAGAAACTATCATCATACGACAATGATCAAGTTTCTCGATTGCTTGGGCATCCCGACTATATTCAATACACGGATATGCTCACAGAGTGTCAGTTGGCGTCGAACGGTATCGCCGCAGGCGACCTACGACAACTTCCAAACGATACTAGGATCCCCGACCTGCTTGAACGCGCGATAGACTGGCAACTGCTTTTCCAGATGGATTCCCGGGACATGAATACCAACTGGGGTGATGCCGGACGCATCTACTACTTCACTAAATCTTATGACATGACACAGCAGAGCCTAGACGAAGTCCAGCTCGTGCTACAGTGCGGATAAGCCCTCTGCTCTTGAGTCTAAATATGGCGAGATGCAAGATAACATAATCTTTTGCAATTTAGCATACCAGCCTCCGGGCTACCGCCCAGCGCCTATGTCCCTCCCGTTTCGCGAGTAGGTGCTCCCACGCGTTTGGATTCTGCTGAGCCTTTTTGGCGTAAGAAGATCGTCAACACAACCATCGAACCTACTGCCAGGAACTCGCTTTGCCAGTTTTGGAATGACTGGAACCAGAAATCCGGTGTGGATAAGAAGCCCCAGACTGTGGTAGGCGATTGGTCGAGGAATGCTTGCTGCTGGTTGTATTCGCGTACGCCCTCGACTGCGTGGAGAATGAAGCTTAGTAGGAAAAGAGAGAGCAAAGCGATGCTCAGCGAGTTCTCATATAGTTTTTCAATCCAGCCTCCTCGCCGGATTGGATATGGCGTTTGCTCTCCGTGCTCCTCTGTTTTTGCTGCTCGTTGTTCCTCATCTTCTTCTTTTTGTTCCTGGGCGTGCTCTTCTTACGGTTTCGATTCCGCTGAGCCCTTTTGGAACAGGTAAGCTGTGAGCAGAACAAAGAGGCCCATCTGTAGATACTCGCTCTCCCAATTCTCGAATGTCGCTTCCCAGAAGTGGCCGGTGGTGAGGTATGGCAGGAACGCGATCATTGCCTGTCCGTGATCCTGCTGATCCTGGTTATACTCAAAGAATCCTGAAATAGCCATTGCCAACCAAAACAAGAAGAACAGACCGAACGTTGTGATTGTTAGACCATACTCATGGAAGATCTTTCGCATATCTGATTCTCCCCAGGTAGTCACCCTTTGAGACAGCATCTGAATGGACAGATTACTATATGGCTATACCCATGGAGATCACTGATGCACACGGAGCATCAGCGAGACGAGTCGAAGAGTCTGAGAGCGTTTCCACCTCTACGAATATCACTTAACGCAACCCCGCCAAGCATTTCCTCGCTGGAACATGTCACCTGCCTGCCTCCGGCGCTCAGCTTATAAGTGTGGCCGCGCATCCCACCGAAGACTATCCTGCCGTCTGCAGAATCGTCCAAATCAAGTGTAATTGCACTTCGGCCGAACTCCACATGCCCCACACGAAGCCCGTTCAAAGGCACTGCCCATTTTCTAGACACGTGCACAAATACATCCCCGAACTCTGATCCTATTGCTGCCGAACTTGCTGCTATCTTTAATTGTGTAGCCGGGCAGTCTACTTGTGCTCCCATTGCCGCCTTAAGTGCTGCCGCGCCGCGTTCGAAGTAGCTACTGGAGCCGGTTGTAGCTCCGTAATGCGTAGCACATCTGGCAAACTCGGCGGTGAGCAGGGGATCCGCCACCCAACCGACATTACCGCGCACCAGCATTCCCGCAGGCGGCAATTGCGTGTCCCATGGCCTGTCCCAAACGCATTGCAGTAGGCAGAGCTGATCGAGCACGGCTATGCCCTGGTCGAGGTAATTCTTAACGCCTGTGAGTTCATGAAGCTCCAAGCACATCATCGCTGTCCACAGCATCCCCCATCCACCCTGGGTCACGGTACCGGAATGCGGATCAGCGCACGTTGTGGTGCCGGGATTATCATCAAGGCCTTGCAGCGAATCCTGAAAAAGTCTTTTAGGCACAAGCTCATTCAACACGAATTTCGCCGACTGCTCCGCTGCCCGCGCATACATCTTTAGCTTGGTAACCTTTGCCAAACGTGCCAGGAACAGCGCAGCCGCTGCTGTGCAAATGCTTGTGCTTGTATGAGGCAGCGCTTGCTTCTCATTTGTGAACCATGCAGGAATAGCGCCGGATCGAAGACGCTTACTGATCAAAAAATCAGCGAAGCTGCGGCAGTAGGGCACAATCCTTTTATCTTTACCAGTCATCAACAACCAGTAGAGCTGCTCAGAACACTCAGCCGTATAGCAGCAAGCCTTGTCATCTTCCCACACCTTGGGGGCAGATAAGATGGCGTCGACGGCATTCTCAGTCTCGTTCTGTCTTGATTGGCTGTGGGGGTGTGTATGTTTTATAGTGAACCGGCTGCCGTAGTGCTTCCACACAAAGTCCGCTGTCTCATGAAACGCTGATCTGCGCTTGCAGTTGCCGTCCAACATCAGGTGATAGGCATACTCCAGCATAGGTGGGCTCACGCGCTTGGCCATTGTGATATCGTGCCTGCAGTAGTTGTTATCGCTGGTCGGTTCGTAACCACAGAATCCGTAGGAAATCAGTGGAGCGGAGAGAAGCCCGTTTTGCAAGTCCAAATCCAGTGCAACGGGCATCGGCCTGGTGATCTCGATTGAGTGCAAGTCCGGGACCAACGCGGCTGCAGCGGGACCATGCTGGATAATTGCTGCCGGTGAATGGAATGCACAATCGCCTATCAACTGATCGTTGGCAGGCCTGATAAGTGGAGCCCATGTATAGTCGATCTCGTGCCCCAGCGTCACCGGTGCCCTGCCGGGTATGAACACATAAGAACTCATCAAATATTCTATCAACGGATCGTACCCATTGCAGACTATGTTGTCTTTTACTGCTATGTGCACGCTGTTTTCACCATCTGCGAGGACGATCCGGCAAGTGAGGCTGTGGCCCATGACTGAACCTGTCAAGTCAATAACAACGTGGTTTTCATCGTGTGCGGTGACATCTGCGTTTGAGTAAACCATACGCAGCGATTCCCTGCACACTCCAAACAGGTGCGGTCGATCACCTGATATCATTGGAGACGCGCACATGCGGTGCTCGCTGGAAGTTATCAGGTTCTTGTGAAGAGACGACAGCAGCAGCACATAGTCCCCCGCTCGGTTGACTGCGTAGAACTCCTGCACATAGCCGCCGTCGCAAAAAAGCAGCCGCACCATCACGCGGCCGTTTAGCGCTTCTATATTCCGATCGCCTGTCCTGACAATAATGTTGCCGTGTCTGGACTCCATTTTCCCTACTCCCCGATGGCCTCCGGGGACATTACAGCCCATCCAAAAGATCACCACCAAATTTTTACCACAGAATGGCTGAGTTGTCTATGTGTATATCGGGGATATACAGTTAAATCTTTGACAAATGATGGCGGGCGAGCGTTGAGTTGAGATTAACCATGCAAGGCATTTCGGGATTTGAACAAAGTGGAAATCCCGAAATGAGCTTAACTATCCCGACCTCATCTTTTGAGTTGGTGAGACTGCATTAATGAAGTCGGGATAATGCTAATAGAGGAGGATCACATTTTTGCTCAACGAACGTGCCACTATAAATGGTAATTGCCGGAGGCTTCGGGCTGGTAGATTACTTCTTTTACTTGCAAATGCCGCTCGCCTTCCGGAACAATCCAAGCGAAGATGTCACCGGCTCGGTATCCGAGTATCGCAGTGCCTATGGGAGCCAGAACTGAAATCCGGCCTTGGCTGATGTCTGCATCCGCGGGAAATACCAGTGTGTATGTCTCATCCTCACCCGTCTTCATATCTACAAGATGCACGGTGGAGTTCATTGTTACCACGTCAGGTGGTATCTCTTCTGGAGCCACGACCTGAGCGCGCGCGAGCTCATACTTGAGGCTTTCCAGGCACTCCGGTGCGCGATGCTCCAACGCACCCGGATTATTAATAAGCTCCCGGAGGCGTCGAGCATCGTTTTCGGTAATGCAGATTACACGTTTACTCATCCTATACACTCCATAATCGTGCCCGCACTCGTTTCGAAAGAATGCCGGCATAATGTTTTTCGATATTCAAGATAGTCATTTAGCGGCTGGCTGTTTTGCTGCCAGCCTGAGTAGTTCAGCCAGCTTAGAGTTGCCACTACTTACAGCGATATCCAGAGGTGTCTGACCAGCATGGTTCGGCGAATGTATTCTGGCTCCGCAGCTTAACAGCAGGTCAGCCGTTTCCCATGCATTGTATCGAGCCGCGACATGCAGCGGCGTATCGCCAATACCGTTTACAGAATTCACTTCCTCGCCACTGTCGATCAGGAACCGAGCAACCCGTACGCTGTTTGAATATGCTGCCAGGTGGAGTAAGTTGTTTTCTTTTCGCCCGCCCGGTATACGAAACTGCTTCCTGGCGCTTGCTAGATCATCATCCAATATAGCCTTAATCAGTTTGTCCTCCTGAAAAAACACAGCAGATGCCTCAGCCGGTCAAACGCGTGTACTAGATTCGAGTTTAGTATTTCCTAAATCAGACTGGTCAGATACATGTGTTTTAGTTTGTTGGCTTTCAAGCAAGTATAGAATTTTTCGTGAGTCCTGCCTTAATGCAGCCAATTCACGCTGTATATCTGCCAACTTGATACTGAGGGCATGGATAGCCTGCCCGACTCCAAGTCGCTCATAATCACTCATTATTATTCTCCTTATCCATGAGTTCCCGTGCGAAGTACTGAAGACTGTCCATCACGGAATTTAGCGAGTGCCATTTTCATATCACTTGCCGTTGGCACAAGTGAGCCGAGTCTCAATAGGTTGAATGCCCGCTCAACCCGTCCTGAGAGCCCGACCACAATCAGGTTCCCGCCAAGCTCTTGAATGTCTTCAACCTTGCGGATAAGAAGTCGAAAAGCAGGTGATTCAGCAAAAGAAAGGCCGGTCACATCAAGAATGTACCTCCCGTAGCCCTTGGCTATCAACCTGTCCAGTAATACCTCTAGTTCTTTAGTGCAGCACTCATCGCATCCACCTTTGATTGCAATGAGTGCAATGTCGCTTATCAAATGGTGGGAAACTATATATTTAGCCATTGTTTATACCTCAGTAGGCGCACTTGTCCTTCGACCATCTCATAAGAAGATAGCGCGTGGCAGGCGCATTTATACCACACACAGCTTTTCTCAGGAGTTGGTATTGGAATTGATTGCGGTAATTAGTTGGCGTAAGGTGTGGGTCCGCGATTAAGTGGGATGTCGAAAACCACGGTTAGTGTTTGAGTATTGGCCGAGATAAGGCAGTTGAACTGTATTGCGGTATGCTTGTGAAGAGTAGTGCCGGTAGAGACAGCACCCACATTCAACAAACGTTTCGTCGGATTATGTGTGTTTGCTCGTCTGCCAAGCAGAACTGGTCTTCCATTAAGTGTATAGCATGAGACGAATTCAAGTGAATTCTTGCCCGCTTCTGGTGTGGGATCTTCGATCACCCGCGCTCTATAGCTGGATTCAATGATCGTGCGATTGGGCTGTGAGCTAGTTATAGAAGATCTTAGGCACCCAGTATCTGCTTGAGCCTGGTACGCACGCGATGGCAGCGCCCAACCGATGGACACCACCGCCGCAACCACGGGAATGGTTAATAGAAGTATCCTATGCAGTTTTCGCATGTGGACCCTCCTGTACGCACATTAGGCCGGTATTACCGGATAGGTGCCTACCAGCCCAGGACTCTAGAGTGACATTATAGTTATGCTTACACTAAGGCTATCATACCGCAGTAGCATGAGTAAGTCAAACCTTCGTGGGCAGGGCTTTAAGAAAGGAATGTGGAAACATAAGCGCACTTTGAGTTACAATGTCTGCATGCAGACCGGGGATATTGCAGTTATGCGCAAGCCGCATGCTTGCGGCTCCACAGAATGGGAAATAGTAAGGGTAGGGGCGGACGTCGGCTTGAAATGCCTGAAGTGTGGGCATAAGGTGATGCTCGAACGCGCCTACTTTAACAAGCGAGTGAAAGAGATCATCACTAAGGAACAGTGATATGTCGCGGCTATATTGCGGCACAAGTGGCTGGAACTACAAACACTGGCGGCAGCGCTTTTATCCCGAAGGTCTCCCGCAGAGCAGGTGGCTGGAGTACTACAGCAGCCGGTTCGATACAGTTGAGATAAACAATTCATTCTACCGCTTGCCCGAACATTCGACATTCGAGAAATGGCGTGAAAACTCACCTCAGGGGTTTACTTTTGCCGTCAAGGCCAGCCGATACCTCACACACATCAAAAAGCTAAAAGACCCGGAGGAACCGCTTGAGAGGCTGTTGGACCATTCCGCTGGTCTGGCTGAAAAGCGCGGACCTATACTATATCAATTCCCTCCCGGTTGGGCAATGGACCTGGACCGTCTTCGCTACTTCCTGAGCATCCTGCCCAGCAACGTCCGCCATGTGTTCGAGTTTCGCAACGACTCCTGGCATAATAACACAGTCTGGTCCCTCCTCTCAGACTACAATGTTGCCTACTGTGTAATGGATAGCCCATACCTGCCCATCCACTTCCGAACCACCACAAATTTCTCCTATATCAGAATGCACTCCGGCACCGAGCCCACCGGCGGCGACTACACGCCCGAATACCTCTCCGAGTGTGCCCGCCGTGTAGAGCAGATGCTTGGCGCGGGCGATGTCTATATCTACTTCAACAACGACTGGAACGCTTTCGCTGTATATAACGCTCTCCTCCTGCGCCAGCTTGTCCTGGGGGAGTAATAAACAGTAGTACAACGTAAGCATGCTGAGCCTGTCGAAGCGTGCGGCTTCGAAGTGGTGTGTGATGAGATTTGACCGCACCTTTCGACGGTGCTCAAGATGCTGGGTTAGCTATCCCCAGTTTTGTTGCGCAATAATGGCCCTGCGAGTGTCTGAATCGGCTTTCCTCGTGCTGGTTCGTTGAACGTTTAGATAAATATGGGCGGGGGAAAGTAGACAGTGGATAAGGGCCTATAGGTACGAGCCACTTGAGGCCTTGATCTGCAAAGCTAGGAGGGGTTCACATGGATGAGCGAGAACGCGAGAAAGAAGTGGGCTACAAGGGAGGAGCCTCCGAAGCCTATGCCGGCCCGCACCCCTACTACTATGAGCCCACGGTGACTGCGGTTACCGATATGGTAGTACCTGCGACCAGGATCCAATGGGGACCGGTATTCGCCGGTCTGTTGATTGCCCTCTCAACGACATTCCTTATGACCGCGTTGGGAGTTGGAATAGGGTTAAGTGCCACTGGTCTGGGTTATTGGGTTGTTGGCTTCGCTGCTCTTGGCCTATTTCTCGGTAGCATGTTTGCGGCAAGGACATCCAAGTCCGATATTGTGCCTGCGATCATGCACGGGGTGATTATTTGGGCACTGCTAATGTTGATGGTATTGTTCGTTTCCGGTAATATTGGGGGATCTATCCTAGGTTCTCTGCTTGGATCGCAAAATGTTGCCCCTGGCGCTGCCGGAGCGAACGTGACCAGGATAGCGAGTAACTTCGGTTGGTGGTTCTTCGGCGGCTTCCTGATTCTTCTTGCCGCTTCTGTCCTTGGCGGAATTGTTGGTATGAACCCAGTCCGCCATGAAGAAGTGGCTCCCGGACAGCCCCCAAGCACCACAAGACCGTAATAATACTGATGCAACCCACGGCTGAATAAGCCGCGTGACTGACAAAATATAAAGGGGCCGGAGAAAACCCCTCCGGCCCTTAATCTCAAATAATAGCGAGAAAGCTAATGATAATACCTGCCCTGCGGATCTCCCGGGAGATTGCTGAGGTCGAGCTGCCTAAGGGTCGATATGCCCATCGGACTTAGCTTAAATCCTCTTTCAGCCAGAGCGGGTTCTGGGTTTAGTGTCAGCTTTGTTTTGAATACAGCGTCTTCAACCGCTAGCGTTAGTATCTGTCGCAGTTGATAACTGTCTAGTGCGGCGATTGCTTCACGGGCATCATCGGCAATGTCGCCTTCAGGTTCCAATTCCAGAGCCAGCAGAAATGTTGGCATCGCTTGAGCGATTTCGCCTTTTTGCTGAAGTAGGACTGCTTTCTTGAAGTGGTGCGCGCAGTCCGTGGGTGCAAGCTGGATCAACTGGTTAGTGACTTCCAGCGCATCGTCGAGCATACCCTGTTGAAGGTAAGCGATTCCGAGGATGTCACGCGCCAGCAGGTTTCGCGGGGATCTCTTGAGGAGCCTGTTACTTGTCGATATGGCCTCATCATAACGGCCCATTTCCAGCAGAGTGCGGAGCAGCTGCTGCTGCATTGCGGAGTTTCGAGGGTCGAGTTCCACTACTTGTTGCATGGCTTCTATCGCTGGACCCATCATATTCTGTGCGCGATAGATGTTTACGAGCTGAATGCTCAACCTGGGGTCGTGCGGCCATATTGCCATCGCCTCTTTGACACTTGCGATAGCTTCTTCATACATGCCGCGCTCTGCGAGTGAGCTCGCTCTCTTTACCAAACTGGTAACACGAGATGAGCCCGCTCTTCCACGTCCATTTTCTGTTGTATTACTCTCACGCATAGAAACCCCATCCGCAGCCGCCCGACTGTGCCACTACATGAGTTATGCGGCCCTCATGCTTTTCCTGCATAAATCGTGCAAATCAGGTATTATTCGTTGCCTAAAGCGAGCGAGTTTCTTAATCGCGAAAACGCGAAAGAGCGAAAACACGAAATTGAACAAAGAGATAACGTAAGTTGCTTCGGACTGCGAAGCTGCCGAAGCCGCCGGACCCACAACGTGAACGGTAATAGCCAACGCGCAACGCATAACATTCCCCAACGTGTACAGAGACCGCGGGCCTTACCCCGCCTCGATCAATAAGAACAGGGCAACGCCCGCAGCCTCTCTTTGCGTGTGAGGACGACGACTCAGCCATCAAGTGCGCTGATTTGGGTTACACGCTCTAAACACACATCCTCAATATCGCCAATCAGATACGCTCCATACAATGGAACGAACGCGACATCCTGGATACATAAATCCTTAGTGATCTCATCTCCGTGGCGGTCACGATATGTGACTGCGCAGTGGCGTCCCATATATTGCTTTGCATCAGGTATTCTCACTTCGGTTAGCCTCCTCCGGCGCCGCCTCCATGGTCTCGACATGCGGCAGAGTATTATTTGGCTGACTCTTACCGCCGTCGTGCCCTTGGGAGGGTTACCGGGCCACCGGAGGATTGTCATTGATCAAAACCCGCATCGAAACCCAGAGCCTATCGGACTCACCGTGAGGACATCTGAGTGCCGAGAGTTAGCAGTCCCTGATCACTAACAACTTCATTCCAAGCGGCCCGGTAAACTTAACTACATTTACTTTGGGCGCACAAGCAAGCATTGCTTGCCGTCACAGTAGTTATGCCTTGCATCTCTAATATGATGTGCTGTGTGTAATACCTGTTTACAAGAGTCGCATAAGCCATTATACTTAATCAGGAAGCGGCGCGAAGTGAGCGTCGCTTTAACTACGTTTTGGAGGCTCATCAGTCTCACATGCGGTTGTTCAAAGGTATATTCAGCAAAGTCGATCAGCTTCTGACGGGTCGTCGCCCAGTAGACGACGAGCTTTTCGACGAACTCGAGGAACTGCTCATCCAGGCGGACTTGAGCATACATACATCTACAAAACTGGTCGATTCACTGCGTGAAGCGGCGCGAAGGGAGAGGCTAAAGGAGTCCGACGAGATCAAGGATCGCCTGAAGACTCTGCTGGTTCAGATACTTGCCGAGGGCGATGGTCACGGTATAGAGCTGCCTACCGAGCGCCCTGCGGTTTACCTGTTTGTTGGTGTGAACGGTGTAGGCAAGACCACCACTATCGCTAAACTCGCTTACAGATTTAAGAAATCGGGCATGCGGGTGATACTCTCCGCAGCGGATACTTTCCGTGCGGCAGCCATAGATCAGCTAGAAATATGGGCGAACAGGGTGGGGGTAGAAATTATCAAACACCAGCACGGTGCAGACCCCGGCGCGGTGGTTTTTGATTCCATTCAGGCCGCACTTGCTCGCAAGGCTGATGTTGTATTGGTAGATACGGCTGGGCGGCTGCACAACAAGACTAATCTTATGGAAGAACTTAAAAAGGTTGGCAGGATTGTGCAAAAGGCGCTCGGTCGAGATCCTGACGAGGTGATTCTCGTTCTCGATGCCACCACCGGCCAGAACGCCGTTACTCAAGCCAGGGAATTTATGAACGTGGTTCCGCTTACGGGTATTGCGCTCTCGAAGATCGACGGCACTGCCAAGGGCGGAATAGTGGTAACTATCAAGGACGAGCTCGGATTGCCTATTAAGCTGGCTGGATCGGGCGAACAGCTTGATGATTTGGATGACTTCCGGCCACAGGACTTTGTGGAGGCGCTCTTTGGTGAGTAGTATGGGAAGCGAATCGCGGCCTTATCTCAGCCTGGTGATTCCGGCTTACAATGAGGAAAAGCGTATCGCGTCCACGTTAAGCTCTGTGCAGTCGTTTATGGATTCATTCGGCCAGTCCTACGAGTTGATAATCGTTGACGACGGGAGCACCGACAGTACTCTTGATGAAGTACGCAGGATGGTGTCGGGCGATGGTGTAGTCAGGGTTGTGAGCTACATTCCGAACCGGGGCAAAGGTTATGCTGTCCGGCAGGGAGTGATCGCGTCACGCGGGGAGTATATAGCCTTTTCCGACGCTGATCTCTCCGCGCCGATAGACCAGCTTGTGAAGTTGTTCGATGCTATAAAAAGTGGTTATGATGTGGCGATAGGGTCGCGTGCTGCCGATGGTGCCGAGATTCCGGTTCATCACCCGCTTTACCGGGAACTGGGTGGCAAGGCGTTGAACATGGTGATTCAAGCCCTGGCGGTTCCGGGAATAAAGGATACGCAGTGCGGGTTCAAGCTGTTTAGGGGCATTGTTGCAAAAGATATATTTTCCAGGTGTTTCATCGACGGCTGGGGCTTCGACATTGAGGTGTTGTATATTGCCAGGAAGTTGGGCTATTCCATCGCCGAAGTGCCGGTAAAATGGAGCCATGCAGAGGGTTCCAAAATCCACCCATTCTCGGCCGGGGTAAAAGTGATGCAGGACATAATCCGCATACGCACTCATAACTACGGCCCAAAGCAGATATAGCTTGTGATTTCCGGACACCCGGACGCCGGACATAAGACGCAAGACTCCCAGACACGGGACGCTTGACTTCTTTTATTTGACAGGTCTTTCTCGTTTGTGGTACACTAACGCGTAGAAGTCGGAATGCAAAAGCCGAGCTGCGCCTGGATGCCACGGCGTATGCTTGTAAGGCTTTTGCATTTTGATTTGGAGGTGCGATTAGTTGACGCTTGTAAAGGATAAAAAAACCGAGTTAATCAGCGAGTATAAGCAGCATGATGGCGATACCGGATCGCCCGAAGTTCAGATAGCTCTGCTTAGTGCCCGAATAAACCAGCTTACCGAACATCTGAAGGAGCATAAGAAAGATCACCACTCCCGAAGAGGTTTGCTGATGATGGTTGGGCAGCGCAGGCGGTTGCTGAACTACCTAAGCAATAAGGACATCACCCGGTATCGTGAGGTCATTGCCAGGCTAGGTATTAGACGGTAGGAGACAACGTATACGGAATGACAATCACTACAGTGGAGACTGAGCTTGGTGGGAAAACACTTACCCTGGAGCAGGGTAGGGTTGCCGGCCAAGCTAATGGCGCCGTACTGTTGAGGTGTGGCGAGACGGTTGTGCTCGCCACGGCTACAATGAGCGCTAAACCGAGGGAAGGAATGAACTTCTTCCCTCTTATTTGCGATTATGAAGAGCGCAAATACGCCGTCGGAAAGATTCCCGGCGGTTTTGTTAAAAGGGGCGGCCGCCCCTCCGAGAAGGCCATATTGACCTCTCGCCTCATCGACAGGCCTACCAGGCCGCTGTTTTCAGAGGGCATGCGAAATGACGTTCAGGTCATTGCAATGCCTCTCTCCATGGAGCCCGACGTGCCGGCCGATATGATGGCGGTGAACGCGGCATCCGCAGCTCTTGCGATCTCCGATATACCCTGGGGCGGACCTTTTGGTTTTGTCCGCGTGTGCAGGGTGAACGGCGAATTCGTCATCAATCCTTCGCTTGAACAGATCAAGGAATCCGATATGGAACTCTTGGTTGCTGGTAAGGACGGCAAGGTTCTTGAGATCGAACTTGAGGCTGGCGAAGTTACCGAAGACGAACTGATGGTCGCGATGGATCTCGCTCACGATGCGATCGATACACTGGTCGCATGGCAGATGGATTTGGTGGCGAAAGTTGGCAAGCCAAAGGCTGAAGTGCCGGTTATCGCTCCCGATCCCGCACTGCTGGAGGAGATAGCTGCTAAGATTTCCCCTGAGATTCAGGAATTCATCAAGAACCCGGATAACTCCGGTAGAGAAAAAGCGATATTCGATCTGGAAGCTCAGCTCAAGAAGAGACTTATTGAAGAGTATCCTGAGCGCGAGTCCGAGATCGGGGACATCGTATACAAGATTATCAAGAAGCAAGTGCGTAAGATGATTGTGGAAGAGAACGCAAGGCCGGATGGTCGCGCTCTCGACCAGATTCGTCCGCTTCGTGCCGAGGTTGGTCTTTTGCCCCGCGTTCACGGATCAGCGCTATTCAGCCGTGGTCAGACTCAGGTCCTCACCACGCTGACCCTTGGTTCGCTTGATGATGCGCAGATGGTGGACAACCTTGAAGAAGACGGCGAGAAGCGCTTTATGCACTTCTACAACTTCCCGCCATACAGCGTTGGCGAGGTTTCCCCGCTTAGAGGCGCAGGTAGACGTGAAGTTGGGCATGGCGCGCTGGCTGAGAAGGCGTTACGCCCTATGATCCCGGCGCAGAACGATTTCCCTTACGCGATGCTGATGACATCCGATGTCCTTGAATCTAACGGTTCGACATCGATGGCCAGCACCTGCGGATGCACTCTCGCATTGCTTGACGCAGGCGTGCAGCTTAAGGAGCCTGTTGCGGGTATATCCATCGGTCTTGTGACCGGTGAGGATAAGAAAGTCCTGCTTACCGACATTCAAGGCCTCGAAGACTTCCATGGCGATATGGACTTCAAGGTTGCTGGAACAAGGAACGGGATTACCGCGATACAGGTCGACACCAAGACTAATGGTCTTGATCGCGATGTGGTAAAAGGCGCACTTGAGCAAGCCAAGGCTGCAAGGATGAAGATTCTCGAGGTGATCGCCGACGCGATACCCGGAGCCAGAGAGAAGATGAGTCCGTATGCACCGAGAGTCTATGTGGTTGTGATCCACCCGGACAAGATCGGTGACATAATCGGCCCTGGCGGCAAGGTCATTAAGAAGATCGAAGCTGAGACCGGAGCCAAGCTGGACATCGAGCAGGATGGCCATGTATACATTACGTCGGTCGATGCTGCTGGTGGAGAGCGAGCCAAGAAGATCGTCGAAGATATCACCAAAGAGGTGAGTGTCGGAGAGGTCTACACAGGCAAAGTGACGAGAATCGAGCCGTTTGGCGCGTTCGTCGAGATACTGCCTGGCAGAGACGGTCTTGTGCACATATCCCAGCTTGCAAAAGAGAGAGTCAACCGGACGGAAGATGTATGTAACCTCGGTGACGAACTCTTGGTAAGGGTCCTTGAGATTGGTGATGACGGAAAGATCCGGCTCACCAGACGCGGGCTTATTGAGGGCGACGAAGACTATGTCGCGCCGCCTCCCGAGAGCCGTGGCGGTGGACCTAGAGGTGGCGGGCCTAGAGGCGGCGGTAGGCCGCACGGCGGCGGTGGCGGTGGTGGTTATAGAGACCGCGGACCGCGCCCTGATTCTTCTGATGACGGGCCGAGAGCTCAGTTCCGCCCCAAGCGATAGAACTCGGTTCAATATGTCTGAAAGTCGGGCTTTGAACCCTATCCGCACTATTCACGCTTGTTCAGTGAATAGTGCGGGTTAACGGAGAGTGCCACCGGGAGTGCCGCCTCTTGTGAGAGGGGTGGTGTTGCGGTGGCATTTTGGCATGTCTGGATAATTAATGGCTTCACATTCATCTGTTATTAAAACAATTCTGCCGAACGGCATTCGCATACTGAGTGAATATGTTCCGTATGTGGATTCGGTGTCGGTGGGTATATGGGCCCAGGCCGGCTCGCGTGATGAAACTGATAAGCGTCTCGGGATGAGCCACTTTGTTGAGCATATGCTCTTCAAGGGCACCGAGAAGCGCAGTGCCAGGGAAATCGCCGACGAGATGGATTCGCTGGGTGGGCATCTCAACGCCTTCACGGACAAAGAGTATACCTGTTATTATGCAAAGGTGTTGAGCGAGCATCTGGCTACGGCTATGGGCGTGGTCTCGGACATGGTTCTCAACTCCGTTCTTGATCCGGCTGAGATCGAGCGTGAGAAGAACGTTGTGCTTGAGGAGATTAAACGTCATTTGGACACCCCCGAGGATGAGGTTCACGACATTCTCGCTGAAACGATGTGGGCGTCTCATCGCCTCGGCAAACCAGTGATCGGGCTGGCTGAGGTTGTTCAGAGTATTACTCGTGACGATTTACTTGCGTACCTGGGCGAGTTTTATCGCCCGAATGCAATTGTGATCTCAGTCGCCGGCAACGTTGACCACCGCGAGTTAGTTGATATAGTTGCAAGTTCGTTTGGGCATTTGTCAGGGGCACGGGCACCCAGGGTTTATACAGAGCCCCAGGTCCACAAAGAAATACGAATGATAGACAAGACCACGGAGCAGGTGCATTTCTGTTTTGGAACGCGGGGATTCCCGCAGGATAGCAAACAGAAGTATCCGCTGGCTGTGGTGGATGCGGTGCTCGGTGGTGGTATGAGTTCGAGACTTTTCCAGGAGATACGTGAGAACCGCGGCTTGGCCTATGCGATTGGTTCATACTCGGCGTCTTACCGTGAAGCCGGTATGTTCGCCATATATGGTGGAACCGGTATTCAGAGTATTCGTGAAGTGATGGATCTTACTCGGGTTGAATGTGCGAGTATCGGGCGCGACGGCATCACCGAAGCTGAGCTTGTGCGCGCAAAGAACCAGATCCGGGGCGCGCTGGTGCTTGGGCAGGAGAGTATGTCCAACCGGATGAGCCGGATGGCTAAAAGTGAGCTTTATTTCGGCCGACTGGTGCGGCTGGATGAGATCATCTCGGAGATTATGGAGATCACCCGCGACGATGTGGCGGCAATTGCATCCGAGTTGTTCAGTGACTCAAACTTCGCTGTTGCCGCAATAGGCCCGTTCAAGAAGAACGCCAAGCTGTTGGGTGAGGGTTTTCTAGGGCAAAAATAAGCCCACTATCTTGAGCATAACAGGTGGCAGGCATCATGCTGCCACCTTATTATTGTCTGGTATAGATGGGTCTAAAAGTCATAAGGCCAAAGAGTTTAATGGTTGGATGGCTAAATGGTTTGATGGTTGGGAATGAATCGCTTAGTTATAGTTCGGGCAGATCTCTGATCTGCGCCGAAAAGGGCAAGATGGGATCTCCTGATCCCACTACCCATTGGTTTAATGCGTTTGTTGATATACCAGCTAACCTGTAGGGGCAAAGCACTTGCCCTTCGCCTGTTGTGTTTGCTGTATCTTAAACGCAAGTGCTTCGCCCGAACGTTGCGGGTTAAGCATTTGCGACTATAGCGAGAAGTTGCATCAGATTTATAGGGCAAATGCTTAACCCCTACAATAATCATGCATGCTTTACGTGGTGGCACCTGGAGATGCCATTTGGCCAATGCGGGCCACATCAAAGATGTGCCCGAACTCTAAACTTTCTCTTTCTCAACTTTTTGACCTTGTGACCTTATGACTTTCTAACCTTCTGGAGATTGTAAATGTCTGATAAAATAAGAGTAGCTGTTATGGGCGCGTGCGGCAGGATGGGCCGTGAGGTTATTAAGGCTGTTGCGGGCGCGAATGATATGGAGCTTGTGGGTGCGTGTGACATTGCGTGTCCTGGTGTTAATGCTTCCGAGGCGACTGGTGTGCCGGGGCTGGAGTTTAGCATTACGGCGGATTGCAATTCGCTGATTACCACTGCAAAGCCGCATGTTGTGGTAGATTTCGCCAAGCCGTTTGATATGGCTAATGTGCGCTTTATGCTCAAGGCTGGTGTGGTGCCTGTTATCGGCACTACGGGGCAGAGTGATGATGACCTGGCAGAGATGTCCAAGATTGCTGAGGAAACTGGTACAGGCGTGATGGTGATACCTAACTTCGCTATCGGCGCTGTTCTGATGATGAAGTTTGCGGCTGAGGCCGCCAAGTATATGCCGAACGTTGAGATAATCGAGCTGCACCATGACAAAAAGCTCGATGCGCCATCGGGGACGTCAATAAAGACTGCCCTGATGATAGATGAGGCACGCAAGGCAGCGGGAATAGTGCCTGAGCAGCCGCTTGGCTCGTTGGATGACCCTGCAAGGGGCGATCAGCGAGGTGGAGTTCAGGTGCACAGTGTAAGGCTGCCGGGGTTGGTCGCGCATCAGGAGGTGCTCTTTGGTGGCACCGGCCAGATTCTCACGATCAGGCATGACAGTATCGACCGGACAAGTTTCATGCCCGGCGTATTGCTCGCGGTGAGGCGAGCGCCCCATATCAAGGCTCTGGTCTACGGACTGGACAAGTTGCTATAGGAGGAACTACAAAGGTGTCGAAGTACAATGTTGCAGTCGTCGGTGCAGGCGCCGTCGGCGAAGAAATGGTCAAGGTGTTGAGGCAGAGGAATTTCCCGATGTCGGACCTTAGAATTCTCGCGCGCAGCGCGCGCAAGCAGGTCATCGATGGCGTGGAGTTTGATGTCAAGGAGACCACTGCTGAGGGATTTGATGGCGTGGACATCGCGTTCTTCGCCGGAACTGAGGGCGCGAAGGGTGCAAGCCAGGTATTCGGTTGGCTTGCTGTTGATCGTGGCGCGTTTGTTATTGATAACGGTGACGACTTCCGAATGGACCCCCGCGTGCCGTTGATCGTTCCCGAGGTGAATGGCGATGATATGGCCAAGCACCAGGGTTTCGTTGCTAACCCCAACTGCAGCACCATTCAGATGGTTCATGCTCTTGCCCCACTGCACAAGAAAGCCGGAATGAAGCGGGTTGTTGTTTCTACATACCAATCCGTGTCGGGCACTGGTGGCGCGGCTATCAGAGAACTTAATCAGCAGATCAAAGATTATGCAGCGGGCAATGAAGTGAAGAACCAGCAATATCCCTACCAGATACTCGCAAACTTGATCCCGCAGATCAGCAGCCTGAAGAGTGACTATGAAGGCTACTACGGCGAAGAGATCAAAATGATTAAAGAAACCCGCAAAATCTTTAACATACCTAACCTCCCGGTGTCCGCTACATGCGTGCGCGTGCCGGTGTTCAGGGCACACTCTGAGACTGTGAACGTGGAGTTCGACAACCCCATAACCGCCGCTGAGGCGCGTGAGGCGCTTGCTGGATGGCCCGGTATTGAGGTGATGGATGACCCTGCAAATAACAAATATCCTATGCCTCTGTTCGCTGAGGGCACTGACCCGACCTACGTCGGTCGCATTCGCCAAGACTCCTGTAACCCCAATACGCTCGACCTATGGGTCGTAGCCGATAACATCCGCAAGGGCGCTGCTTTGAATGCCGTCCAAATCGCGGAAATGGCCATTGAGCGTGGGTATATCAAATAGTCGAGAGGACTTTTAATCGCGAAAGCACGAAATTTAGAAAACGCGAAAAGGGAACTGATATTGTTTCGGGAAAAGGGTTTCCCGAAACAACCTAAAATGAAATGGTGATGGGTGCTAGGTGCCGGGAAAGAAGACTATGCCCGGTCACATCGTGTATCCGGCGGCTTCGGCAGCTTCGCAGTCCGAAGCAACATACATTGGCTATCCATTTGTTGCTTCGGCATCCTGATGCCGAAGCCGCCGGACGCACCATGTTATACGATATCATTTCCCTTTTCGCGCTTTCGCGATGAAATTCCCTTCACACGCACTTCCAGGGCATGAAGCCCAGTGAGAACAGGTTTAACAACGTATGGAATCTACTGAAATGACAAATACTTCGGGCAAGCTGCAGATCATTCCGCTGGGCGGGGTGATGGAGATCGGCAAGAACATGACAGCCTATGTCTACAATGATCAGATATTGATCGTGGATGCGGGCCTTATGTTTCCTGAGGAGGAAATGCTCGGGGTCGACATTGTAATACCAGACATTACGTATCTGGAGGAGAACGCGGATAAGGTTCTTGGTATTGTGCTCACACACGGTCACGAGGACCATATCGGCGCCCTGCCTTATGTGTTACGGCGGCTTGATGTGCCGGTATACGGCACTCCTCTCACCCTCGGTTTCGTGTCAAATAAGCTGAGCGAGCACCATTTGGCCGATGTAGCGCGGCTTAATGTTGTGAAGTCGGGGGACATTGTCGAACTTGGCGATTTTACAGTGGAGTTTGTCCGGGTATCGCACAGCATACCAGATGCATCCGGCCTGGTGATCAATACCCCGGTCGGTACAATCGTCCAGAGCAGTGACTTTAAGTTCGATCAGACTCCTATCGACGGTCATCTGGCCGATATGAGCCGCCTTGCAAAAGTAGGCGAAGAAGGTGTGCTGGCGCTTCTTTGCGATTCTACAAATGTCGAGAAGACCGGTTTTACGCCGAGTGAGAGCCTTGTTGGTGAGACATTTGAGAAGATATTCAAAACCGCCAGTGGTCGCATTATAATCGCGGCGTTTGCTTCTAACATCCACCGCCTCCAGCAGGTATACAACCTGGCTGCGAAGTTGGGACGCCGGGTTGCGGTCGTTGGTCGGAGCATGGCTGAAAACAGCCGCATTGCCGAAGAACTTGGCTATTTGAAAGTTCCAGAAGGCACCCGTCTGCGGGTTGAGGATACCGACAGTCTCGATCCCAGCGAAGTCGTAATCATGACCACAGGCAGCCAGGGTGAGCCGCTTTCCGCGCTTTCCCGGATGGCGTCAGATGAGCACAAACATATTAAGATTGGCGAAGGCGATACTGTTGTCATCAGCGCGACTCCAATCCCCGGAAACGAGGACCTGGTCCTTCGCACTATCAACCAACTCTTCAAGCGCGGTGCGGATGTAGTCTACGAACCCTTTGCGCACGTGCATGTCAGCGGACATGGCAACCAGGAAGACATCAGGCTGATGCTAAACCTTCTCAAGCCAAAATTCGTTATACCAGTGCACGGTGAACAGCGGCACTTCGCGAAGTTCATTGAGGTTGCTGACGGCATCGGCTATTCACACGAACGGCTGTTTAAGCTCTACCCCGGCGATGTATTCCAAACCGACGGTGAAACCGCTGAGATATCCGGTAAAGTAGAATCAGGCAGTGTGATGGTTGATGGCCTTGGGGTGGGTGATGTGGAAGACGTGGTTCTCCGCGACCGCCAGCATCTTGCCCAGGACGGTGTCGTGATTGTGGTAGTCGGTGTGGACCTCAGCGACAGGGAAGTGGTCACTGGTCCTGATATTTTCTCTCGCGGTTTTGTTGGCGAAGAGTATGGTGAAGAGATTATCGAGGAAGCCAGGGATGTGGTTCTGGCGAAAGTTGAGGAGTTTATCTCCGACGACTCGCTGGAGGCTTTGGATGATGTTAAAGCCGCATGCCGTAAAGTTTTGGCTAAGTTTATTTATGATCGCACTCATCGCCGGCCGGTGATAGTGCCGATTCTGATGGAAGTATAAATCCTCCATAGCCCTTTTAGGTAGCCCGCATTATTCGACCAAGGTTAATAATGCGGGTTAGGTTTACCCGGTTTGTGCGGTAATATCTCCTCGGAGGGACTATATGAATATTAAGAGCTTTTTTCTAGGTATAGGCGCAGGTGCGTTTGTTGGAGCATCTCTGGCGCTCATCTTTGCCCCCAGTCAAGGTTCGGTTACCCGGCAGCATGTCAAAGAGGTTGCCGAATCCGCGCGTCACAAGGCGTCCGATATAGCCGCCAAAGCCCCATTCAAGCCCCGCCGCACGATAAAACAATCCATATAAAGGCAAACTCAGCACGGTTTGGAATGGGCGCGGGATTGGCAACAATGAGGCAGGCCGCTTTGAGCGATAATTCGCATGCTGATGCGCATCAGCGCGGCAGGGGGAAACGATCTATATGCACATTACCGCGCTCTCGCACGCCGGTAGCCAGTATCACGTCTCAACGCCTGCTGACATCTTGTATCGCAAGATTGGTAGCAGTGTTGTTGGCGAGATATTCGACCTGCCTGCGCGTGCATCCGATTGTGATAATGGGTTTAGGGAATTGCTGGCTAATGCTCTAGATGAGGGCCATATACACGATGCAGCCTCAAGCCTTCGGGAAAACGCGCTGCTTGTAGCTCGGGCGTCTTTCCCGATGCGTTATCACTTCGACTGGCTCAAAGAACGTGGGTTCAGCCGCGAGGACATACGGCAGATTCGCTACGTGGTCGAGATGTTCCACAACATCGAGCCGGTTTTCGCTATCATTGCCGCGCTAGCCAGACGATGGAGCAGTGGCACTGCCCGAAAGACGCCACAGCGACACACAAGTCGCCGCACCCAGCTCATCACGCGAGCGGTCTTCATTCACCCACCACTGCTTCACGATCCATATGAGCACTTGCCATGCCTTGAACCCGCACTGCGGCGGCACGCCGAACCCATTCATCAGTTCTACAGGGCTCTAGCTATCTGGCCTGACTATATGCAGAAGATGTGGGATGATTTGGGAGGGTGTGTGGGCATGGACTCGGCTATATCGGGTCTTGACGCCAGAGCCGACGCGCTGGCAAGTCGCATACCATTCACACATTCCAGGGATGATGCTGATCATAGTGATATGTGTTGGATCAACAGGTGCTGCACGGTTTCTCTGGAGGTAAGTCTGATAGCCTCGGCATTAAGGCATGGGTTCACAAGAGACGAAACAGCCAAGCGGGGAAATGAGCACAGGCGAAACCTGGTACAAAAAAATAGGCTTCGCTAGTCGCAATGGCGAAGCCCGGAGGGAAGGAGGAAAAGATGGTTGTTTGTGCCACTTAAGTTGTGCCACGTTTCGCAAAGTACCCACACAACTATTTTGCAGTTTTTTGGAAGGGTAAAAGTTGGTATCAGCCGAACTCATTGTTAGCCCGTTATGAACGCAAGTCAGGAGCACAAAACGGCACCGGAGGATGAATATGAACGAAGCAATATTAGTAACAGGAGATGCGATTGGCTCACCGGATGAGAAACTAGGCGGAATACTCCTCAGCAACTTCCTGCGTCTTCTCGGCAATCGGGAGCAACTACCCAAATACATCATCCTCTTGAACGCCGGAGTAAAATCTGCCGCAAGAGATTCAGAAAACCTGGATTTCCTAAAGAAGCTGGAGGAGCGCGGTGTAGACATAATCTCCTGCCAGACATGCGTAGATTATTTCGGAATAGAAGATCAAATCGCAGCCGGTAGAATCGACGGCATGGTCAATATCGAGGAAATCCTCCTGACCCACAATTCCCTAACTATTTAGACCCCCCAGACGCCGGACCCCGGACTCCGGACCCCCGGACCGTCCCTTCTCATTCCCCCAGCGCCGTGCGGAACATTTGGAATGCTTCGCACCAAGCTATTCCCTGGGGTGGGGTGCATTCCAGCATCATGCCGGCGTCACAGCCTGTGGAGCGATAGATGGATGCGAATCGTGGCCAGTTGATGATGCCTTCTCCTGGGAAACGGTGTTGGTCGTCGGTGCCGTTGTTGTCGTGGATGTGAGTGGTGACTGCGTAGGGTAGAAGCGCCTGCGCGTATTCCTCAAAGTGTCCTGAGAGGTTAGCGTGACCGCTGTCGAAGCAGACTGCTATGGATTCGCGGTCAATGCCATCGAGTAGGGCGAAAATCTCTTCGGGACAATTGCCCAGATACGTTGGAGGGAGATTTTCCAGTGCCAGCGTCACTCCCGACTCTCTCGCTACCGCTGCCATTTCCCGCAGCACACCTCTTGCTCTATCGAACTGCCTGTGTCTGCAGCCCGGCAAAATGTCACTTGCGTGAACGATCACTTTTGTGGCGTCGGTAACATTAGCGAGTTCAATAGAATCAATAAGCGCATCAACCCCTCTGTCGTGCACATTGTCATCGGGGCTTGATATATCGTAGCCTGGGCCGAATGGTGAGTGGACCGAATGAATGCGGACGCCGCTGGAAGACAGGACCGAAATCAGCGCCTGGAGTTCGCGAGCGTCGCGGAAATTGAAGTAGCTGGAGAAGTTTACGCCGATTTCCACGGCGGTTACTCCCTGGTCCGCTAATAGCGGAATAGCATCGATAAGACTTTCTGCACCTGGGTACCAGGCAGGGCACACAATCTCCAACGCTTGCTCCATTCCCGACAAGACATGTCTGCCGACGCCATCACACTAAGCGTCGACTAGGAACATGCTTAGACCCCGACCCGCGGTTGTCCTCTGAGCAGCAGCAGAATGGAGCGGAATTTAATTAGAAAATAGATATAGGGTCAAAATGTCATAAGGTCTTAAGGTTACAAGGTTGGAGAGGTGGCATAAGCTAAACCATAGGATTAACTAATCGAATGTTGCCCTAAAGTCGATTCGGGCTATGGTGTCGCCTTCATTGGGGTTGATTTTGCTCTTGTCCACGCCGGATTTCTTTTCAGCACTGAGTGTGATATACCTGTCTGCGGCCATTTTCTGGTCGTACTTGATGCGGAAGACATTGTCATCGTCCAGCGTGAATCCATCCAGGAGGTGGCAGCGGCCGAAGTAGAACTCGAATTGCGCGTCGTTTGGCAGTATGCCTGCAAAGCCCAGTCCGGCTATGCGGGCCATTCGGTTGCTGGAGTCGTTACGGTCGATGGTGTAGTCGGCTGTCATAGTCAGCTTGCTAGTGAGCGTGTGGGTGAGTTTCATTGAAGTACCACCCACCGGTATAAGCGCGCCATTCTGACCGTCCTTGCCGAAGTAGGTGGTGTAGGCGAAGCGGGTTCCTTCGGACAGCTTTACATCAAATGCATTATTTCGTTTTATTCCTGGTTGACCTGATGGGGTAATCAGATCTTGCTTGAAGAACTTGATGTGATACCACGCTTTCGGGTCTTTATTTGTCTCATATTGCAGGATACGGGAATGGTAGTACATCCCATTTTTCTTATTCAGCTTATCACTGTTGTCTATAAGGAAATTTCCGCCGCCTATTATACCAGTCTGGAACTTGAATGCATTGTCGCAGCCGGTCTGCTTGCCTAGGGCAGTCGTAGTGTTCAGCCCCGAGCCCACTTGAATGTTGTTGAAGATCAGGAACCTCTTGATCACGAGCCCGTTCAGCGCGAACTGCCGCGCGCGCTGGCTTCCATTAGACCCGCTGTCCCGGTTAGCCAGGCTCATTGTCAGCTTCACATCCTTGTTGATAGACCAGTCCAACCCAAGACTGCCACTGATTTCAGATGGATCAGCCTCACGATCTGTCTGCGAGAGTGAAGTCACCAACGCCATATTACTCGTCATCCGGGTTTTCACTCCCAACGATCGAGTGTTGACGAACTTACCGTTGCCGAGGTCCGTGTTGACGGTATCAATATTGAACGCCAACGGCGCTTTCTGATTAGATTCCAGGTGCGCCTCAACGACTTGAGTGTTCACCGGTGCGTCGGTGCCCTCCTGCGAATAGTTGGTGTCACTGGAACCCCTTACATGCAGGCCGCCGAGGAAGTTGAAGCTGTTTTCAAAGCTGTATCTGCTGCGGGAATAGCTGGACAGATTTCCCTCGTGCGACACATAAGAGCACTCATCGTGGAACGCGCTTATCTTCGTGCCGTTTTTCGGGTCAAAATTCAATTTATATCTGTTCTGTCCACGAGTTTGTCCGGCGGTGGTGTTGCTGGAATCGTAGAAATAGGTGTCTATATTCAGGTCTTTAGTGGCCTGGAAGTTAATCGCATAATCTGCACGCTTAAATCCGCGTTCGCGGAGCAGGGTGTTTCTGTCGGCATCTGACAGGTCGAGTATTCTGCTGAAATTCTGATCGATATCCTGGAAGTTGGCATGCAGCTTCAGCCTGTTGTTCTTGAGGTCGATACTCCTGCGGGTCAACATTGCTCCCTGGTCATCGCGCACACTGGTGTTGTCCAATGCAAGATCGCCAAATGAGAGCTTAAGTGATCCGCCCATGGACATACGGGACATACCATATTCGTTTCCGAATCTGGATTGTTCGATTGGCTGCAAACTGGAAATCCTGCCGAACGTGCTGTCTATGTTCTGGTGGCTAAAGTAGGCGCTGAAGGTCTTTCCAGCCATGTTGATTGCGCTTCGATTCAATCCGCCTTTATTCGAGTCAACATTAGATAATGTGAGCCAAGTATCGACCGCGCCGCCGTCAACTTGCACAACATAACTGGACCTATTCAGCCCAGCCTCAGAGTTGATCTTCGCCTTGTCCTGTGCGGTCACATCTGATGCCTTCGCGCCGGGTTGGAACTGCTGGCGCGCCGTCAGAGCCATGCGGGTCCGCTCACTGTCATTAAGCGCGCTCATCTTATCAAATGTAGGGTCCATTGTGCGCAAATCGGCCTGGACTTTTACCCTGCCCAGGTCGGCTTCAACGGATTTGATCGACATTACACTGCCGCCACTTTCGATCTGGGTCATCGTGAGTCCAGAGATAGGAGATACCCCGCCCGATGCATCCCCGGCAAATTGCAGCGCATACTGTGTGCGTCTCGCTCCGGCTTCTGCCGCCATCTGAGCACGATCCGACTCCTTGAGGTCGCCGAAACGAGTGAAGTTCTTACCCACTTCTCTGCTGCTGAAGTTGAACGAGAACCCCCCTCCACTGTAGCCGAACGCCTGGTTGGAGATGTCATCATTAGCATCACTGATCCGGCCGAATGCGAAGTTGAAACCACCCGTCGTGCCTGTTGGCAGCTCTGCCGCTAAATTGGTCCTGCTGATGCCCTTTTCTTTCTCAAGCTGATTGATTATATCCGACTCCGCCGCGTTTGAGTCACGCATCGAAGCAAAACCGCTGAAGTCTTTGCCGACATCCTGGAACCCTAACGTCACCTTTGCCTTGCCCGCGTTGATATTAGCGCCCTGCACGAACAAGTGGTCCTTTTTGGCATCCGTGGACGCGCTCGGTGCCTTTGATGACGTGCCGGTCAGCGACATCCTTCCCGACGATTCCGGCGACGAGAAGTAAACCATGCTGTTGAGATTTGAGGTTCCGTTAAGTTTAAGCGACGAGCTGAGCCCATAAGTAACCACATTGCGAGAGTTGCTGCTATCCAGCGCACGGGTACTGTAGACGGTGTTCAGGTGCAGTGCATCGCCAAACATCGCAGGAGCAAAACTAAGCCCCGAAGATGCTCTTTTGGGTGCATCTTTGGAATAGAGATAATCGACCCTTACGGTGTCCCCTTCACGGGCGGGCTCAACGAGGTAGATGGTGCCGGACTCGTAATTGATAGTGTAGTCTACATTCTTGCGGGCACGCTTAATTCCAACATACACCCACTCGCTTCCGGGTATCACCCCGCCATGCTCCAGGCTATAGCCAGCCGCGCTGCCATGCCCACAGAGGACCTCACTCGCAGAAAGACTTTCATTGACTTTTGTGGTCGGTGTGGTTGTAGCGGTTGTCTCTCCCACTGTTTTCAGAGGCGTGGCTGCAGTGTCCGTTGCCGCGTCCCCAAGAACGCCGCACGGCATCATAAACGCCAATATTGCGATTATGCCCGCAACCTTCCTCATTTTAGCTAAACCCAACCCTCTGTGTGCGTTAGCAGTAATATCGACTGCAACAAATGCACAAAGTCCACCTTCGTAGACTTTGAAAATAACTTTTTAGAATCTCGCTTTTACAAAACTTACATGGCTCGCTTGCTCTCCACCCTTGCGCATCGCGGCCATTGCTTTCGCGTCAGCTATCCATTTTTCCGTGTCTTCTTTACTAATCATCGGACCATTGGAGACTTTCACCGATGCCAGCCTTATATTCTCATCAGAAGCAGGCTGCGGTGTCGGCTCAGGCTTTGGAGCGGTCGCCACTTCTACTTGTTTCGGTTCCGGGAGCGCGTCTGCCTTAGGCTGTGCAGGTTTTACTGCGTGAGCCATCTGCATCTTTGTGCTCTTGTGAATAACGCGTTTGGAACTCGGAGCCGAAGCCACTGTTTGAAGCTGGTGACTCGCCTTAGGCGTCCTTACTCTGTATGTCTCATGAACGTGCACAGTTGAGGCTTTCGCAAGTTGCCTTACTGGTGGCCCTGCGGCTACCTTCGCTTGCACAGCATGTTCCACTGGTCGTGGAGAAACAGTTGCGGAGGCGGTCTGAGACGGTCTGGGACTTTCAAAGGAGGTTCTTCTAGGCAATTGCTGTTGGTGTTGAGGATTATTCGAGATAACGGCAAACACAACCGCCCCTGCGGCGACGGCACCGGCAGCCCATTTAGCAGCTCGGAGTGACATAACACTCCCCAGCCACAATCCAAAGCTCACTCGGACTGGTTGCTTTGTGCTGCAGACAGCTTCTTTTTCATGGATCGCTGCCAGGATACTTGCTTTTAATCCGGCAGGAGGTTCGGCATCCATAATCTCCCCAGCGGTCTGAACCATCGCTGAAAGGGATGCAAGCTCCTCGCGGCAATCTTTGCACTGTCTAATATGTGCTTCCATCATTTCCAGGGTGCGCTCATCAAGCATCCCGTCTAAATAGAAGCTCAGATTATCTCGTACCTCGCGGCATGTCATCAGACCCACCCCCGCACAGTGTGTTTCGAGAACAAGTTCCCGAAACGGAAACGCGCTGTCGCGCTTAAGCGTTGCTCGTTTCTATTGGGTTGGACAATTTGAAATGGGCAAAGTAACAGATTTTTTAGAATTTCCTTATGGAACGAATGTTATTACAAGTCGTCGAAACCCTTAGAAGGCAGTTTGCTGTAATTTCCTGCGTCTGATACTATCTATAAGGGCTAAGGTTGATATGGAAGCCTACGCACCAAGCACAATAAGGATAGCGTTAACCGGACAAGTGGGAATGGACGGCTATACTGACCAACAAATAGTTGAGCGTGTTCTGGCGGGCGAGATGGACGCTTTTTCCGTATTGGTAGACAGGTACCAAGACCGGATATTCAGCGCCGTGTTCAACTACGTCTATAACCACGACGATGCGATTGATATCACGCAAGAAGCGTTTGTCAAAGCCTATTCCAGGCTGAAAAGTTTCAACGCGAGTTCCGCTTTTTACACATGGCTGTATAGAATCGCTGTGAACTCGGCTATAGACTTTTTACGAAAGCGTAAGTCCCGTCCTGCTGATTCGCTGGATGATGACAAGTTCTCAGAGATCGGCTTCGAGCCGGTTTCGCATGACGCATCAACGGACCCGGAAAAGGTTGTTGTGAGGTCAGAGCAGGTCCAGACTCTCAGAAAAGCCATTGCGTCGTTATCGAGCAAGCTCAAGAGTGCGCTGATACTGCACGATGTGGAGGGCTTGTCTCAGGAGGAAGTCGCCGAGATACTGAATGTGCCGCTGGGTACCGTAAAATCTCGTGTTTCCAGAGCACGTGTTGAACTCAGGAATCTGCTCCGGAAACAAATAGGTGAAAGTTTATGAATTGCAGAACTGCTGCTGTCGTGATGTCTGAGTATTTGGATGACTGCCTTCCCGGCCATGTGCGTCTAGAGTTTGAAATACACATTAATGAATGCCGGAGATGCGCAGACGAGCTTCAGTCAATGCAGAATATGTTGACGCGTCTTGGCTCGTTGTCTGTGAACAACTCTTCGGTCAACTGCTGGCCGGGAGTGAAGCAGTGCATCGTCGAGAGGCGTTCCTCCAGGCGCACCCGCAGCCCATGGTTTATGAGGGTTGCCATTGGAGCCCCGGCTTTCGCGCTCACGATTCTGCTGGTCGTGCTGCTTCTGCTTCCCGGTGGCGTTAAAAATGAATCGACAGCTCCGGAAGTATCAGTGCCGGAGTATTCGTATTACATCTCAGCTCATTCGCATGCACAGCGCCAGCAGGCTCTCAGCGATCCACATGTCAGCCTTGTTGCCGCCGAACTCGAGAAAGCCAGCCTAACTGAAGATACTATGCGACCATGATGACAAAGAAAATCGTTACAACTCTCTTAGCAGCGCTTTCCTTGCCGGCTGTTGTGTTTGGTGCGAACGCGACTGAGGTTTTGAAACGAGCTGAAGTGGCGGATCAGCGGGTGAGCTATCGCGGGGTGAAGGTAGCCACGTTCAGGTTCAATGGCAGGTCGACTGTTTCCTCGTTCAAAGTTATCCACATGGTTCCTGACCTGACCCGTGTGGAATTCTTCAGCCCTGCGTCACTGAGTGGTATGGTGGTTATCCAGGATGGATCAACATCGTGGAAGCTGCGTCCCAGATCTCAATGCTGGGAAGAGTCCGGTGGGCAAAGCGTGCCTGCGATGGGCATGATTCACCAGGAAGCTTTACAGAATTACGATCTGCGTATAGCTGGCTCGGATACGGTTGCCGGACGCCCTGCGTATGTTATTCATGCAATACCCAAGAGCAAGGAAGAAGCCGCGCATCGTGTCTGGGTAGATAAAGGTTGCTTCCTTGTGATGGGCACCCAGGTCGAGAGTCCGCGTGGTTTTATATTGAATTCATCCCGCTACTCCAGCATACAGATTAATCCGGGGAATATATCACATTCGCTGTTCAAAGTAAGTGGAAAGGTGAAATGCCAACCGAAGCCTGGCAGCACAGCGATGAATGTGGTCAAGCCATCGTATCTGCCCAAAGGCTACAAGCTGGTGGCGGTGTCGAGGATGTCAGTGAATGGATCGTGTTGCGCTCATATGCAGTTTTCCAATGGTGCCAATTCGATATCTCTCTTCCAACGCAGGGCACACTGCGAGTCCCCGCAAACGTCGATAAAGAGCAAGATGACCAATGTCATCACCTGGGCGCATAAGGGAGTGCTTTTCACACTGATGGGCAGCGTCCCGCGCTCTGAGCTTCGCAAGATAGCTGATTCCACAAGATGAAGCCTTGTTTGTTGGAATATCATCCATCGGATATGGGTAGCTTCACAGCGTGATAATAAACAACCTGATTGACACAATAGATGCACGGCTGTTGGAGCTGATCCAGAGGGACTTTCCGCTCGCTCACAGGCCATTTGATGAGATCGCGGCGCGGCTGTCGATATCGTCCATTGATGCCATCTCACGTACCTCACGATTGAAATCTCAGGGGATAATCCGGCAGATCAGTGCGATATTTAATTCTTCGGCTTTGGGCTACAGCAGCGTGCTGGTGGCGTTTAGGGTGGGGGATGGCTATCTGGAGAACGTTGCCGCAGCCGTTTGTGCGAACCCCGGAGTAAGCCACTGCTACTCCCGGAGTGATGACTTCAACCTCTGGTTCACTCTCACACTCAGTCCCGAATCAGACCTGGGTAGAGAAATCGCCGGGCTCGCCAGTCTGGATGGTGTGCAATCACACATGATCCTGCCCGCCTTGAAAGTCTACAAGATCGGCTTGTTTCTCAAGCTGACTGATGATGCCATTGGTCCGGTTTCATGGACCATTACGCAACCAACCCGGCACGAACTCACGAATCTGGACCGCGCAGTAGTTCTCGCCCTCCAGCAGGATATTCCGATCATTGAGGAACCATTCGCACGCATTGCCGACCATGCGGGGCTGCAGGAGGATATAGTCTTCCAGCGTGCAAATGCATACAAAGCCGATGGCACCATGCGCCGGTTCGCCGCGGTTCTCCGCCACGGGCAGGCGGGGTATAAGGCCAACGCAATGGTTTGTTGGCAAGTGGACTCCGAGAAGATCGATGAAGTAGGGGAGCAGTTCGCCCAAAACCCCCACGTGAGCCATTGTTATGAGCGCGCGCAATACCCCAATTGGCCATACTCGCTCTACACAATGGTCCACTGCCTAGATGACCAAGAACTCGATCAAATCATATACAAACTTGCCGAAATTTGCGGTGGCTGTGATCACAGAGTACTCAAGACGGTGAAAGAGTATAAGAAGACACGTGTGGTGTATTTCCGGTAACTCCCAGGCCATCCACCCATCCCATCATCAAACCATCCGACTAAAGTTACTTTCTCCTAACCCGCATTATTCGTGATTGAATGGAATACCGCACTACTACCTGCGGTATTCGGATAAGGTGAATAACGCGGGAGAATTCTGGGCATACTCCAATTGCCGACTCATCAGAAAGTGGAGCAATAACTATGGCGGAAGTGAACTGGCGGGATTGGGGCGATGAGGCGTTTGAGGACTCAAAGCGAACCGGCAGGCCGGTGCTGTTGGACATAAGCGCGGTGTGGTGCCACTGGTGCCACGTCATGGACGAAACCACCTATTCCAATCCCACTGTAGTTGATATTATCAACCGCGACTACATACCCGTGCGCGTGGACAACGATCGTAACCCAGATATCAACGCGCGCTATAATATGGGCGGCTGGCCCACCACGGCATTCCTTACTCACAACCGCGATGTTATCACCGGATCTACATACATTCCCCCGGAGCGTATGGCTGCGATGCTCAAGCGAGTGTCACAGGTGTACCAGGAGGGTGGTGAGGATCTGATTCAAAGAGCGGAGACTGCGCGGTCGGAGACTGAGATCGAGATGACCGAGGAGGTGGGGCGTTCGGCGAGCATGGAGGATGTTGAGCAAGTGCTTGCCGCGGTGGAGTCGAGTTACGATCCCAGGTTCGGTGGGTTTGGTCACGATCAAAAGTTTCCGTTTTCTCAGGTGTTGGAACTTCTTCTGATGGAATATGAGCGCACAGGCACACGCCGCCGCCTCACAATGGTTACTGATACACTCAATGCTATGCTTGGTGGTGAATTATTTGACCGGGTGGAGGGTGGTATGTTTCGCTACGCCACCCAGCGCGACTGGCGAGTGCCGCATTTCGAAAAGATGCTGGATGACAACGCCCGCATTGCGCAGGTGCTGTTGAACGCCTACCGTATTACTGCTGATGAGAAACTACTGAGCGTGGCAAAAAATATCTTTTCATATCTTGAGAATGTGCTGTTGGATTCCAATACAGGCGTCTTCTACGGTAGTCAGGATGCTGACGAAGAGTATTATCATCGAGATTCCGCAGGCCGAAAAATGCTCACTCCACCGCACGTTGATAAGGCCGCTTACACCGATTCTAACTCAGCTCTCGCAATTGCCTACGCTCAGATGTGGGGAATGACTGAAAATCATCCGGCAAGAGACCATGCGCTCCAGATAGTATCTTTCCTCAACGCTCTGAACAAGGGCCCGGATGGCACTATCTGCCATTATTACGAAAACGGTGCTCCACACCAATTCGGCAATCTTGCGGACCATGTAATGTTACTTTTGGCGAATATTATGTGCTGCCAGGCCTCAGCAGATTTGCTATACCTGGATGTGGCAAAGGAACTTGTCAATTCTATTGTTTCCGCTTATGGTGCCCCGGATGGTGGATTTTACGACATTAGTGCCCGTCGCGCGAGCGAACGTGGTCTTCATCGGTATATGATCCCAATGTCGGAGAATTCCACTGCAGCCAGGGCATTAACCTATCTTGCTGATCTCACCGCTGATGAACACTTCAGCGACCTCGCATGCCGCACCCTCAATGCGCTTGCAAGACAATTTACCAACTATGGCATTATCGCATCAGAATATGCTTCATCTCTTATTCTGTTTAACACTCGCCGGCCCGTGGTCACTGTAAACGCTGATCCCGGTAGTGAGTTGGCTGACAAGATGATCCGAGCCACAATGGTCGCATGCGGCCCCCTGTGTTCTGTAAAAGCCGGTTCCCCTGATGGTGCTGAAGCTACAGTTTGCACAGGAACCACATGCACCCTCCGCACCCATGATCCAGCCAAATTAGCTGAAGAACTGACCAGGCTAATGTCTGCAAGAATTAGCGGCTAGAATTCCATCATTAAGACCTCTCAATTCTCCACCTGATATTCAATTAATCGCTAAGCCACACACATATGTGTGAAGCAGTCCTACAAATGCATGTGGGCAAAAATGTTGGACGAAACATGCCCTCGATGCTGCGTACTTTTCTATGCAATAATAATTAAAATGTGTGTGCAGAAAATCTGGATATAATTCTACCATTGACAATGTGCAATACACATGCTATATTGCAAGCGGACTACATGATACAAATAATGGTACAACATATATGTAGTCCTACACAACCCCCAAGTTGGATGTATCATGCGGTGGGATCTTTCTGTACATGGGTTAATGTGAATAGCTTCGCCGCACTATTGGTAGTAGAGCTATAGGTCATGTTGAAAGGGGGGCTCTGACGAGGGTATTGGATCACCGCATTGAAAGTACACGTTCGAAAGGAGAATCGAGATGAAAGGAATTGAAAGAGGGCAGTGTCGTGTTTCTCTATATCGACGCTGGGTTGTATCCGGGCTATCTGTTGCCTGCCTTGCTTTGATGCTGATTGCCACCATTGCATCAAGTGGCATAGCTGCAAATATGATCGCAGATGGCAGCTTTAACAGCATTCCCAGCGGCATAAACGCGACCGATACAGGTGTATATCAATATGGAGGATACTGGTATTACCAGAACAATGCTGGTATCGGAACTCTGAATATGGTTACACCTGGAGCCGATGGTACCGGTCAGGCTGTAAAGCTTACAAGATCCTCGTCAACCGGTTGGTTGGGGATGGCTAGTCCTTGTATTCCAGTTGTGGGAGGACATACCTATCGCTTTAATTATTGGGTTCGCTCTGATGATGCAACGAGCCGCTCGCTCATTGGAGTAGTGGCATCGTTCCAGAATTCTGATGCTAGTGGATGGGATGGTAATACTACAGTCGTCTATTCCTATTCGACTTCGCAGTGGACTGAGTATTCAGCCATATATACCGCTCCTACAACTACTCGTTACGCGCAGATTCAGTTCCAACCCAGCAACTTTACAGGTACTGTTGAAGTAGATAATGCTTCGCTTGAAGATGGTGACCTGTTAGTTGGCAACTTGATTCCTAATCCTGGGTTTGAGAACTTCCCCATCGGAGGAAGCTGGACAACCTCAGGAACGGTATGTGGCTGGTCATTCAACAGCCCGACTGGAACTAACGCAACTTTGAGTACAGTCACTCCCGGACGTGATGGGACTGGTAGGTGCATAGAGTTAGCAAAGCCTACATCCGGCACTTCACCATCAATGGCTATTGTCAGTTATGCTCGGGGGATAGAAGGGCACTCATATCGCCTTTCGCTCTGGGCACGGACAGATGAGGCAACCCCGCAGGAAGCACGGGGAGTGCTGGCGATGTTTAATTCGTCCGGTGGATGGCTCGGCAATATAATATATGCCAATTTCTTTGCTGATTCAGTGTGGAGGCAGTATACGTGTGAGTGTGTTGCTCCTGCGACTACTGCAAAAATAGGCACTCAGCTTTATTTCTATTCCGTTGGAAGCGTTCAATATGACGACCTTTGCCTGACGGACGTTACTGCCAGTTCACTTACCGGCACAGTGGTAAGCGCATTGTCGGGTAGTCCGATCTCTGGAGCGACCGTCTCGATCACATCCAACGGCATGACTCTTTCTACCACAACCAACTCCAGTGGTGTTTATACGTTCAGTAACTTAACTCCTGCTGATTATGTCGTGACTGTCGCTACAGCCGGTTACACAACCAGCAGCAAGACTCTCACGGTTATTGAATCAAAGACACAGGATTTCGGCCTGGTGCCGGACGTGAATACTTCCTGGACTATCACCGACACCTTCACTAGACCTGCCAACACTGACTTGGGTCACACCGAGGACGCTAATGCAATCCCGTGGGTAAAGACTGCTGGTAACACATCCTCAGCAATCAATGGAGATGGAAAACTGCAGGTCGATAGCGGTGGTGTAGCGGGCGGTGCATGCCTTGGCCGTGGCTTCGCTCCGACTAACTTTGATATGTCAGTCGATATGGCTTGGAAT
>JAJFTD010000052.1 GCA_021373255.1 bacterium
ATGCATCTTCTCGGCATAAGGACGTGCAGCCTCAGCCCGCTCCTGCGCCTTTCGCAGACGAGCAGCAGCGACCATTTTCATAGCGCTGGTGATCTTCTCAATATTTTTTACGGTGCGTATGCGCCGTCTAATGTCTCTTGCGCTAGCCATAAATTTCTTCCGTGCCCGTCATTGCCCGTTATTTCGGGAAACCCTTTTCCGGAAATCTCCGTACTTCGGCGGTATCGGGAAAGGGGTTTCCCGATACAACTCAGCATTCCATTTGAGCTCTTCGCTCTCCACTCTCAACTACACCTTGAACTGTGCCTTGAACTCGCCGATTGCTTTCTTCAGCGTTTCCATAGTCTTGTCGTCTATGATTCCGGTCTTCTGGATCACGTGGCCCACATCCGGGTACTTGTCGTCCATAAACGCCTGCAGTTCTTTTTCGAACTTACGCGCGGCGCTCACAGGGAGGTCGTCCAGGTAACCATTTGTGGCGGCGAATATAATGAAGATCTCACTTGCCACCGACATCGGCTGGTATTGCGGCTGCTTGAGGACCTCGACCACGCGCTCACCTCTGGCAAGCTGATCAAGAGTAGCCTTGTCAAGGTCGCTGGAGAACTGTGCGAACGCCTGTAGTTCCCAATACCGGGACAGGTCAAGCCTGAGCTGGCCTGCAACGGTCTTCATAGCCTTCTTCTGAGCACTGGACCCTACGCGCGATACCGACACACCTACGTTGATAGCAGGCCGGATACCCGAGTAGAACAAATCCGGCTCAAGGTATATCTGACCGTCGGTGATCGAGATGACATTGGTCGGAATGTATGCCGAAACGTCTCCCGCCTGGGTCTCAATGATCGGCAGAGCCGTAAGCGATCCCGCTCCGAGTTCATCACTCAGCTTCGCGGCTCTCTCTAGAAGGCGCGCGTGCAGGTAGAAAATATCTCCAGGATAAGCCTCACGCCCCGGGGGTCTTCTAAGAAGCAGCGATACCTGCCTGTAGGCCTGTGCGTGTTTGCTGAGATCATCATAAACAACCAGCGCGTGGCGCTTCGTATCTCTGAAGTACTCGCCCATCGCACATCCGGCGTAGGGCGCAATATATTGCAGTGGCGCGGGGTCACTCGCGGAGGCCACAACCACAGTGGTATACTCCATAGCCCCGTGCTGCTCGAAAATGTTCACTATTGCGGCGACGGTGGAGAGCTTCTGTCCAACCGCTACGTAAATGCAGTAGACATCCTGGCCCTTTTGATTCAGGATCGTATCCACTGCAATGGCGGTCTTACCGGTCTGGCGGTCGCCGATTATGAGCTCTCTCTGGCCTCTACCGATTGGGATCATCGAGTCGATGCCCTTGATACCGGTCGCCAGCGACTCCTTCACCGGTTGTCTCTCGACAACACCCGGTGCTCGCTCTTCCACGTGTCTGCGCTCCGTAGCGACAATCGGACCTTTGCCGTCAATAGGTTCGCCGATGGCGTTAACCACGCGGCCAACCAGTCCTTCGCCCACGGGCACGTCAACGATGCGTCCGGTCCGCTTGACCTGGTCGCCTTCCTTGATCTCCGTGTCCGGCCCCAGGACGATACATCCGACATTGTCTTCTTCCAGGTTCAGGATCATCCCCAAAACGCCGTTCGGGAACTCTACCAACTCGCTGGCCATCGCATCCTGAAGCCCATATATACGCGCAATTCCATCACCGACCTGCAGAACAGTGCCGACACCTACCTCAGTCAGCTCCTTCTCATAAGAGAGCAGATGGGTTTCAAGAACCTGCGCCACTTCATCCGGCCTTATGTTAACTGCCATAATATCACTCCAATTCGAGTCCGGGGTCCGCGTGCCAACACCCAGAAATCAGACCATCAGCCTAATAATCTTTCTTTAAGCTCGGCGAGTTGGCCGCGGATGCTGCCATCAATGACTCTGTCGCCGATCTTTACTACCATTCCGCCGATAACTGCGGCGTCTACAAACTTGTTGAGATGAATACTCTTGCCGGTCATCTTCGCGAGCTTGTTGCTCAGCGCCTGTTCTTCGGCGGGATCGAGATGCACGGCGGTGGTCACATCCGCGGCAACAATACCGCGCGCCTCATTCGCCAGTGTTACATACTCGCTCTCCGTAGCCAGGATCGCCTCTTCCCTGCGCTTGTCCACCAGCAGGTAAAGATACGACAGCGTGATCGAGTGCACTTCTTCAGCGAAGATGTCGCGCAAGATAGCTCGCTTCTTGTCCGCCGGAACCACCGGGGACTCCACGGTCTCCTTCAGCCTTGGCGATGTTTCCATAACATATGAAACCAGGCCAAGATCGCTCTCGACCCTGTCAACTACGTCAAGCTGGGACGCTGCCCCAAAAAGTGCCGAGGCGTATCTGCGAACTACCCGAGGCTCAATCACTTGGTCACCTCGTCGAGATCATCTATATACTTGCCTATAAGCTCGCGGTGCTTCGCGTCGTCCAGGTTTTCGTTGATGAGCTTGCCTGCTGCGCCTATCGTCAGACTGGCGACAGTACTCCTCAGATCAACCAGCGCCTTTTCTTTCTCACGCTGGATTTCGTCCTGGGCTCTGGTTAGTATCCGATCCGCCTGCTCGCGGGAGTCCGTGATGATCTCCTCACGCATGGACTGGCCTTCTTTGACGGCTTCGGCAATCTTGGCGCGCATTTCATCATCTATTTCAGCAAGATGCTTCTCATACTGCGCCTTGAGATCCTCCGCAAGCGAGCGCTGGCTTTCGGCGGTATCATACTGGTTGTCGATCTCTGCTCGCCGTGCATCAAGGATGTCCATTATCGGCTTGAACAGGAAGAACTTGAAAACCAGCAGCACCAGCAGAAACCCGATGGCCTGCACCAACAGTACTTTTGGATCAGGGATGATTTGCACTTGTAAACTCCAAGCATTCTCCTGGCCGGACCCGTAAAAGCCCGGCCAGCCTAAACGATTTTACTTTACGACTTTGTCGATGATAGCAGTTGCGCTCGGTACGCCGAGGAACAGCAGGATCAGGGAGATCAGAAGCGCATAAATAACGAGTGACTCGATAAGCGCCAGACCGATGATCATAGCTGTCTGAATCTTGCCAGCCGCTTCAGGCTGCCTTGCAATGCCCTCGAATGCGGAAGCAGCGGCCTTACCCTGGCCGAGACCACCGCCGATAACAGCAATCGGCACACCGAAGCCGATTGCGAGGACCAAAGCTACTAAGTACATCATTGGATGCATTCCTCCTTTGCCCTCAAACTCCGAGGGCTATTGGTCTAATGGTGTTCTTCGTGGCCTTCCAAGGCCACCGCTATATATATGCATACAAGCATTGAGAAAACCAGTGCCTGGATGAACCCGCCGAATATTGCAAACAGCATCATAGGAAACTGCAGCGGCAGCGGGAATCCTTTTAAGACGATCATAACAATCAGCACGAATACCGCAATAACGGTTTCTTCGCCGAATATGTTGCCGAAAAGACGGATCGAGAGTGAAAGCGGTCTGGCAAGCTCACCAATTATATGCAATGGCAGCATCAACGGCGCCAGCCACAGCGGCTCGCCCAGGAAGTGTTTGATGTAATTAACAAATCCCTGTCGGCTGATCGCGTAGTATTGAACTAGCAGGAACGCCATCAACGCGAGGGCGACAGTGGTGTTGGGGTTGGCTGTTGGGCTTGTAAGGCCAGGCACTAGTCCCACAAGGCTCAGCGACAGGATGAATATAAACACCGTGCCGATGATAGGGGTAAGAGTTCTGGATTCCGCTCCCACGATATTGCGCACGAAGTTGTCCAGCGAAACCACCACAAACTCCAGAAACGCCTGAAACCGGCTGGGGTTGCGCAGCTTCAGCGTCCTGCTGGCTATGATTGCGCCTATGCACAAGATGGCGATAACCAGCCACGTGACAGCCACCATTTCAGGCATCCATCCCGGCAGGAGTTTATATGCAAATAGGAACCTTAACCACGTGGGCTGTTCCAGTGAAGGTCCGCTTCCTTCGTGCAACGGACTCGCCTCCGCTCTTAATCGTTAAAATGCTCACAAATAAGCATCCCTAATACTTTAAGGAAAATTACGCCCTGAGTCAATACCACTCCGGCAATAAACCCAACAAAATAACCAAGAAGCTCGACAGTATGGGGTGTAGTCTTGGCGCCGACGTATACAACGCCCGCTAATACCAGCGCCATAATCGGCAGTTTGAGCATTGAGAACCTGCTCAGGTTACTCCTTGCCCTGTCGTTTCCCGGCACAAAAGCGCGCTTGATGATCCACTCCAGGCTCCACATCGTCCCGAAGGAGATCGCCGATCCAAATGTCCATCCTAAAGCCGTGCGCCACCCCGAAACGATCAGGGCGACCACTACTCCAAATCCCCAAACAAACGCGCTGGTCTTGTAGACCCGCCTGATAAAGCCTTCGTCAATCGTTGTTGTCTTCACGTGTCACGTTGATCAGTATCTTTGCAGACTCGTATATGCCCGATGCTAATCCAAGAATAGTTAAAACAATAGCAAGCCACGGTTTCGTACCGAGCTTGCCATCGAGCCATATTCCGAGCCAAAGTCCGATCCCGGTCGAAATCGGTATAAGGAATGGAATACTCCAGACCGGGCCCACCTTAACCATCCACCGGTAGTCGGACTGTTTCATATAATCCTCACTCCCACGACCTCGTGAATTATAGCACAATCTCAAAGTAAGGGTCAACGCAAACGAGCACAGTGTGTGTTAAATGTTTATTTCCTAATCCGCATTATTTACCACAGCCGAATACTGCAGGTTTTAGTGCAGGATTCAATCTAATCACGAAATAATGCGGATTAATTTAGTCGTACAAACCAAAGGAGCCGGGGTGTTTTACCCGACTCCCTAATAATCAAACTCAATATGCGATTTAACCTGTAGGTGCAGCGCAGTTGTTGACCCTGGCTTCGATATCCTTGATGGTTTCCGATAAATATTCCTTGATCTCAGCCATACAAGCATCTTGAGGTGGCCCGCACGTACTCCCACACCACGGGCACAGCATCTCTTCCGCCGAATCCGCAAAGAAATCAGCGACAAGTTCAGTCCCGCAGCCCGAGCATATATGGCGCCATTCTACTCTCAGCTTGATCATCTTATGCTTCACCGCCCGTTGATATGACGAACTAATTGACTCAACGGTTCGTTATTCAGCCGAGAAATTTGCTCGAACTGTAGAAATTATCCAGCGGCTTCCTGCAAGATCTCATCAGGTATATCGAAGTTGGCATAAGCCTGCTGGACATCATCATTGTCTTCAAGTGCGTCCATAAGCCTGATGATCCGGCTCGCTTCTTTGATATCTTCAACACGGATCGTGGTCTGGGGGATCCGCGTAAGCTCAGCGGCAGTAAATGGAATCCCCGCCTCCGTGAGCGCATCCCTGACTTTGCCCAGGTCTTCGACCGAAGAGAGGACTTCTATTATATCGTCCTCTACTTTGATGTCCTCCGCGCCTGCGTCCATGGTGGTCATCATCACGGTTTCCTCATCCGACTTATCGGCGGGAACCTGCACCATGCCCTTGGCATCGAACATCCACGCTACGCAGCCCATTTCTCCGAGGTTTCCCCCGTTTTTGGAGAATATATTACGCAGCTCAGCCACTGTCCGGTTTCTGTTATCCGTAAGTGTCGAGACGAGTATCGCGACACCCGCGGGGCCGTAGCCTTCGTAGATGATTTCTTCGTAGCTCGCGCCCTCAATCTCACCCGTGCCGCGCTGGATAGCTCTCTTAATGTTATCAGCCGGCATGGAGTTCTCGCGAGCCTTCTGAACAGCCATCCTCAGCGCCAGGTTAGAGTCAGGGTTTCCCCCGCCTTCCTTTGCCGCCACGATGATCTCGCGCGCGAGTTTGGTAAATATCTTACCTCTCTGCAGGTCCTGTTTGCCCTTGCGGAGTTTTATATTATGCCATTTTGAATGACCAGACATTTATGTTCCACCTCAGGGAAAAGTATAGCGCAAAAGTTTTTTAAGGTCAACGTTTAGATGTAAAGAGGGTGCATGTCAAGTCTACGGAGCAGCAGAGTTGTATCGGGAAACCCTTTTTCCGATACTCCCACTGCATACGAAGGGGTTTCGGGATAGGGGTATCCCGAAACAACCTCCTTCCGCAAATCTGACAAGCACCCGTGTAAAGATCATTTGAAATTAAACAGGTTTAACTATAGCTTCTTATACTCAATCAGAAGCGATCCAGGAGCTGTAGCTAGATTCACGTTATATTTTAACAGCTCGCTTCCTTTCATTGTCACCACAGGTCTCGGGTCATAAGACTCGTAAACCGTCACTTTGTAATTTGCATTTGCGTCTATTGCCTTTGGATGGATCTGCATGCTCGAATATGGAGATAACTCACGGCGGAAGACGAATATCGCTCCCTCGTTCGTATCAGACAGATCATACTGCCATGCGCACCACGCGTCAGGAGCGTGGCCGGGATTAAACAGCGGATAGAAATTGCCGAGAATGTATTTTCGCAGACGTTTGCATTCGGCAATTCCCTGCTTCAGTTTGTCTTTGGGGAAATCGGAAGCGCGACTGTCATCATTGAATGAAATCCCACCGTTGAATGCGCTTCGAATGTAATAAGGTTCGCCTCCCATCATACCGTTGGTTGATAACGGCACAAAGCGGTTCAGGCTAAGATTGATGATCTGACTCTGTATCGCAGTCATCTCTCGATTGCGCCAACTAATCGTCCATACAGACCCATCAGTGCGCCAGAATGGGATACTGCGTGAGAGACTTTCCAAATCTAATCGAGTCCCACCGCCGCAGCAGTTGTCTATGGTAAGCCCTGGATTTCTCGCAATCAAATCCTCATAGAACTTATAAAGACCTTCTATACACCGGATCTCATTGATACCCTGGCGATTGGCGTCGGTATCTGCAGACTGCACTGCCTGCAGGTTCATACCGGAATCAACTCTAAAGATACTGATCCCGTATTCTTTGATAACTGAATCAAAGAAATTAGTTGCATATTCTCGCGCCTCGGGGTTTCCGAAATTGAATGAATAGCAGTAATCATCATCTGCGCCCGGATTATGAACAACATTCTTATCTTTGAGACACCATTCAGGGTGTTCCTTCAACATTGTATTACCGGCCATTACTGCTTCCGGTGCAAACCACATCAGGAACTTAGGTATTCCCAGGGAATGAGCGTAATCCGCAACAGCTTTCGGGCCATTCGGGAAACGAGTTGCATCCCACATATTGCTTGATGGTAATGTCCAGTTGCCCATTCCCTTAGGGAATAGATCGGAAGAGCACACGTCTGAACTCCAGTCACACCAACT
>JAJFTD010000067.1 GCA_021373255.1 bacterium
CTTTCATCTAACAATACTGTGAGCTGCGCAACCTGTCACGATCCTGCCGAATATTGGGCGGATAGAACGCCGGTGTCGGCAGGGGTCATGCACAGGTTCGGCAAGCGCAACTCGCCTACAATCCTAAACGCAGCCTATAGCATTCCACAGTTTTGGTATGGCCGGGCAATCTACTTGGAGAAACAGGCTGTAGGACCTGTTGCGAATCCTCTTGAGATGGATCTTGCTATGCCGCAATTATTAGCCAGGCTGAATGCTATTCCCGGCTATTGCTCGCAATTTAGAGCAGTGTTTGGCACTGATGCCACAGAGGATAACGTGCCGAAAGCAATAGCTTCCTTTGAACGCACTATTGTAAATGGCAATTCACCCTACGACGAATACCTGCGGGGCAATAAAAAGACCATGAGTAAATCTGCTCTTCGGGGCATGAGGCTGTTTGGCGGGAAAGCAGGGTGTATCGACTGCCACAGCGGGCCCTATTTCAGCGACTCAAGCTATCACAACCTCGGCATTGGATACAAGCATGGTAAATACTCCGATCCCGGACGATTTGATGTGACCAAGAACCAAAAAGATATGGGTGCGTTCCTGACGCCGACCCTGCGAAACGTTGCCAAGACGCCACCTTACATGCACGATGGTTCAGTTAAGACGCTGATAGATGTGGTCAATATATACAACCGTGGAGGCATACCAAACCCGCACCTGGACCCAAGAATCAAGCCACTGCACCTTACCCATGGCGAAAAGGCAGATTTGGTGGCATTCATGAAATCGCTGACAGGCAAGCCCGTTATTGTCAGCCCACCTCCTCTGCCTAGATGATCGGTTCTATTTCAAAAATACTGATTATTGGCAAGCAAGGTGTGCCCGGACAATCTCAACGTTTTCCTTGACCTGGTTCCTATACTTTTGGAACATGCCGACGTTCACGATATCGGTCGGTTTGATGTTATCGTAGGCGTAGTGGAACGCATCAACCACGGCCTGTGGTGTGTCGCACTTTCTTCCAGCAGCTAGAATCTTATACACAATGCATGGTTTTGATGCTGCACGAATAACAGCAGCCATTCGCGCTGGATCATCGGTATCAAAATACTCTTGAGGCTGGATCCCAGCCCTTTTCTTCCATATACTCGATGACTTCGGGCATGTGGCTTGAAAGTCCTGATCGTGTATAGCTTTTACGTTATCGAGAATACTGTCGATTGTGCCGGCGTGCCAATGGTTATCGGTGTGGCTGCCATGGTTATAGATAGCTATTGCTCCGACACCGGCTGCGTTGGCGATGTTTGCGGGGATGCTCGCATGTTCTGATGCAGCCTCAGCGATCCAATTCATTTAATTGGATTCCCCCCGCAGACCAGCCGGGAGATACTGTGACCGGTAAAATCTATGCAAGGCAGCTTATCCATTACACCTCCATCCGTCGATTACTACGTCATTAATTGTGAGGTTACCTGCCTCTGGATGGAAATTGTGAAATGATTCAATATATGCTGCACCCACTTGTTACTGAAAGGTCCAGGTTCAATATTTCGAACCTGGACCTTTCAGTATAGGAAAATAACTGGAGTGTATTAATGTCTTCGTAGCTGGAATTTACTTTCTTTTACGAGCAGCAAATCCAACGAATCCAACCATGCCGCTGAGCATAGCAAGTATGCTGGCAGGCTCTGGAACAGCCGCGAACGAAACATCGTCCAGATAGACGGTGCCAGTTTGCCACATATTCGCACGCCAACTGAGCTGAACACATGCTGCGTTTGTGGGAGCAGTATATGTGGTTGTGATCTTTTGCCACTGAGTTGTCAGGTCGTAGGTCGTCATGACATCAAGATTGAGGTAACCGTCGCCAGAGTTTAGCGGTGCAATATTCAATACTACAGAGTCACTAGTCTCATCGGTCTTTGCCCAGAATGACAGGGAGTACTGCTGTCCTGCATTAACTCTAATCGCGCCGCCATTGTACCAAGGATAGGTAGAAAGCACGGAATCAGCATTCCACCAGGGCTCAGCAACAACTGTTCTGGTCAGCTTGATGCAGTTGCCATCATGATCGCCTGCAACTACAGTTGCGGTTCCGGCACTGGAGTTAAAAAGCCAACCGTTGCCCAAGAATGGTGCAGACCCGTTATAAACAGCACCAACTGTGAGACTTGAAAAATTCTGGTCCGGCACAAGGTTCTGAGCATGGGCACACACAGCAGCAGTAAGCAGCAGGGCCAAACATACGACTAAACAAAATCTTTTACTCATTTTACTATCTCTCCTCCTAAGTGTTTTAGCTTGGAACATAAGCGATTCTTCGACTTACTCATTTGAAATATGTCTTTTCAAGCGCAAAGGCTCAAAAAGAAACAAACACCTTAGCTGGACCGCCCCCCTTTCCAATACTTCTTTTATTGTTATACACAGCTTGCGGAGTAAGACACTGTATATTAGTGTCCGAATCCTATTGCAATTTAACATGAGAATTGTATGATGTCAATAGGAAAATACGTCTGCTTTAGCTTTTTGATAGCTTTTGAAGCCAACGTATAGGTAAAAAGCAGGAAAATAAATATTCCCAATTAAGTCTTTCTACCACATAGAAACCAATTACAGTATAATACACAGTATGACGTGTAATACACTGCTGATATGGTGTAATACATAGCGAGTCGCATGGAGATACAAATTTTGTGTGAATTTGAGAGCGATTGAGCCTCGATTGGAGGGGTTAGGGGGAAATACGATGAGTTGGATATCAGATAGAGTAAAGTAAAACTATGCTTAACGTATCAGCGTTTGATCGTCTTGATAATCCCATAAAGCGTATCCCGCTGCACGGCATCGTAGCCTGCACCATGAATGAGATCGATTAACTCAGACTCGTTCATTCGGTGGCAGACACCGGCGGCGGCGACCACATTTTCTTCAATCATCGTGCTGCCGATATCGTTCGCACCTGACACCAGCGATAATTGAGCAATCGCGCTGCCTTGAGTGACCCATGAAGCCTGCATGTTATCGACATTGTCCAGGAAAAGACGCGAAATTGCGAGGGTGCGCAGGTAATCGTGCCCTCCGGCGGCGCGCCCGCCCAGTGCTGTGTTTCCGGGCTGGAACGGCCAGGGGATAAATGCCGTGAATACGTCTGTTTCATCTTGAAGATTTCTAATTTCTGAGAGATGCCCTACGCGTTCTGAGTAGGACTCTCCCATTCCGAATACCATAGTGGCTGTGGCACGCATTCCGATGCTGCCTGCGGCGCGCATGACATCCAGCCATTCATATGCTCGGCACTTCTCGGGGCTCACACGGCTTCGGACGTTATCCATCAGAATCTCCGCACCTCCGCCGGGAAGAGAGTCCAAACCTGAGTAGTGCAATCTCGCAAGTGTTTCATCAATTCCCAGCCCCGACACGCGCGAGATATGCACGATTTCCGGCGCTGAAAGTGAATGCAACTGGATTTGAAACCGTTTTTTTATCTCACCAAACAGCTCTTCAAAGTAATCGATCTTAAGCTCCGGGTGAAGGCCGCCCTGCATTAGAATTTGAGTCGCGCCCAGTTCCACTGCTTCTTCAATCTTATGCAGAATCTCCGCATTGCTGAGTACATAGCCCTCGGGGTGGCCCGGCGACCTGAAGAATGCGCAGAATTTACATCCGGACATGCAGATGTTTGTGTAGTTGATATTGCGGTCGATGACATAAGTTCTTATACGCTCGGAGTGCTTCCTGTTGCAGACCTGTCCCGCCACCCAGGAAAGCTCGGTGAGTTTTGCATTGTCAAAGAGTTCAACGGCATCGCTTGCAGATATGCGCACGCCCTCGGTTGCTGCAGTCAATATATCTCTCACACTCATCTTGCCGCCATCTCCCTATCAGGCACGAGGCCATGAGCGATGAGTTTTTCCTTAAATGTCGCCAGCCCCTGTCTTTCCCTCTCACCGAGATCGTAGACCATTATCTTCGACAAATACTCATCGCATACTTTAAAAGGCAGCCCCAGCTTTTCGGATTCCTCCAGGGCGATATCATGAACCCGCCCGAGCCCATCAGCCTTAGCATCGTGCAAGACCTCGACAAGCTCCGGTGTGATCCCCTTGCCGGCCCATACAGCAAATACCATCGGCAGTCCGGTAAGTTTCTTCCATTCCGCCGCGAGATCCATTACCAACAAGCCATCCTTGGAGCATTGCATGGCAGGGTTACCAATGATCAAAGCCGCATCGCATTTCTCAAGCATTCCAGACATTGGGTCCGGTGGCACACGAATAAACTCGGGTTGAATTCCGTAACTCTCATCCAGAATGATCTTGAGCAGGTTAGCTCCAGAGAGGCTACTGGTGTCCAACGCGACTGTCCGCACCTCGCTGAACTCTTTCTTAGATAGCATCAAAACGCTTATCACCGGTCCATCAGCGGCGATACAAATACCGGGGCATGTGCTAAAGTCTGTATAATAAAACGTCGCAAAGCTGGACACTGGGGCTGCTGCTATCTCTCCCGCAGCAAGCATTTTAGCTAACTGCGAGGGTGGTGCATAAACCAGTTCCCATCCCTTGGGCAAGCCCCCATGCTCCAGCTTGTAGACCAATGGCTTTACATTAAGATATGGCAGGCATCCCAATCGCATTTCTCGTAACCTCATTATATACAGTATCACGTTCTACGGGCGTGGTTCCCGTTTCCGTAATGTGCGCCAGCAAATCGGCCACGGTAAGCCCCTGCGGTGTTGTCGCACCTGCGCGGTGAGTAATCTTCTCCTCGATTACAGTGCCATCGAAATCATCCGCTCCGTAGCTCAACGCCACCTGTGCGAACTTGATCCCAAGCATAATCCAGAACACCTTCACATGCGGTATGTTGTCTATCATCAGTCGCCCGATTGAATAGATCTTAAGATCATCAATAGAATTAGGCTTTACCGCCAAGTGCGCCAACCTCGTGTTTTCGGGGTGGAACTTCAGCGGGATGAACGTCATGAACCCTCCGGTCTCGTCCTGCAGCTCACGCAGCGTTACCATGTGCTCAACGCGTTCCTTATATGTCTCCACATGACCGTATAGCATTGTCGAGTTGGTTTTGATCCCCAGCTTGTGCGCCTCGCGCATCACCTGCAGCCACTTCGTCCCCGGCATCTTCTCCGGACAGACTATCCCTCGCACCCGTGGGCTGAACACCTCCGCACCCCCGCCCGGTAGCGACCCCAGCCCGGCGTCTTTCAGAGCCGAAAGTGTGTCCGTAACACTGAGCCCCGCGACCTCGGATATATGCACAATCTCCACCGCAGTGAACGCCTGTATGTGTACCTCAGGGAATCGCCCTTTGAGTGTAGAGAGCATTTCAGTGTAATATTCAAATGGCAGGGTGGGGTGCAGGCCACCTACAATATGCAGTTCGGTGAATTTGATCTGCTCGTAGTACTCCTCAGCCCGCTCCAGCACTTCGCCTACACTCATAGCATAAGCGTCCGGATCTTCCATATCACGGGAGTAAGCGCAGAACGTGCACCGGTTTTTGCAGATATCTGTATAATTGATGTGGCGGTTTACCACATAATATGTCCGATTGCCATTAATCCGCCTGCGGATCTCGTTAGCTACTGCTCCGATAACGTGTATGTCATCGGACTCAAACAGCCGCACGCCGTCCTCCACGCTCAGCCTCTGCCCATCCAGTGCCTTGCGCAGAACATCACCTACATCACTTTTTTCAATAATCTGATCAATCATAAGAATACATCCGCTGCAACAAATGCCAGCATAATCAAACTCACACATCCATTCATTGTAAAGAAAGCCGCATTGACCCGGCTGATGTCTCGCGCCGACACCAAGCTCTGCTCATAAACAAGGAACAAGCCGACTACCGCTGCTCCAGCGTAGTAAATGGCGCTCATCCCATTGAGCAGACCAAACCATACCAACATCGCCACCATCCCAGCGTGCAGAAGCCGTGACACAAGCAGCGCCCGTTCCGGCCCGATGCGAGACGGCAGCGAAAACAGCTCCATCTTCCGGTCGAACTCTAAATCTTGCAGGGAGTATATAATGTCGAATCCCGCTGTCCACATAATCACCCCCGCACTCAACACCATCGAGGCGAATCCCATTCTCCCCGTAACTGCTATCCATGCCCCCACCGGTGCGATGCCAAGGCACAACCCCAGCCACATATGCGAGAGGCTGGTGAACCGTTTTGTGAACGAGTATCCAATCACCGCAGCGAGTGCAACTGGCGATAATGTAAACGCGAGCGTATTAAGCTCATGAGCTGCCAATACCAGCAGTCCAGCAGCTACGATGGTAAATACCCACGCTCCAGTGATCGATACCAAACCCCTAGGCAAAGCGCGAGAGGCTGTGCGAGGGTTAGCTGCGTCTATTTTTGCATCAGCGATGCGATTAAAAGTCATGGCTGCGCTCCGTGCCCCTACCATAGCTACCAGTATCCATCCGAACACTCTCAACGGAGGAAACCCTCCAGCAGCTACGAGCATCGACGATAGCGCAAAGGGCATTGCGAATATGGTATGCTCAAACTTTATCATTTCGAGGATGATCAGCAGCTTGCGCACAGGAGATGCGCTGACAGTCTTCACACTCACTCTCCCCATCCCCTTACCAACCGTGTATCGAGACCAAGCGCCTGGAGGACTCTGTTTACTACAAAGTCAACCATCTCTGCTACAGTCTCAGGCTTTCCATAAAATGCAGGCGCAGCGGGTAAGATAGTCGCTCCAGCCTCAGCCAGGGAGGTGAGATTACGCAGATGTATCAGGCTCAGTGGAGCCTCTCTTACGACGAGTATCAATTTTCGCCGCTCCTTCAAACACACATCAGCCGCACGTGTGACCAGATCATTGGATACCCCTGATGCGATCCGTCCGATAACACCCATAGAGCAGGGTATAACCACCAATCCATCGTAATCATGTGATCCACTCGCTGGTGGCGCGGATAAGTCTGTAGAGCTTAACAACGTAAACTTGGACATAGACTCCTTGGGCACAAAGTCCACAAGTGAATCCAAACCCAATTCATCACGCATAATCCCCAGCGCGTTGTCAGATGCTGTAAGGTATATTGTATCAAAGCTATCTGGTAATACTTGAACAAACCTATGCGCGTAAACTGCCCCGCTGGCACCAGATATGGCTACCATCAATCGCCTGGGCCTATCCAATTCCAAGCTCCCCCCATATCTTATCGATCTTCGCCTTCACCTCGGGGCTCATCACGATATCCTCCGGCCATGGCCTGAAATGCCGCTCACCTTCAATCTTCTTTGTGGCGTCTATACCCATCTTTGACCCGAACAGCGCCTGTGGAGCAGCGTGGTCCAATACATCTACCGGTCCCTCTGTGAAGAATACATCCCTCTGTGGATCGATATTACTCCCCAGCCGCCATAGCACCTCGCTCATGTTCTGCACGTCCACATCTTCGTCGAACACCACAATGATCTTAGTAAGCGCCATCTGTCCCATGCCCCACAACGCGTTTACAACTTTGCGAGCCTGCATCGGGTAACGCTTGTGGATCGATATGAATGCCAGATTATGGAATATTCCTTCCACCGGCAGGTTCATATCCACCAGTTCCGGTAACTGTGATTTAATCAACGGCAAAAATATCCGTTCAGTGGCCTTGCCTATGTAGCAATCTTCCATCGGAGGTTTGCCGACTATCGTAGCGGGATAAATCGGGTTCTTGCGGTGTGTGACACACGTGAGGTGAAACACAGGGTATCCTTCAGCGGGTGAATAATAACCGGTGTGGTCTCCAAACGGCCCCTCAATGCGTCTTTCGCCTGGATCGACATATCCCTCAAGCACGATCTCCGAGCACGCCGGAACCTGCAAATCGACAGTTTTACATTGCACCATCTCTACAGGTGACTTGCGCAGAAAACCCGCGAAGATCATCTCATCGAAATCCTCAGGCAGCGGAGCCGTAGCCGAATAAGTTATGGCTGGATCTCCCCCGAGCGCCACCGCCACCGGCATCCGCTCACCACGCCTTTCATACTCCGCATAGTGCCTTGCGCCCACTTTGTGCACGTGCCAGTGCATCCCCGTGGTGTGGGAATCGTAGACGTGCATCCTGTACATACCGACATTGCGCTTACCGGTCTCAGGGTCCTTAGTGAACACCATAGGCAGCGTGATAAACGGCCCGCCATCATCAGGCCAACACTTGAGCACGGGCATGAAGTCCAAACTCGCGTCCGCACCCGTCTTTACGATTTCCTGGCATGGTGCGCTTTTTACCAGCTTGGGGAATGCCGAAGACATCTTGAGCAGCTTCGGCAGCATAAGAATCTTTTCGAGGAATGTTCCAGGCGCCTCGGAGTGAACCAGCGACTCGATCTCCGCGCCAATTTCATCCAGATTTCCTGCACCCAACGCCATCGCCATTCTTCGCGCGCTGCCGTAGTGGTTGATGAGCACGGGTATATCTGAGCCCTCCACATTCTCAAACAGCAGCGCTGGACCACCGGCCTTAATGGTCCTGTCGGCGATTTCAGTGATTTCAAGGTCTGGGCTTACGCGATGCTCCACGCGTACCAGCTCACCCGCCCGCTCAAGTGCCTTTACAAAGTCTCGTAGATCAGAATATGCCATTTGCTTCTCAATGCGCCTCTGCTTAAATTATCCTACCGCACCGCCAGCAAGTCAAGCAATTGACACCCGCCCCTGCCTCTGTCTATAATCTTTCTAGTGCACGCTCACATAAGCGCGTGAGCGGCGCTAAAAATAGTATGCTGTGTGTGAAAGGACAAACGATGCTCAGACCTGAGGACTTTTTCGACCTTGAAGACTTCGAGTTCAAGGGGTTATTTGATGATTGCCAATATGTCTGGGAAGCGCTGTCAAAGGTCGGCAGGTTTGCTCTCGAGTATATTATGAACGTGGATGGTGACAATACCATCTTCGGCACAGTGATGAGCGGCGCGCATGTTGATGACCGCAATGCTGTGGTGATCGGCGAGGGAACCGTTGTAGAGACCGGCGCGTTTGTCCAGGGACCGGCGATCATTGGTAAGAACTGCCAGATCAGACACGGAGCGTATATTCGTGGTGACGTCGTTATCGGCGACAACTGCGTTGTGGGCCATACCTCCGAGCTGAAGAATTGTATAATGCTGGATACTGCCCAGTGCCCCCATTTTGCATACGTTGGCGACAGTATTCTTGGTCGCAAAGTAAATCTCGGCGCTGGTACCAAGTTGTCGAACCTGCCCGTGGTCAGCACCAAAGATCAGAAGACGGGTAAAAGGCCTACTATCAAGATCGAAGTGGACGGCAAGGTGTTTGATACGGGCTTATCTAAGCTCGGCGCGATCATCGGCGACCGAAGCCAGACCGGCTGCAACACCGTCACCAACCCAGGCTGCCTGATAGGCCGCGATGTCCTTGTCTACGCAAACGTCTCACTTCGCAAGGGCTATTATCCAGACAACAGGATCATCAAACTTCAGCAGGATCTGACGATGGTAGAGCGGCAGTAAGTCTCGTTTTTGAGAAATAAAAAAAGCCCCCAGGCCAACGCCCAGGGGCTTCAAAATACAGTTCATTTATGAGGCTTTGCTTCGAGCGGCAATTCTATCACGTCGTTCTTCCACTTCACGGCCTCGTTGTTGCCAATACTTCACCTGTTCTTCAAGTGCCATCGTAGCCAATCGACATTGGACCTTTTGTGCGCCTTTATGCTTAATGTCAACACAGTCACACGTCTTCTTCATAAGCAATCACCTCTGCCGGCGTATGAATAGCCAAATGGCCATATCCCAAGAGTGTATTCACGGCATTGTATTTCGGTATGTGATCAAAATGGACTATATGTTTGAAGTTCCAGCTCACTATTAGCGAACATCCACTCACTGTTGCCGTTGCCACATGAAGCGCGTCATCGGCCCACTTTGGTGTCAGTATACCAGCGTTCAGGTAAGCGTTTTGAATCGGATCGAATCCGCAGTCGGGTATATTACTTCACAATAAGGAAGCATATCATCATAACAATCTTGTATGGACCGCGGAGCTTCAGCAAGCTCGTCTTCAACCAGAGCAGATACGACCAACCTGAACCGGCCAAGTCTTACCTGTTCGAAGAATGCTTGAGTTGGCTCCGTGAACTCTTCGTCGCACACACCGCCAAATACGCATGTGTCAACGTATATACGTAACTCATCAAGTCTATTATCCACGACTGGATTATACCACAGTCCAAAGAATCACTGTCGGTTCCTGAAATACAAAAGCCCCCAGGCCTAACGCCCAGGGGCTTTATACCATCAAACCATCAGACTATCTAGCCATCAAGCCAACCGCCGCTTCCCGCGTAACTTCAACAAAGTACTTATGCACTCGGGTATCATCAGTGAGTTCGGGGTGGAAAGATATCGCAAGACAATTGCCTTGGCGTATCATTACAGCTTCGCCGGACTCCAGCGTAGCCAGCACTTCAACTTTACTGCCGACTGCAGTGATCTGAGGGGCGCGTATAAACACGGCACGCACGGTCTTTCCACCCAGGCAAGGCACATCAAGGTCGGCTTCGAAGCTATCCAGTTGCCGGCCGTAGGCGTTGCGGCGAACGGTGGTGTCCATTAGTCCCAATCGGTGCTGATCGCTGCCTTCGATTTCACTTGCGAGCAGTATCATTCCCGTGCAGGTGCCGAATACAGCCATCCCCTTGGCGGCGCGTTCGATTATGGCGGTGTCTACACCGTAGCGTGCCATAAGTTTGCCCACTGTGGTGCTCTCACCACCGGGGATTACGAGCCCATCACACCACTCAGAGATTTCCTGAGCCGTGCGAACTATCTTCGCATTTACGCCATCGATTGAATGCAGCATCTCCAGGTGTTTCTGATAGTCACCCTGAAGCCCCAACACACCGATGCATACATGTTCAGTGCTTAGTTTGCCTTGACCCTGATTCTGTAACTTTGCCGTTGCTACCGCGTTCATTGCGAATTACCAGCCTCTGTTTGCCATCAAGTCCTTTTCGTCCAACTGGCGTATATCAAGGCCTTCCATTGCTTTGCCCAAGCCTTTGGAAAGCTCGGCGATAAGTTTGAAGTCCATAAAATGCGTTGTGGCATCGACTATAGCCTTTGCGCGCGCCGCCGGATTTTCCGACTTGAAAATACCTGATCCAACGAACACTGTTTCAGCGCCAAGCTGCATCATCAACGAGGCGTCCGCCGGGGTTGCGATACCGCCTGCGGAGAAATTCGGAACAGGCAGCTTGCCCGTGCGATGAATCTCCACCACCAGCTCATAGGGAGCGCCTAAGCTCTTTGCTTCGGCCATCAACTCGTCCTCGCGCATGCCCTGAATCTTTCGCATGTGAGAAGTCACCGTGCGCATGTGCCGAACGGCTTCCACGATGTTGCCTGACCCAGCCTCGCCCTTGGTGCGCATCATTGCGGCACCCTCACCGATGCGTCTCAGCGCCTCGCCAAGATCGCGGCACCCGCATACAAACGGGACTTTGAACTGGTGCTTGTCGATGTGGAAGCTCTCGTCCGCAGGGGTAAGCACTTCGCTCTCGTCGATGTAGTCAACACCCAGTGCTTCAAGCACTTGTGCCTCAGCGAAGTGTCCGATGCGGGCTTTAGCCATAACGGGGATGCTGACCGCGCCCATGATCTCCTGGATAACCAGCGGATCGGACATTCTGGCCACGCCGCCATCTCTTCTGATGTCAGACGGTACACGCTCCAACGCCATTACCGCGACCGCTCCGGCATCCTCTGCAATCTTTGCCTGCTCGGCATTGGTGACGTCCATAATGACGCCGCCCTTAAGCATTTCTGCCAACCCGACCTTAGTTCGCCAAGTAGATTTTTGCTGCTCCATAGATTGGTTCACCTTCTCGCATTATTAAAGCCGCCCTATGACAGCCGGCGGCCTTATAGCATGTACAACAGTACTGTTATATTATAGCAGAACATGCACGCCGTTGCCAGATCAAACTGGAATAGTAAAGTAATTAGATCGGAGAACTATGAGATGGCTTTTGATTAGTACGAAATGCATTTGTTATACCAGTTACAATATGCATGTATGCCTTTTGTGGTGGCATCAGGAGATGCCATTTTGCCAATGCGGGCCACATCAGAGATGTGCCCGAACTATAACTAATCTGCCCGAACACTACCCCCTTACCGACCATCGAACCATCACCCTCCCAGACTTCCGGATCCTGTTAACCAATTCTTGACCAGCCGTCCACTAATGTGATACGATATAGCAACAACATATTGTGCACAGGCATTGACGAGGACAAGTAGGCGCGAATTACGCTAGCCACAGAGACCCCGCGGAAGCTGAAAAGCGGGGGCGGCCATCGCGATCGAAGCTCACCTCTGAGCCGGCAGGAGAACGGAATACTATCGTATTCTTATTAGATCTGCCCGGGATGCGCCCGTTACAGCGTCCATAAGGGTCCGTTGCGCGTTGTCGCGTTTCGGGCTAAACCAGGGTGGTACCACGAACCTCTCGTCCCTATGGGTGAGAGGTATTTTTGTTATAAGAGGTGCGTTCAAATTGAAAAGTGATGTGCTGAGAACCGGACTCGAGCGTGCCGCGCCGCGCGCGCTGCTTAAGGCAATGGGTTATATTGATGAGGAAATGTACAGTCCCCTCGTTGGTATTGCGAACTCGTGGAATGAAGTTGTCCCCGGGCACATTCACCTGGATAAGATAGCGGATAGCGTCAAAGCCGGGGTTAGAATGGCCGGCGGCACTCCTATGGAGTTCGGCGTCATCGGCGTGTGTGACGGTCTTGCGATGGGCCATGAGGGAATGAAGTATTCTCTGGTTACACGCGAACTTATTGCCGACTCAATCGAGTGCATGGCTAAGGCGCACGCGTTCGACGCACTGGTGCTGATCCCGAATTGCGACAAGATTATCCCCGGGATGCTAATGGCTGCGGCGAGAGTGAATATCCCCACCGTCATTGTGAGCGGTGGAGCTATGATGGCCGGACGCTATAAAGGAAAGAGTATTTCTGTTACACAGATGTTCGAGGGAGCCGGTTCGGTCCTCAGTGGAAAGATCACCGAAGAAGAATTGGCTGAGATGGAAGAGTGCGCGTGCCCCGGTTGCGGAAGCTGCGCGGGAATGTTCACAGCTAATTCGATGAACTGCCTTACCGAAGCTCTTGGTATGGGATTGCCTGGCAACGGCACCATTCCGGCGGTTATGGCGGCGAGGTATCGGCTGGCTAAATATGCTGGTATCAGAGTGATGGAACTGCTGGACAAGGGCATCAAACCACGGGATATTATGACTGAGGCTGCATTCCGCAACGCGCTCGCGGTTGATATGGCTCTGGGCTGCTCCACAAACACTACTCTGCACGTGCCTGCTATAGCTAATGAGGCTAAGATTGACTTCAATCTGGATATGTTCAATGAGGTCAGCCAGAAGACACCGCACCTGGTGACGCTGAGCCCTGCGATTGCGCACCCGTCCGATGATCCGAATCAGCAGATCATCCACCACGTCCAGGACTTGGATGAAGCCGGTGGCGTGTCCGCTGTTATGAAGGAGTTGAGCAAGAAAGGCCTGATAGATGAGTCTGTTATGACTGTGACCGGCTCAACTCTGGCGGAGAACCTCGAAAAGAGCTATATAAAGGATGCTGATGTCATTCGGCCCATAGATAATCCTTACCACGAGCAGGGCGGGCTTGCAGTGCTCAGAGGTAACCTCTGCCCGGACGGAGCTGTGGTGAAGCAGGCTGCTGTGGACCCTGAGGCATGGGTGTTTGAGGGTCGCGCTCGGGTGTTCGAGTGCGAGGACGATGCTGTTGCGGAACTGTTGGCAAAGCGCGTCAGCAAGGGTGATGTAATTGTTGTGCGCAACGAAGGACCCAGGGGTGGTCCTGGAATGCGCGAAATGCTTACGGCGACGGCTACGGTGGTCGGTTTAGGAATGGGCAAGGATGTTGCGCTCATCACTGACGGCCGCTTCTCGGGCGCATCACGCGGGGCCTGCATTGGCCACGTGTCACCTGAGGCCGCTTCCGGAGGGCCTATAGGCCTGTTGCGGGATGGCGATATTATTAAGATCGACATGCCGAACAAGAAAATGGACGTCGTATTAACCGACGATGAGCTCGAAGCGCGGCGCAAGGAGTGGAAAGCTCCTGAGCTGCGGGCAAAGGAGGGATATCTCGCGCGTTACGCGCGCTCCGTTAGCTCCGCAGCCAAAGGTGCTATCGTCGAATAG
>JAJFTD010000079.1 GCA_021373255.1 bacterium
AGAACCCTTCTATTACGCGTGATGTCTCCGGTGAGGGCGTGCAGCAGGCTCTGCTCAAGATTCTTGAGGGCACCGTGGCGGCTGTTCCCCCGCAGGGCGGCAGGAAACATCCGCAGCAGGAGTATGTCCACATTGATACGACAAATGTCCTGTTCATCTGCGGCGGGGCTTTTGAGGGTATTGAAGATATTATCGGCCGGAGAGTGTCGGAAAACTCGATGGGTTTCCGTGCTGAGACCAAGAGCAAGAAAGACTACAACGTGGGCGAGATTCTGGCGCAGGTGATGCCGGAAGACTTGCTCAAGTTTGGGCTTATACCTGAGTTCGTGGGACGTTTGCCCGTGGTCACCACGCTTAATGCGTTGGATGAGACCGCGTTGGTGAAGATTCTCACCGAACCCAAGAACGCACTGATCAAGCAATACAAGAAATTCTTCGACTACGACGGCGTCGATTTGGTAGTGACAGATGACGCGCTGGCTGCTATTTCCGCAGAGGCTATGAAGCGAGGAATGGGCGCCAGGGCACTTCGAGCCATTATAGAAGAGGTTATGCTCAACATTATGTATGAGCTGCCCTCGTGCAAGGATGTAAAGAAGTGCATCATTACCGAAGAGACCATACTGAACAAGAAAGAGCCGACCCTCGTCACTCTTAGTGAAGTTAAGCAGGCGTCGTAGAGTAGAATATGCCATATCTAGATGAAGAAACAAGAGACGATATCCCTGCCATGCCGGATGGTTTGGAAGCGCCTAAAAAGCTTCCTCGCGTGCTGCCGGTATTGCCGGTCAGGGATACCGTCTATTTCCCTCATATGCTCTTCCCGCTCTTCTTGGGCAGGGAGAAGTCTATCCGCGCGCTTGACAACGCCCTGGAGAAGCACCGCTACGTTCTGCTGGTAGCCCAGAAGGACGTAGCCGTTGAGGACCCGACCCCTGATGATATCTACTGGGTAGGTGTCATCGCAGAGGTTATGCAAGTCTTGCGCGTGCCGGACGGCACTGTTCGCGTGACTCTTGAGGGCGTTGCAAGAGCCAAAGTCACCAAGTTTATGCATACCGACCCATTCTTCAAAGCCCGGATAAAGGTTTTGGAGAGCGTGAGCGCAACGGGGCCTAACGTTGAAGCCCTGATGCGCAGCGTGGTGTCATCGTTCGACCAAATCGTACAGAATCAAGGCGGCTACAGCGGCCGCCCGATTCCGCCGGAACTGCTGATGAATGTGGTCAGCATAGATGATCCCGGCAAGCTGGTCGATACTATCATACCTCACCTACCGCTCAAGACCGAGATCAAACAGGACGTCCTTGAGACCGTCGACGTAATTGCGCGTCTGGACAAGCTCAATTCCCTCCTTCAAAAGGAGATGGAAGTGTTGGACATCCAGCGCAACATCCGCAGCCGGGTCGAGAAAGAAATGGGCGATATGCAGCGGGAGTATATCCTGCGAGAGCAGCTCAAGGCGATTCAGCAGGAACTCGGCGAGAGGGATGGACGTGCAAGCGAAACTGAAGATTACAAAACCAGGATTGCTGAAGCGGGGATGCCGGAGGATGTTGAATCCAAGGCTGTAAAAGAACTCGACCGGTTGGACAAGATGCCCTTCGCCTCACCAGAGGGAGCGGTCATCCGTAACTATCTGGACTGGTTAATTACGCTTCCATGGAAGACGTGGAGCGATGATCGCCTAGATGTGGATGAGGCCGAGAAAATACTCCAGGCTGACCACTTCGGCCTGGACAAAGTCAAAGAACGTGTGCTTGAGTTCCTGGCCGTGCGTAAGCTGGCTCGGGACATAAAGGGCCCTATTCTTTGCTTTGTCGGACCTCCTGGAGTCGGCAAGACCAGCATCGGCAAGTCTATTGCACGGGCACTGGGACGCAAGTTCTACAGGTTGTCTCTTGGTGGCGTGCGTGATGAAGCCGAGATCAGAGGCCATAGAAGAACCTATGTGGGCGCTATGCCTGGCCGTGTCATTCAAGGCGTAAAACAGGCTGGCACACGTAATCCCGTCTTTATGCTGGATGAGATCGACAAGATCGGCACAGACTTCCGAGGTGATCCGTCTTCGGCGCTGCTCGAAGCGTTGGACCCTGAACAAAACGATACATTCAGCGATCATTATCTCGAGGTTCCGTTCAATCTGCGCGATGTGATGTTCATCACGACCGCAAATATACTTGACACGATCCCTCCTGCGCTGCGCGATAGGATGGAGATCATCAGGTTTTCGGGATATATTGAAGATGAAAAGCTGGAGATTGCCAAGCGGTTCCTGCTGCCCAAGCAGCTCAAGGAAAACGGCCTTACACCGGAGCTACTCTCGATATATGAGCCGGCGCTACGATGCATTATTCGCGAGTATACGCGCGAGGCCGGAGTTCGTGGGCTGGAACGCACTATAGGCAAGATTTGTCGAAAAGTTGCCAAGGAAGTAGCCACGGGCAAGACCGGCAAGACAATCATTCGTGAGAAGAACATTAAGACCTATCTCGGCTCGCGCAAGTATCATTTCGGCAAAGCTGAAGAGAAGGACGAAGTCGCTGTATCAACGGGGCTCGTTTACACTGAGTGCGGCGGAGATGTGGTGTCCATAGAAGCCGTGGTTATGCACGCGCAAAAAGGGACGCTAATGCTTACGGGTCAACTTGGCGATGTAATGAAAGAGTCCGCTCAGGCCGCACTTACTTATGTGAGGTCGCGCGCGAAAGAATTGGGCATTGACGAAGACTTTTTCTCTCATGCCGATATTCACGTTCACGTTCCTGAGGGCGCTGTGCCGAAGGATGGACCATCGGCAGGTGTTACGCTCGCCACGGCGATTGCATCGGCTCTTACGCGGCGGCCTGTGCGCAAGGATGTGGCCATGACCGGTGAGATCACCCTTCGTGGAAGGGTCCTACCAATTGGAGGCGTCAAGGAGAAAGTGCTGGCGGCTCACAGGGCAGGCATCCGAACAGTTATTTTGCCCAAAGAAAATGAAAGCGATCTAGAGGACATCCCGTCGGATGTTCGCGAAAGCATGACTTTCCACTTCGCCACCCATGCTGACGAAGTGCTTGGGATCGCACTGCTCAGAGAGCCTGGAAAATAAAATATATGTTGTTTCGGGACGCGCTCTCGTCCCGAAACAACATAACCTAGAGTTGTATTAAGAAGCCTTTCGCAAAGTTGTATCGGGAAACCCTTTTCCCGATACTTCCACTTCGGGATAGGGGTATCCCGAAACAACCTCAATCCCCGATTTTGCTATCAATCTTGCGCAGCGTAACACTGCGTATGATCAACTGATCGTTTTGAACTTTGCAGAACCGCAGGTCGGTACCATCATTCTCTCGATTAGAAAAACGCGGATCATCTAGCTGAAATTTTGCCACGCACCATTTCCCACTGTTCTCTAGCTCAATTATTGGCTTGGCGCTTTTATATGCTCCGTCCAGCGGCGCTGATGGGTCAAGGGAATCGTATTGCAGCTCTATAGTGCCAGTGCCTTGGTCAAGATAACTAACTTCAAGCTCAAGCGGCTGCTGAGCGTCGTTCTGTGAGAAAGCATCATCAACTTCGAAGCACAAATAGAGCCCGTATTGCTGTTGACTTGAGACCCATGCCGGTTCGTCTTGGATTGTCTTGATTTCATAATTACCACCAGCGCTCTGGATTGGCATCACACCATTAGAAGTGTTAGGCTGTGCAGACAACTCCTTGCTGTCCCGATAAGGGCTTACCAGTGGGTGGCTTAGTTTCTGGCTGAGCAGCGAGTAGAAGTTGCGTAAGTCTGTTATTTCAACTTTTGCGTCAGGAAACTCCTTGCGCAGCTTTTCAACAATGTTGGTGATCATACTTGGGGTTACCAAAATACACCGATATGCCTTAAAAGTTGAGCTGTAACCATTGCTCTTGCTGGAGTTTTCGAATACTTGCCTTAAATTTGCTTCTAAAACAGACATCTGCGAAACATGGATTGTCTGGACATAAGTCATCGGCGTTCCATTCACCAACTGCTGCGGCATTGGCACGTTATAACCAAAGCCTTTGTCCAACCGTGAAGCCATATCGATCCAGGGTGAGACGAAGTGAGGCGATATATAGAATACGTTGTAATCGACCGCATAACGCTTGTAAATCGTGCTGGCGAATTGCTCATAGGCTGCAATACCACTTTCCTTCACCCGCCCGCGCCGTTCAGAGAGCGCCAGTGGGTCTATGTAGCCGACACCGTCGCAGGAGAAACCGAAATAGTCCAATGGCGTTCGGTGTTCATATAGATACCGCATTGCGTGAGGGATGCGGCGGTGCAATATCGGGTTGATGCACCAGTTCAGCGGCAGCTTGCCTCTGTTGGGATCATCGTAAACGGTGGGAACCATCGCGTTTACCCAAGCCGAGCCGTCGTAATCCATCATACAAAATGCAACATAGGTGGTATCGTTTTTATAAGGAATTTTAGGTGGTGGAGGTGTCTTCAATTCGGATTGCGTCATCTGAGGCAGGTGCGTGAAGAAAGATGCGTTGGCAATTCCGAAAGCGGCATCACCCTCATTGACCAGGTTATAGGATGTAGCCAGTGCGATAAACTCCCATTCAGTGGGCACGCCTTCGTGCTTGTCGCCTACGACATCCGTGTACTTCATCCACCAAGGCACGAAACCTCCGAGTTCGCCAAATTCTCCACCGCGTCTTTTGTATGATGTCTCCAAAATGTCGTTCCAAGTCGCCAGGTCGGTCCCCATTGCTTGCTTGGGATCGTCATTGGGTGTAGTGTCTCCCCACGGCAGGAGATCAAAAACAAATGCGCGTTTCGCGACCCAGAAATCTATGTTATACATGCCGTTTTGCTGGAGTTCGTTTTTGTCGCCAAGGTAACCGTATATAGCTCCTGCGTATGGGTTACGCTGCGCGCCCCACATAGCCGCATCACAGTCATACCACAGGTAATAAGGGTTACATATCCCGCTCTTGAGATATCTTTCTATAGCAAAACGGTAGACGTCATTCTTTGCACTGCCTGTGCTGGGGATGACCCGCCCGTCGTCCATCTTGATCGGGTCCTGCCCATTGAAACGCCCGGCCATGCCAAGTTTAACGGTGAGATCAGGGAAGTGCTCGGACAACCAACGGCGCAGCCGTCCGCCACCCAGATCACGGCTGACAGGAAGCAGATTCTCGCAACCGGCGGCCATCAGTGCGGCATTAGCGGTAGCTGGTACATCCATACTCCAGAGTACCAGTCCGCTTAAATCTTTTCGATAATAGCGAATTAGTGCTTCAAGATCGTCTATGTGCCGTACCTTAGTGAAATAACCTTTCTGCTTAAGTTCTTTTAGCCAGAACTCATCCAGGTTGGTAACCGGTTTTTCTTGGTATTTAGGATCATAATAAAAGCGTGTTTCCACATCGAATAGTGCAAGTGCGGCGATTATATATAACCGTGGTTTTGTGCGGTTTACGATCCCTTGCAGGGAAGTTACCAAGTAGACAACATCGGCACGTTCATTAGTATCTTTGATACCTGCTTGATCGAAGTATTTCCACAGGTCAAAGACGACTACTTCGTTTGTGATACGGTATTTCGCAGGATTAACGGTCTGTTCTGTTAATATCGTCTTGCGGATACTGGGGTAATCCAACGCGGCAGCTACCGAACTATTGAGCAATAGCCCACACATCAATAGCAAGAGGATAAAACATGATTCTAACAAGCTATGCATTTAGTATCTACCTCCTGAAAAACGGGGATATTTTGTTGTGTGTTGGTATCACAAGTTGACGTATAGCTATACTACAGGCTCGTTGCACAATTATCAATTCATATCACCGAATCAGATAAGTGACATGTGCCAAGCAGATACTATCACATTTATTGAGTAACGTCCAGCTTTCTTGTTAACACGCTGACAGATTCCAGGTTGACAGCTCGCCAGAAAGATGGTATATTTCAGTGTACTTAGCATCACAACATTACCTCGCCAGGTGCATGCCATGAGACGATTCGATAGCCGTTTGCACATACCCAAGTATATTCTTCTTAAAGAAGAGATACTGAATCTGATTAAGGACAAGCAACTCAAACCGCACGATAAGTTGCCTTCCCGCAACGAACTGATACGTGACTACGATGTAAGTGAAATAACTGTCAGAAAAGCTATTGATGAGCTCACCAATGAAGGTTATGTGTATCGCACCCATGGCAAGGGTACTTTCGTCGCTGAGGCAAAAACCGATCGTTTCACCATTGCAATGATGGCAGCCCATATGTATACCATGAGTGATGCTAATTACATGTACGATATAGGGTTCATGGCACCTATCATTCATTCTGTGCAGCAAGAAGCGTGTAACCAGAACGCAAATTTGCTGCTGTATTTCAACCACGATGATTTGCAGATTGAGAAGCAGAACCTCGCAAGTATCCTAAGCCGGGGCGTCGATGGCTTAGCTATTTTGCCGGGGAGCGAATGGTACAACGCTGGTTATCTTGGACAGCTCATAAGAGAAGGCACTCCCGTTGTATCGGTCGACCGGGTAATGCGCGGCGTTGAGGTGGATAGCGTCATTTCAGACAATGAAGCAGGCGCATATAAGGCAACAAAAACCTTGATTGATGCAGGGTTTGATAAAATACACTACTTCACCAGCGATCACGACTTTGTTACGATCAAAAACAGAATGGCTGGCTACATTCGAGCGATGGCTGAACATGGATTATCCTATGAGAACTATTTGCACGTTTGTCCCGCTGCGCTTAGCATGACAAGCGAAGAAAAGGGTTCCTACAGCATCGTTAAAGCGGTATTGAAAGATGCTAAGCCTGGTTTTGCTGTCTTTGCTGCCAATACTCCAGTCTTCGTTGGTGTCATGAATGGGATGCGCGAATTGGGCCTGAATGTAGGTGATATAGGCCTTGCATGCTTCGATGAACCGCCTATTTATGTGCCGGATAACGTCGTTTATATAAATGTACTGCAACCTCTGGAAGACATGGGCACAAGATGCGTTGAGATCATCATGGACAGGCTTCGAGACAAGGCAATGGAGCCTCAACACATCATGCTGTCCCCCAAACTTCGTGTTAATAGAAACGGTGCGGTCGAGGAAGTACCTGTAGTAAAATCCGAGCGTATTAACTACTAGCCTGTTTTCTACACTAGACTCAACAAAACCCATTGACAGAACATTAAACCAGGGATATACTGCGGCATGTTGGTATCACAAGATCATGTCTGGCGGTGTTTCTGGTAAAACATATATATGAACGATGCGGCTGACTCGCCGCTTCATCTCAAATGGAGGATAGGGAATGGCAAAGTATTGTAGGGGAAGGGTAGGGTTTACGCTGATTGAGTTGTTGGTGGTTATTGCCATCATTGCTATTCTAGCGGCCATTCTATTCCCGGTGTTCGTTTCAGCGAGGAAAAAAGCGCAACAAACATCATGCAACAGCAATATGCGTCAGATCGGTATTGCAATCACAATGTATACAAATGAATGGAACGGAGCTTTACCTGATCAAGGCAGTGTGATTCAGGCAAGCACCAACCCCAGATACCCGAACCCACCGATTTATCAGGGAGCAAATTATACTAATGAGGCCGGATACAATTGGATCTATTATTATGCTCACAGATACAGAACCGACAATGGCCTTGCTCCAGATGGGATGGGAAAACCGCTGAGCAAATATATCAAGAGCCTCAAGGTTTTTAGATGCCCCTCGCAGTTTCTTCCGGACGATCATAATGTACCTACTCCAGGCGCATCAAGCTATTATTACAAACTCGCTTTAATGGCCTGCGCAAGTTTCTACAGGCATCCTATGACGGTTTCATCTGCCCGTTTCCCGTCACGAGCTACGATGCTGTATGAATACCCGTGGCACAGTGGTTACAATGACCCTCGCACATACGCAACAACAACCGATGATGGGGCTACAAAGCGCTTCTCTGTTGTCTTCCTCGATAGTCACGTCGGATATGTTGAGATGACAAAAGATGATACCCATTACGATATGAACTGGTATTGGCGAAGTATGCACGACACAGGCAAACACGAGTTACAGTGGGATATCACCAAGGGAGCATACGACCGATAACCCTACAGTTTTGCACTCAGTTGAATGGTAATTACTTTGGAACACCAAAGGGGTGATTCGCGAATGTAGTTTTCTAAATGCAATCCAACTATATTGAAAGGAGAAGGGAAATGAGACATATAAAAGAAACATTTACCAGATACTGGTCAAATCAACGTAACACTGCGTTTGCTTTGATCTTTACAAGCATGGCGCTATTGCTGATTTCTGGAATATCTTCGTTTGCAGGCAATTTAATTCCGGACCCAATGCTTAACTCATTCGCTCCCGGCACCGCTACTATTTCTGAAGGTGATTATAACTATAGTTCATGGAGATACTATAGTGTAGGCGGAGCTCTTGGAACTTTGGCTGCCGTCACTCCGGGGCGCGATGGGACAGGAGTTGCTGTAAAACTTTCGCAAGCCGCTCCTTCAGGCACAGGCAGCACAGGGTTTGACCTGAACAACCATCGTGTGGTGCTTCAGCCTGGCCACCGCTACCGCCTCCAGGTATGGGCGCGTTCGGATTCGGCAATTGCGCTTTGGCTGGCTTGCCCCGTGTTTGATTCTGCGACTGATTACAACAACATGGTGGATGCGCGTGGCGCATTTGCCACAACATCGACATGGGCACCTTACACACTGCTGTTTACGGCTACAAGCACCAGTTACTATGCGGACCCGACAGTGACCATCGTTGATCCCGGCAGCGTGGTGGTGGATGATATTACCATCCAAGATATAACCAACATTACCGGTGAGTTGATTCCGGATTCACAGATCAACTGCATTCCTCCCGGTACGGCTGTCGGGGAAGGCGGCTACGGGTGGGGTATCTGGAGATACTTCAGCGTGGGTGAAGCTGGCGGAACGTTGAACACCGTTTCTCCAGGTCGCGATGGAACCGGCCAGGCTTTAAAGCTTGCCAGAACCACCAACTGGGGAACCGGAGATACGGGCTTTGATATATGGAATTGTCCAGTAGCCTTGCAGGGCGGCCATTCCTATCGTATCAAGTTATGGGGACGTTCGGACGATGGGGATTGGATCCAGGTCCAGGCGATGGCATATGGCCCCGACATGGCTGCGATCAACAATTACTTCCAGAACTTCTTTATGCCTACAACATGGGCTCCCAATGAAATGGAAATAGCTGTCACCGCTGATACTAGGCTCGAACTTGCCATACGTCCGATTTACGCGGGTAGTGTGGTAATTGACGACATATCAGTGGAGGACGTAACCTCTATTCCTGACCTGGCTCTGGATACAAAACTTGATGGTCTTACTGGTGTCGCTACCACGGCTGAGGGAGGCTATCAGTTTGGCGCGTGGAGATACTACAGTGTGGGCGGAGCCAATGGAACTCTGACCGCCGTCTCACCAGGACGTGACGGAACCGGAGTTGCAGTGAAGCTTGCCAGAGCAGATGCCCCTGCTGGTTCAGACACTGCACTTGACACTTGGTTCAACAAGATACACCTCATTGCAAATCATCGTTATCGCGCCACTGCGTGGGCACGTTCCGACGAAGGGACCCCGTTCTGGGTACAGTGCCCGCAATTTGATGCCGCAGGTACTTGGCTATCCGATATAGACGTACGCACTCAATATGGTACGCTTCCGACTTGGGCTGCTTATGTAGTGAATTTCATGGCTCCTGCCTATGATACTTACTTCGATCCGTCTCTAGGTATCACCCAGGTAGGCAATGTCCTGGTTGATGATTTCTCTGTGCAGGACATGACAACTGCTGTTGATGGTTTGATTCCAGACACAAAGCTTGATACTTTCGCCGGTGTTTCAACTACGACTGAAGGCATATACCAATATGGCACGTGGAGATACTACAGCGTGGGCGGAGCCAATGGAACTCTGACTTCCGTCTCTCCGGGGCGTGATGGAACCGGCGTTGCGATAAAGCTGTCCCAAGGCGGTGATCTTGGCGTCGGTGGCACAGCGCTTGATATGGATACATATCGCATACCGGTTCAATCCGGCCATCGATATCGCCTCCAGGTGTGGGCGCGTTCGGACTCAGGAATTCCGTTCTTCATCGCCTGTCCGCAGTACGATTCCGCTGACCCGACCACACACGTATATAACGATGCACGTGGAGAATTTGTCACGACATCCACATGGGCTCCTTACGTATTAGGGTTCACGGCTATCGACGGTTTTGCCTACGCAGGCCCGACACTGACTATAGTTAACCCCGGTAACGTCGAGTTCGATGACTTCACGATGCAGGACGTAAGCAGCATCACAGGCACGGTAACAAACTCACTGTCTCTGCAGCCGATTGCAGGCGCTGTTGTAACTGTCAAATCTGGTGACGCCTCATTCTCAACGACAACTGATGCAAGTGGCGTATACACTGTGGATGTTCTTCGTTCAACGGATTATATCCAGACTGTTTCAGCAGCCGGATACGAAATTTACAAGGCTGCAGGAAACGGTGTAGCAGGATCAGCGACCACTGATCTGCAATTAGTGCCTGCTTCTGGTCAGACCTGGAGCATTTCCGATACATTCACAAGGGACAAAAATTCGGATCTTGGGAACACCGAAGATGCGAATGCTGTTCCCTGGATTAAAGCAACAACCAACACCGCATCTGAGATTGACAATGGTGCGTTACTCATGTCGGATACCAATGCATCCAGCCTGATGATAGAGAACACTGCAGTTTTAGGCCGCGTTCTACCTGCTGACGTTGATATGACAGTTGAGATGACGTGGTTGGATCTCATAGACTCACTCTATTCCCGCATTGGGTATCGGAGTACCTCTATAGGAACATCAGGTTACTTCGTTAATTGTCCGTGGCAGGGTGACGGGATTGAGCTGTGGTTCCAGAACGTTATGTTGGCGAGAACCTCAGTATCGACAAACTGGGTTGGTACAACCATCAGGGTGAAGGCAACAGGCAATCACCACCAGGTCTGGCTGGATAACCAGTTAGTGATTGATGTTGTCGATAATTGCTACTTGGGTGGCGGACCTGCCTATTTGATTGGCGACGCGTATAACATTGTCCAATGGGACAATTTCAATGTGTCTCCCGTCGCATCCATTCCCACTCCTACGATGGGCAGCACAGCTACGGCTAAGTCGCAGGAAAATGGCACGGTCGTCGGTGTTGCCGGCGCGGTTGTAACCGGAGCATACAATGGCTTCTTCTACATTGAAGATACCAATCGCACTTCGGGAATCAAAGTCGTAAGCAACACTGCGGTCAGTGTCAATCAACTGGTCGACGTTATCGGAACTATCGACACTCAGGATGGCGAGAAATTTATTGCGGCATCCAAAGTGGATCCTAAAACCGGTACGTTCGACATCACTCCGCTCGGTATGAACAATAAGGCGCTTGGCACACAGTTGCCCAGTGGCCTGCTTGTGAAGGTCTGGGGCAAGGTCGCACCGACGTCCGGGAACGGCTACCTGTACATCGACGACGGATCAGGACTCGTTGATGCCTCTGGGAATGCGGGTATCAGAGTCGATCTTAGCCAGGTAACAGTCAGACCGAATGCAGGTACAACCATCGACGTGACCGGAGTTGCCGGAATTACAGTCGATGGCGGCAATGCCGTGCTCGTAATAAGACCGAGAACCAACCAGGACATTCATTGATAATCTTGCCCGCATTGCTAGGGAGGGATCATGGCAGCAGTTTCACTATGATCCAGATCTAGCATGCGGGCGAGTTAAAGCAGAGTGCGCATGCGTTTCTCTGCATAGTGGCCGGATGGGAGCATGCTGGTGAATATCCCCGGCATGCTCCTAAAATTAATTTGCATTATTCGCCTTGATGGGGCCGTTGGCTCTGTGATGAGGAGATAGGAATAATAGCTTATGAAAAAAATCGTTGCTCTAATCACAGTTGCCGCAGCCTGTCTGTTGGCTGGATCGGTGCAAGCGCAGAACCTGCTCTCAAATCCAGATTTCGAGAGTTTACCTGCGAACCTTCACCTCAGCACGGGATCATCAGTTGTAGGTGATTGGCGTTATTTCTCCGTAAGCGGCGCAAGCTCAGTATTGGACACAACCAGTGACACGCATAGTGGCTCTATTGCGGTGAAGATGACGCGCAGCAATACGGTTGCCGATGCGGGCCTTGACCGGGATGGCTCGTCGCTGCGTGTATCAGTGGTCGCAGGCCATATGTATCAGTGCAGCGCATGGGCAAAAACGCCATCAGCCGGAAGCATGCTACTCATTGTCGCATATCACGACAGTGATGGTAACTGGTTGGAGACGCAGTCAAGCCAGACATTCCCTCTGACCCAAAATTACAAGCAGTGCAGCATCACTTGTGCCCCACCTGCGGGCACTGCATCAATAAACTTCTCGCTGCGAGTTAATGGAACCGGTACGATAATCGTTGATGATTGTGCTGTTACTGAAGTAGTTCCTGGTCAGCCCAGCATCACTTATCCGGATTCAGATGTGGTCGATAGCTTCAAACCGGTTATCGCATTCACGGGTGTTCCACATACAGCTTATCAGGTCGTTATATCTTCCGGGTCCACTGTAGTTTGGGACTCTGGGATAGTCAACGACACTGCGTTCACGTGTCCCGTGGGCATATCTCTTCAACCCTCTCACGCGTATACATCGAAAGTAAGGGTGCAGAATGTGCTTGGCTGGGGGGATTACTGCGCTCCCGTAAGATTTGCTACTCCAGCCGCGCCAATTGTCAAATTGACCTCACCGCGTGAGGCTGATTCAGTCATTGATGGCCCTGGTGTCAAGGCTTCCTGGAAGGTGGAGTCACCCGGCAGTGTTATTTCACAAAGCATCACAGTAGATAATAATCCAGCGGTGCAGCTTGCCACAACAGCGCTCTCATATGATATGACCGGTTTGGGCGAAGGAGTCCATTCCGTGGTGCTAAAAGTGACTACCACCGAGGGCACAGCGACGGATACTTCCCGCTTTAATGTCCACGTCACGCCTTCGTCCAGCGGCACTATGTATTATTATGACTTGAGTTACGCTCTTGGCTACTCTCGTTACGACTCCCGCCAGCTCGGATTGTCATATGACATACCTATGGCGGTGATTGCTCTGCAGGGGTTGGTCAACCGCAGTGGGACGAAGCTCTTTGTGAAGCTGAATGCTCGTGATGATGTGTGGCTGGACAGACAGCGTGCCCCCGGTAACTGGCTTGCAGGCAAAAATATCGTAACCCTGCCGTCCGGGGCTGCCAACCTGACGGAACTCTTTAACACATTCAAAAGCTATTTTAATGGTGCAGTAATCTGGGACCCGAACGTGAACGCGACCAGCAACGTGGCAACCACAGTCGCGGGAGCGGATAACTTGATCCCGATCCGATATGATCTGACGCCGGGCTCAGTATACAATACATTGGTAACCTCGGGGCCGATGATCCCTGTAAAGGTAGACCTCACAAACAAGTTCACCGGAACCGGCACCATCTGGAACACGAGCATTCCCAGCACGGGGAGCAAAAAATGCGATGCTTACGTTTGGGCGCGGACACAGTATCTTGAGACAGGTAAAAGCAATCCCAACCTGCTCTTCTACGGTATTGATGCTTACTGGATGACCAACTATGCTAATGGAGCAATAGCAAACTACATACCGAACAAAGATTACATCATCCGAGACAAGGGATTTGCGTTTGACCTGAACGTATGGGGAGACGAGACGCCGGTTGATGATCCAAATCAGCCTCTGGGCACAGATCTCAATACATTCACATCCATACTCAGCGCAGCATCGGTTAGAGCGCCGGGGATGGTCGAAATTGTGGGTTTCTTCCCTTGGCCGGTTAAGTATTCGTATTCAGGCGGCGCAGGTGGCACGCACGAGCCTGTCTCAGGTGAGTGGAAAGAGATGCAGTTGGGAAGCGCCTACAATGCCTACAGCGACAGTGACGCGCTGGCTTATAACATGGAATTGGCGAATGGGAGCATATACTGCCAGTTCCCGCTTCCAGAGCGATACACTCAAAATCGAAAATACTCTCAGACCGACCTCCGTAAATTAGGTTACGTGAACAAAAACAACGTTGTATCCAACTTGAATTACCTCAACTTTTATATAGGTGACTACGACTCCGGCTCGTGGGTATATTTCTTTGGAAATACAAACTGGAGCGATCCGGGTAGAGGCCTGGTGCCGATGTCCTGGGCATTTAACCCGAATTTGGTAAAACGTATAGGACCTATATTCGATTATTACTATCGCACACGTTCCGCGAATGATTTCTTCGTGGCTGGTGATAGTGGGGCAGGATATACAAATCCAAGCGGACTGATCGGAACTCGCCCATCAGGCCTCCCATCCGCGAGGGACACCTGGATTAAGCATAACCTGGATTACTTCAGGCGCATGAATGTTAAGCTGACCGGGTTTGTAATCAACGGGCACAACGGGCCTATCATGCCCGAAGTTGACGATATGTATTCCACATTTTCTGTGGACGGAACGTTCTCACAGCCCCTATGGTATCCGCAGGGAGACCATATGTACGGCTCCATGCCGGCAATGACACAGCAATGTGATTTGCAATCGGATACTGCTGCGGCTGTCAAACAAGTCCACAACTACGGTCTGCTCATGGCGCCGCGGTTTCTGAACTTCAGAAGCATAATCCAGACACCTACATGGCTCAAGTCAATATACGACGGAGTTGTAGCGTCTGATGCCGGCATGCCTTGGGCGATAGTGGATGCCGAGACTTATGCTGCGCTTGCGAAATGCAATATGGGAGTCATTGCGGACGGGCGCGCAACGTATACCTTCGATACAATCCCCTCGACGTTATATAAAGGGGCAACGTTCACAGCATCGATAGGTGTCCGTAATGACGGTTGGGTGCCATGGAGCGCAACGGGCACAAATGCCGTAACCTTGACTCTGAAGTGGATGCAGGGAACGCAGGTTATCAGCAGTGCTACCGTTGCTCTGCCGAGAGATGTCGCAAGCGGTGATGGTATTGTGCTCGATATAACGTCTGCAGCTCCATCTACCCCAGGCAATTATACACTGCATTACGAAATGGCGAGAAGCGGCGTTGGCTTTACGTCGCTCGGAGACTATGCATGGGAAGCGCCGAGGACCGTTTTGTCAGTACCGAGGACTGTCAGTATGTTCGATGCCAAGATAAGAACCCTGGGCACCTACGTAGCGCTCAACGCCGTGCTTGTAGCCGAGTTTGGGGATCAATATTACTTTGAAACATCCAACAGGACATCAGGCATTCGTGTGGATAATGCTTCCATTAACCTGGGCGATACGGATATTAGCAAAGAGTATACAATCGTCGGTTATACAAGATTGGACACTGCGAACCAGGAAAGATATATCGACGCCCAAAGTCTCATACCAACAGGATCGACCGCCGTCATTGCACCCCTTGGACTTACCAACAAATCGATGGGTGGCGGAGATTTAGGAAATGTGGCTGGTGGTTTGGGTCAGACAGGTGTGACGGAAGGCACCGGTCTGAATAACATAGGGCTGCTGATTAAGACTTCTGGAAGAGCTTCCAATGGTAATGCGGACGGATTTGATATTAGCGATGGTTCTGCAGTAGCTATGAATGTAGCATACGCTGGAGCCGGTTCGACTTATGACGGCAAATATGTTGCCGTGACCGGAATCAGTGGCATATCGAATGATGGAACCCGCTTGATAAAGGTGCAAAGATCTACTGATATTCAGATTATAAGCCTCTGAATTACGGAATGGAGGAGCTAGTTTTGGACAATAGAAGACGTTTCATAGATTACGTAAAAAACGGTGGGTCGCCTATATGCTCTCCACAAATTGGAGCGGGAGCAGGCTTCGACACTAAAATGGCCGGTAAGGAATGGGTTACACAGACCTCGATCGAAGACACGATTGCAGTAGTAGAGCAATTCGATATTGTACCACTTATCACGGCTGGATTATGCGACTTTGGAGCATGCAACCCTGAGCTCATCTGGAAACAGATCAAGTGTGAGCAAAATGGTGACCGGATATCAGGCGAATATGCCTTCGAGACGCCGTATGGCACCCTTGAACGGAAAGTGATTGAGGACAAGATCAAGGGGTGCTTTGCCGAAAAATATCCTGTGCAGGATTCCAGCAACCTTGATGCTCTCGAATATTACATAGATGCCGCTATCGCTTGCGATCTTACCGAGATTGAACGGCATGTCAGGAACGTTATGTCTATGGTTGCCGGAAGATCTGCTGTGTGTATTCAGTGGCCGGTTCAACCCTACGAGCTGTGGTGCTTCCCTGATACGGTGACCACGGTGATGCTAGCTTACGATTGCCCCGAGCAGTTCAAACGGCTAATGGATAAGATAGTTATCCTCGACGAGCGGCTTATGCGGGCTGTTGCGGCCGGAGGCGCGGACTTTATATTCCTTGGTGGACCCGCTGCCGAAATGATTTCACCCAGATACTATGAAGATTATATAATCCCGTATTCGCAGCAGGTAACTGATATCGCCCATGCGCTGGGTTTACTGGTATATTCCCATATATGTTCTCCGATAGAGCCGTTCCTGACAATGGGATTCTACAACAGGATGGGAATCGATCTGTTTGAAACTCTGAGCCCGCCGCCTGTAGGCAACGTGGCTTCTTTGACTGACGCAATGAAGAAGATCGATCCGTCTATTTGCACCCGTGGAAATCTTGATCTCGAAGTGCTGCTGAATGGCAGCCCTGAGCTGGTGAGAGAAAAAACGATTGAAATACTAGAATCGACCATGGGGCGAAAACATATAGTGGCGGCAAGTGACTACCTGTTCTACGGAGTACCCGCGGAAAACGTGCATACTATGGCTGAGACTGTAAAAGAATACAACGGCTGGAGTGTAAGCGAGCCACAGCGAGAAATGGTGGAAGCAAATACATGAAATTGATATATGCAACAATGGTGCTGACTATGCTATCTGGAACAGCATTAGGAGCGACGTATCCACAATCTGCACCGGTTAACGAGTATCCAATCCATGAAGATGGCGGGCTTGTTTACGATCCAATGCGCAGGGAAGCTGTGTCTACCGGCCAGCTTGCACATTATGCCAAGGCTCCGGTGCGGACACAACAGATCAAGTTGGGGAATTATACCCTGAAGTTCTCAGTGCCGAAAAAGGCAACTGCGTACGATGTTGTTCCGATTCCATACACTCTCACCTGGGTCCAAGACAATGGCAAATTCCCAGTCGCAGTCGAGGCAACGGCATTCGAGGAAGCGAAACGTCGAAAAGACCAGAACTTATACGATCTTGCGCTGCCGGGCAAAATCGACCTCAAAGTTGAGTATCTGGGGTCAATAACAGCTAACTTCAACCCCAACGCAAGGCATAACATGAAGCCTGATATGAGCGACAATCCCGGCGAATACCCCGGATTCACGCGACATCCTTTTACTAAATCGGGCGTGGTGGAGTCGGGTGACTTGATATGGTTCAAGTTCAGATACACGAACACAGGAAACACTATCCTTGACTCCGAAGGTATCGGCGGATGCCAGTTCTTCCCTGCTATTGACCGTAAAAACAAAGACGGCCAGTGGGAATTCTATGGCCACCCATACAATCTATACTATCGCGACCTCGGATATTTTTATCCCGGCGAATCTCATGAGATATGGGTCAACTTCGCCAAATGGCCTTATGGTGACGGGCAGAACTTTGGCCTGCCTGCGGGCGAGTATAATATTAAGCTCAGGTTAATCTACAGGAACTACAAGGATTTCAATGCGTTTCTGAATATCTGGGAAGGCTCACCTGCATATACATACGAAATACCGATTACCGTCGAGGACAAGCCGCGACAGGCGCCGGCAGCCGAGGGAACTGTCATCCTTACCGACGGAAATGAGCCTGACAAAATTACCCGTTGGATTCACACACATGAAGAGTTCATGACCGCGTTTGATTGCTACCAGAAAGAGACGGAGGACGCGGCGAAAACCCACTCAATCAAGGGTACACTGAATTTACAAGTGGCTCCATGGACCAAGCATGCGGTGGTAAAACTGATCGGCACCGGACCCGTTTCGATATCCTCTCTGGCTGTGCCGATTAATGTCGAGAGCGACTCGCTTTTTGTGAAGTTCAACGCTAATAACCAGGCCACCATGTTCAAGAATGGCATGCGCAAACCGGCGATTTGGTCACAATGCATGGCCGACATGCGCAGCAATATCCAGATTGGGCCGTTTCCCGAGGTGCATATTCGCGAGAGATTACGCGAAATGATGGATTGCGGCATAAATATCGTTGCATTCACATCCATGCCATGGCTTTACGATGATATGTACAACCCCAAGGCTAATACACAGGGCGATGCATGGAAATACTTCCTGGACTGTGCGCGCAAAGAAGGAATGGTCGCTGAGGGGTGGGGGGCTTACCCTTATGACCGATCAACAATAGAAGCGATTTCTAATTGGATTACCGGCAAGAATATAAAGATGGACGTCCTACCTACCGGTTATGGAGTCATCAGCCACACCGATCCCAATCTACCCGCAGCTAACGCAGCGGCATGGTTGTATCAATTCAGTCGCTGGGGCGATATTTACTACCAGATGGAGCGCGGCGACGTGCCCATAAGCGTGGAAGATACCCGTGGTTGGATGCGCCAGGATGTCAACATCCGTTATCCTGAATGTGAGCGCACTATCATAGCTTTCCGGGAGTGGTGCAAGGCAAAATACGGGACAATCGAGGCTGCGAACGCTGCTTGGAAATCGAATTATAAGTCATTTGATGAAGTTGACCCGGAAGCCAATCAGGTGCTCAACGCTTCTGGGCAAAGATGGGAATACACGGATCCTAAGCAGGTATTCCACGACTGGAGCCCGGCAATTGCAGATTGGGACATATTCCGCACCGAGCTCAGAGTGAAGAACTATAAAGACACTCTGGATGTCGTGCGCAAGGAGATACCCCAGGCCAAAATTATATTGCGGACTGAGGGTGGCAATGTCATGGTAAGCGGCATCGATCCCACAAATCCTAATACTCACATGCGCCACATCTACTACAGCCAGCGAAGAGTCGGTGCGATTGCGGAGATTTTGCAGAAATCTGGGCTCGTGGCATTCCATTCTGACTACACAACTATGCCATACACTCCGAGCGAGATCCGCAAGCTCACAAAAATGGAGGTCAAGCAGGGCATCATTCCTGCCTACCTTCCATGTTTTGAGAACATGCGCGATATCGCTGTGAATGAGAAATACGGCACAGACTTCCAGGTTCACTACAACACTACTGAGCCCATAAAGGGACAGATGATGCATTCTCTGATGGCGATTTACCCCTGGTTCAAAGCCGTATATGAAGAAGGCGGAGCACCGGGAGCTATTTGGGACGACTATCAATGTGATGGATTCGTCACGGAAACCCAGAAGCGGGAAATGCGGTTCTTCAAAGAGAAGTTGACTAAAGCATTATCCGCACCAGCCGCGAAGAAAGCCAGAGCAGAAAACATAAAGCGCCCCTCTCAGGAGTGGCGCAAGAATGTGAAGAAGAAGTGGAGCTACAAGTCAGTGTTCAACGGCAAATCCAGCCCCGAAGCGAGCCACTGAATCACGCTCTATCTCAGATAATGTAATAACGACATACAAGATTATGCTTCGGGACTGCTTTTCGTCCTGAAGCACTTCGAAGAGCTGGGACTTCGGGACGAAAAACTTGTCCCGAAGCATCATGCTCTGGGAGATCTTACCTAAGATAGGCTAGAACGTTAAATTATCACCGATTATATGTGAAACTGCAGGCACCTAAGTGCCTGCAGTATTTGCTAATTCCAATATGGATGTCTCAATGTAACACCGCCGACGGCATTAGTGCGCAATCTACCGGTGACATGCTACACACTAATCGTAATAACACTCACTTGCTGCATCAGCAAACGCCTGAATATTGCGTGGGTCACCATAGAAGAAATGATCCGAGGGGGAGCATATATATCCTCCATTAGGACATGCCGCATGCAGTTCATTAACCATCTCTTTTACAGTTGCGGGGTTCCCCTTCTCAAAACCTTTATTCTGATCGAACCCACCGATAAAGAACAGCTTATCGCCCACTCGTCGAGTTGCTTCCGCCAGATCGCAGTCGCCTCCCATTGCAGGAGGGGTCATGGTTTCAAGGCCATCGGCTCCGTTCTCTGCAACAAGGTCAAGCATCTGCATCAAGCCGCCACAGAGATGGTAAACAATCTTAACCCCGGCCTCATGCAGTGCTGCGTGCTGCTTCTGATCATAGGGTAAACAGAACTCTTTGAACATGTTCGGGCTGATAACAGTGTTAGATCCTGCACCGCCGCCGGTCTCGACCATATCTGCTGTGGTGCCTTTCCACATCTCGGTCACCCGGAGCGTTTTCTTCAGAATCTCACCAAGAGCGTAATGGAGGAAATCGGGATTGTCCATGGCCATCATTATGGCTTCTTCTGTCCCAACCATAGTGCAAAAGCTCTGCCAAGGACTGCCCTGACCGGGGCTGAATGGGTGGCTGCGCACTATCCCCTTATCGCCGATCCTGTCCCTCGCCTCGCGAATCCTGGATAGATCAGCAGCTATGGGCATGGGGCTATATTTGTTCCAAAGCTCGAAGTCGTGCTCATTCTTGATCAAGACTTCGGTCTCCCAGGGTGTGATGTCATTCCAAGCTCCCGCATGGTGTAGGGACCCTTCGGGAGTCTCGATAATCTCTTCCCACAGGTGATTACCCTGATCGTCAACACCAAGGTCTGTCCGCTTGCCTTGCCATTTCGCAAGGTCTTTCTCATCGAATTTATAATCCGGCGAAACGTAAATGGCATAGCCCATGCCAAACTTTTCGTAAGCCTGATACCAGTCCATCCCGTCCAGATATCGGTTCAGATAATACTGCATCCATCCGTGAACCTGGCAAGGCAACCTATCAGGTTTTTCATTATTCAGTGCTGTTAGGAAACGTTCTCTGGGTGTCATTGATATCATCCTTTTATGCCTGTAAGCGTAATACCTTCTATAAAGTATCTTTGGGTGAAGAAGAACAGAATGAGCACCGGAAGCATCACCAGGGTTGAAGCTGCCATAACCATGCCAAACTCACTGCCGTGCTCACCCTGGAAGAGCTGGAGGGCATAAGCCAGGGTCATCTTTTCGGGAGAATTCAAGTAGATCAACGGCCCCATAAAGTTGTTCCACGATCCCATAAAGGTCATGATTGCAACCGCGGCAAGTGCTGGTTTCACCTGTTGAATCATTATCTTCCAAAAAGTGGTCCAATACCCCGCGCCGTCAATTCTGGCTGCTTCCTCAAGCTCATGAGGTATAGCCATAAAGAATTGCCTCAGCAAAAATACGCTGAACGCACCTCCGAAAAACGATGGAACCCAGAGCGGGCGCAGTGTGTCCACCCACCCAAGGTATCGGAAAATCAGAAATACGGGCATCATCGTGACCGCGCCCGGAAGCATCATTGTCGCAAGAAGCAGTCCAAAGAAGACTTCTTTGCCAAACCATTTCAAACGAGCGAAAGAGTAAGCGACCATCGAACTGGCAAGCAGAGTTCCAAGGACGCTGAGAATTGTAACATATATTGTATTCCAAAGATACACTAATCCCTTATGCGTGCCTTTTGGTAAAAAGTCCAGAGCATCCGAGTAATTCTGCCACCTGAGACCATATTTCCTGACTTTGGAAAGGCTCCGTGTGTCAACAATCATAATTTTACCGGCATTGGGCTGTCTGGCAAGTATCTGCACTCTGCTTTTTTCGTCTTCAAGAGTAGATATCTCGGCCACTCTTACACTTCGCCCGGCAATGGACAACCGCGAAATCCCATAATTATGACCGTTGAGCGTTGTCTGCACCTGCCTTGTGGGTATCCAGACTGGCGGATATTTGAATATCTGATCCTCCTCTTTTAGCGAGGTCGATACCAGCCAAACAAACGGAATGATGAATATGACTGCTCCAGTCATCAAAGCAATATGAATTGCCACTGTTCCCGCCATCTTGCGTCTCCATCCGGCTCCGTAGGATTTCTCCATTTTTGCGGATGTCGAAAAGTATTCCTGCGCGAATCCTGCAAACAATAGAACAGCGGTCAGGAAATACTTGAGCGGCGCGACAACGTGTACGAGACAACCAATACATATAGCCAATACCGCGATGAAAACACAGCGCAGCAGACCAGAATACCTGCGAATCCTGATACTTTCCCAGATCAACACCAGCGACAATTCAGCCGCAAAGTATAAGGCAATTGTGCCTGATATCCAAAGTAGTGGATTAAACTCTTGCATTTATCCAACCTTCTCGTTTTCGTAGTAAACCCACTTTTTCGCCACTTTGAGATGAAACAGAGTGAGTATCAGGATTACCACAAATAAAAGCCACGCTATCGCGGAGGCGTATCCCATTTTGAAGTAATTGAATGCATTGCTGAACAAGTAGAGCACAGGCACCATGGTCGAGTCCACCGGGCCTCCACCAGTCATAATGTACTGCGTTTCAAAGCTCTGAAGCACACCAATCGTGCCCATGATCAAATTGAAGAATATATACGGCGTGAGCATAGGTAGGGTTACATTCCAGAGCCTGCACCACCAACCTGCACCGTCGATGTCAGCGGCTTCATATAATTGTCTGGATACCCCCTGCAGACCGGCAAGCCACAATATGATTCCACCGCCTGCTCCCCACAGACTCATAACGATCAAAGCAGGTTTTGAAGTCGTTTCGCTTGCCAACCACAGCGGAGGAACCATGTGAAACCATGCCGTAAGCGTCGCGCGCCATGCGGTGTTGATCAATCCGTATTGAGGATTAAGCACCCAGATCCACAATACCGCGCTCGCAACCGCCGGAACTATAGATGGCAGGTAATACACTGTTCTATACCAGTTCATTGCGCGGACTTTAGTATTAAGCAGCATAGCCGCTGAAAGACTTACCAGCATTCCCAAGGGCAAGCCGATTATTGCGAGGTATGCAACATTGAACATCGCCTTGGACATAAAATAACGGTCATCAGTTAGCAGATTTGCATAATTGCTGATTCCAACCCACTTTGCGGGGTGAAGCACGTCATAATCGCAGAAACTGAATATCAGCGAAACAATAATTGGTCCAACGGTAAATACCGCAAAACCGAATATCCATGGGAACGCAAACAGATACCCCGCCGCATTTTCCGCCTTAGACAATTTAGTCATCGGCCCATTTTTTCGATACGACCTTACCGCCATAATGCAAATCACGATTGCAATAAGGCCTATGATGCCAAAGGGATATTTCCAGTTAAGATCAGAATATTTTGCTTTGCCATAGACTTTATCGATTTCCTTTTGCACTACTCGCTGTCCGGCGGAAAGTGCTGCCTGAGGCGATTTTTTATGGTTGATCGCCAAGTCCGTAGCCCTTACCTGCTCGTCCCAGAGTCGAATGCATGCAAAAGTTACGGGTCTATATCGCGAATCGGGAAGCATATCCAACGCCAGCTTCTGGGCATCTTTGAGCCGAGTGTTGTCTGGAGCAAATTCGCGCACGATGATGTTGTTCACTCGAGAATTTGCCGTCAGCCAGGGTACATAGGTGCGGCCAATAGCGACGTTATGCTCTCGCTGGGTCTTGTGGATCAGTCTGGTGCATTCTTCAGATTTCAACCATTTTATCAATGCCCAGGATTTCTCGAGATGCTTTGCGCCACTAGGTATTGCATAAGAGAAACCACCTGTCCAGGTTACATACTTTTGCTCTCCCTTATAACGGCCTTTGCCTTCATACCTGTCCTTCGGAACAGGCGGCGGAGCCGCACCAAAATTGAGCCCTGGGTTGTACCTGGCGATGTAATCAATATAGACTCCGCAGTCTATTTTCATGGCGACTTGCCCTGTCAGGAATGGGTCCAGTTCACCGCCCTTGAAACCCGAGGCAAACGAATTAAGAGCCTGTACGCCTTTGAACTTGTCATAATACTTAACAAGATAATCGAGAGCTTCGACAGTCCTGGGGTTGTTGATCGTGCATGTGCGGCAATCCTTGCTCATGAACTCGCCATCGGTCTGCCAACTGAAAAGGTAAAGCCAACTATTACCGAACAGCGGAATGTATCCGATCCGGTCAAACCCACCGTCTTTTCTGTATTTTGTCAGTCGTTTTGAGTAGTATTCCAGCTCATCCCAGGTGCGCGGAGGTCGATTTGGGTCCAAACCGGTTTCTTTGAATAGCTGACGATTGTAATATAATATCCGGTCATCTATATCATCAGGAATCGCATAGACCTTGCCCTGGTAAACAGCTTCGTTCCATGCGGCCTTATAATACTCTTCGCGCCTTATCCCGTCCGGTTTAGTTCGATCGCGTTCAATGAGGTGATTAAGCGGTGTAAATGTGCCGCGTGCAGCCCAGTCTCCAACAGTGAACCTGTCCTGCAGCACCACATCAGGCGGGGCCTTGCCTACTATAGCCGTCATCAGTTTCTGGGAGTTTATACCGCCCGCGCCCAAACCCAGCATCTGAACCTCTACATCCGGGTGCCGCCGTTCAAACTCCCTATACGCAGCGTCCAGACCTTTGGTGCGGTCGGGCATAATGGGACTCCACACCACCAGCTTGGTTTTTTCAGGTTGGGTATTTCGGCAGCCGCTCAGAATAAAAACGCTGATAATCAGCAGTAATATCGTAGTTACTCTTCTAGACATAGTCATTTTTCGGCTACCTTATAATTGCTTGATAACTAAGTGTATCATCGCTAGCTAGAGGGGTGCTGGCTGGTATATCAGCGGTCACTCTTTGCAGTAAGTAGGTTGGTTTTCGTAAAAATTCAAACGCCACAGCATCTTGTGATACCAACTGCCTGTAGTATATCCACAGTTTAGTTGTTTGTCAACGGTCTTCAAACTCGGCAATTCCTCAGAAACCGTGAAGAAACACCACCCGCCCGCTGTAACAACGCGGCAACCAAAGTGTAACCGGTCCGTAATTCCCCGGAAACATCTTTTGCCTATACTCTAGGCAAAGCTTTCTCACAAACCATAAGAGGAGGGATGCTGCGTGAAGAAGTTATTAAACATCAAATTATTGGGAATGGCGACAGGTGCAGCTATGCTTTGCTTTGCTGCCGCTCCGGCTGCTATGGCTGATGGAGCAGCAAAAGTCGACACCGGTGACACTGCATGGGTGCTGGCAAGCACCGCTTTGGTAATGATCATGACTCCCGGTCTGGGCCTGTTCTATGCAGGTATGGTCCGCAGGAAGAACGCTCTCGGGACAATTCTCCAGAGCTTTATTATGTGCGGTCTTGCCGCTGTTTTGTGGGTGCTATACGGTTATAGTCTTGCCTTTGGACCCGACCATGGGCATGTCATCGGCTCATTGGATTGGATCGGCCTGCGTAATGTCGGTCTAGCGCCATACGCTCCGTATTCAGCCACGATCCCGCATCAGGCATTCATGATTTTCCAATGTATGTTCGCCGTAATCACACCTGCCCTGATCACCGGCGCTATTGCAGAGAGAATGGCATTCAAGTCATTTTTCATTTTCATGATAGTGTGGTTCACTATAGTTTATTGCCCGGTTGCGCATTGGGTCTGGGGCACTGGTGGCTGGTTGCGCGAACTCGGCGCGCTGGATTTTGCCGGTGGGACTGTTGTTCACATTTGTTCCGGTATCTCTGCACTGTGCGCAGCTATAGTTCTCGGCCGCCGCAAGGGTTTCGGCCGCGAGGACTTCAAACCTCACAACCTGACAATGACCCTGATAGGCACCGCTCTACTGTGGTTCGGTTGGTTCGGGTTCAACTCAGGCAGTGCTCTAGGCGCCAATGGCCTTGCGGCTAATGCATTTGTTGTAACGAATACCGCCGCCGCCACTGCAGCTATCGCATGGCTCATCATCGAGTGGATTCACCGTGGCAAGCCGACAGCTCTCGGCGCGGCATCAGGCGCGGTTGCGGGATTGGTCGGAATAACACCTGCGTCCGGGTTTGTCGGTCCTATGGCCTCCATCGCCATAGGTGCGATTGTCAGTGTGGTCTGCTACTCAGCGATTATGCTAAAGGGCAAGCTCGGTTACGATGATTCCCTGGATGTCTTCGGCGTGCACGGCGTCGGCGGGACGTGGGGCGCTATAGCCACCGGTCTCTTCGCCAGCGTCGCCATCAACTCCGCTGGAGATAATGGTCTCTTCCAAGGTAACGCGGCTCTGCTCGGTAAGCAGTTAATCGCTATCGTGTCCGTAGGGGCATACTCATTCATACTCACGTTCATCATTCTCAAGGTTATCGGTATATTCACCCCATTGAGAATGAGCAAGGGTGATGAGGAGACAGGCCTCGATCTCACGCAGCACGGCGAAGTTGCATACAACCTGTAACGCGGGCGAAAGGAGACCAGAAAAATGACTAAAATTGAAGCCATTATCCGTCCAGGCAAAGTAGATGATGTCAAGGAAGCGCTGGACGAGGTCGGAGTAAAAGGGATCACTGTAATCAACGTGATGGGCGCCGGTAAGCAGAGGGGCCGGACGCAATATTACAGAGGTCAGGAATATGTAGTCAACCTGCTAGATAAGACTAAAATCGAGACAGTTGTAAGTGACGATATGTCCGAGCAGGTGATAGAGGCCATCAAAAAGGCAGCATTCACCGGAGAGATCGGTGATGGGAAAATATTCGTTAGCAAGATCGACGAAGTGATCCGAATTCGCACCGGCGAAAATGGTGAAGTAGCAATATAGGGGGCAGGTGTTGGGTGCCGGATATCGGGATAATTCTCCGATATCCGGCACGAAACAATGAGGCAACAACCTGGCAACCGTGCGGAAACATCCTCGCAACATTCACGCTTTACACTCAAATAGTGGAAACTAACTGGAAATATTCAGGTAACACACTAGGAGGAGTAGAGTGGGCGGTCTTGTTTTTCGAGCCAGGATGTTATTGGCGACTTTAGGCGCGGTGGTGTTCTGCTTGCTGCTGAGTTCGGGGGTGGCGTTTGCCGACTCGGCGGGGAAGATCAATGCTGGTGACACCGCGTGGGTTCTGGTGTCGAGCGCGCTGGTTATGTTCATGACTCCTGGCCTGGCTCTGTTCTATGCTGGTATGGTCCGCAGGAAGAATGCGCTGGGGACTATTCTCCAGAGCTTTGCGATGGTAGGCATTATCGGCCTGCTTTGGGTGGTTTACGGCTATAGCCTGGCGTTTGGAACGGACCATTTCGGGTTCATTGGTTCGCTTGAATGGGCGGGGTTGAGGAACGTGGGAGTTGCGCCCAATCTTGATTATGCGCCCACGATCCCGCACCAAGCGTTTGTGATATTTCAAGCGATGTTCGCCATTATTACTCCCGCCCTGATCACCGGTGCGTTCGCGGAGAGGATGAGGTTCAAGGCGTTTGTGATCTTCTCCATCGTGTGGTTTACGGTGGTGTATTGCCCGGTTGCTCACTGGGTATGGGGCACAGGCGGTTGGCTGCGTAACTACGGCGCTCTGGATTTCGCGGGCGGTATAGTGGTGCACATATCGTCAGGTATATCCGCGCTGTGTTGTGCCATTATGCTGGGCAGGCGCAAGGGGTTCAATCGTGAAGAATTCAAGCCTCACAACCTGACGATGACGCTGATCGGCACCGGTATGCTGTGGTTTGGATGGTTCGGTTTTAACGCAGGCAGTGCGCTTGCAGCCAATGGAATCGCCACTGGTGCGTTCCTTGCGACGAACACCGCGGGAGCTACCGCTGCCGTTGCATGGATGATGCTTGAGTGGTGTCACAGAGGCAAACCCACTGCACTGGGAGTAGCTACAGGCGCAATCGCTGGACTCGCGGCAGTCACACCCGCCTCGGGATTCATCACCCCGGTAGCATCTATTGCCATAGGTGCGATTGTCTCTGTTATCTGCTACTTTGCGATAATGCTCAAGGGTAAGTTTGGCTACGATGACTCCCTGGACGTTTTCGGAGTGCACGGAGTTGGTGGAATATGGGGTGTTATTGCTGTTGGCCTTTTCGCCACTGGAGCCATCAACCCGGTAGTGAAGACCAACGGACTATTCCTGGGTGGAAGTGAATTACTTCTCAAGCAAACGGTAGCTGCAGTTACTGTGGCCGGCTATTCGTTCGTTATGACGTTTATAGCATTAAAGGTAATAGGAGTAATTACGCCTCTGCGGGTCGAAAAGGATGATGAAGAGACCGGGCTTGATCTTACACAGCACGGCGAGGTCGGTTACAGCCTGTAGGAGGAAATATCACGATGACAAAAGTTGAAGCTATTATCCGTCCGGGCAAGCTGGACGATGTAAAAGACGCACTGGACGCGATAGAAGTCAAAGGTATCACAGTTGCTAACGTAATGGGCGCCGGTAAGCAGAGAGGCCGAACTCAATATTACCGTGGGCAGGAATACGTGGTGAACCTGCTGGACAAGACCAAGATAGAGACCGTAGTTGCAGACAGCAAGGTCGAACAAGTGGTCGAGGCGATCACCAAAGCGGCATTTACAGGCGAGATTGGCGACGGCAAGATTTTCCTCAGCAAAGTAGATGACGTCATTCGCATCCGCACCGGCGAGCGTGGAGAATCTGCAATATAGGTATTGGGTGCCAGGGTTCGGGTGTCGGCTTATTAAGGTTCGGGCAGATCTCTGATCTGGCCCGCATTGGCCAAGTGGCATCTCTGATGCCATAACGTAATGCTTATTAGCTAAGGCTGTATCAACAGAAAAACATTGTTGCTACGACAGTAGCATCGAGGACAGTTAATGGATCAGCAGTTAAAGAATCTCGACTACGCTTCCGGGTTTGAGGGCATTACCGGCAGCCGCGAGCTGGCGCAGGCTCTTTTAAGAACTCGTGAAGAGCTTGCTACACGACTCTCGGATATGGGCGGCATCGAGATGATGTTGCATTATAGCGACCTCACCGACTGCCTGATCAAGCGCATATTCCACGTCGCCGCTCGGGAAGCCGAACAAGATGATCCACAAGCTGCTCGTAAAGCCCTTCGAGAGATTGCCATTGCGGCTGTGGGTGGTTACGGAAGAAGAGAGATGTCGCCATTCTCCGATGTTGACGTGACATTTATCGTCGGAACCGAGGACGATAGCGAGATCGACCTGGTAGTCAAGCGCGCATTCCGCATACTAATGGATGTCCTTGAGCACGCTGATCTCAAAGTAGGCTATTCCTATCGCAGGGTGGATGAGGTGGAAAACCTTCCGCTGGAGACGCAAACCGCTCTGCTCGATGCCCGCTGGATAGCAGGGAATGTTGCTCTGTTCAATGCGTTCGAATTGACTCTCAGGCACGCTATTACCCCCGCTGCGTTTGTTGCTGACCACGTCAACACTCGCGATAAATCCGGTGGCCCGCTTAGTACACCGTTCCTTGTTGAGCCGAACATCAAAGAGGGCAGCGGTGGCCTGCGTGACCTGCATGCCGCACGATGGATCGCGCAGGTGGCTTTCGACCTCAATGGCGGAGATGTCTGGTACGGCCTGCGGGCGCGCGGTATAGTGAGCGATGCCGAGATCGAAGAAACCCACGCTGCAACAGAGTTTATCGCTCGCACACGTAATATCTTGCATTTGCTTTCTGCTCGTGGATTGGATGTGCTGAGTGCATCCAGGCACGCTGAAGTTGCCGATAAAATGGGGTTCCGTAGTGAGTCAAGCTCGGACCCTGTGGGATACATTTCCCAATTCTATGTGCATACACGCAATATCCACCGTATATTTCGGAAGGTTGCCGAGGCTTGCCTGGAGCAGTCTCTGGAAATCGAACCCGGTGTGGTGGCAAAGAGTGGAGTGCTGCACATTCTCGATCGTGGCCTGCTGACCCGTGATCCCGCCGCGCTGATCAGGGTCTTCCAACACGCGCAAACGTTCAATCTCCACATCCATCGTGACACCTGCGACCTCATTGCCATATCGGTAAAGGGTTATAAAATGACCCCCGATGCACGAAGATCTTTTGTCGATCTGCTTGCAGGTCCCGGTGCAGGATCTGTGCTGCGGTCGATGGCGGACTTGGGTGTGTTGCAAGTGGTAATTCCTGCGTTCAAGGGTCTTGTAAGTCTTGTGCCGGGGGATGCTGTGCACAAGTTCACTGTTGGGGAGCATAGCTTGCGGGCTGTGGAGCAGTTGGATGTGCTTTTTACTGAAGATAACGAAATACTCACCGACGTATTCTCCCGCGTGCAAAAGTTGGAGGTTCTCTTCCTTGCCACCCTTCTTCACGACGCAGGGAAGATCGACTCCAAGAGAGATCACGCTCGAACCGGCGCTACAATAGCGGCAAAGACCGCAGCCGCACTTGGGATGGACGAAGACTCCTGCGCGCGCGTGGAGTTCCTGGTAAAGCACCACCTCAGAATGGGCGAGACTGCCCGTCTACGCGACCTGAACCAAAGGCGAACTATCAGGGATTTTATCTCAGTAATCAAGGATGTCCAACTCCTGGATATGCTGTTCCTGCTCACTATAGCCGATTACCGTGCAGTGGGCACGCGCAACTGGAGCAAAGTTCAAATTCGCTTCCTAACCGAGCTGCATGAGCGAGCAATGACTGCACTGAGATCGCCAAATAGCGCAGGGCCCGATATCGACCGCCATCGGAGCAGGGTCCGTCGTGAACTGTGCTTTGCAAACCTCCCGCCTGACGAGGTCGATGAGCACTGCCGGACTATGCCTGCGGGTTATCTCTTAAACACCCCGCCTGAAGACTTGGCTGCGCATATCAGTTACGTGCGACACGTGCGCAATGGCCAGCCATCTGTAGAGATTAAGGACGATAGAGCGGGACAGTTCACGCTGCTCACCGTTGTGGCGAAGGACAGGCAGGGGCTGTTGAGCGAGATCACAGGCGTGCTGCATGCGATGAACATCGACATTCACGCCGCGCAGATATTCACCAGGCACTCCATTGATGATATCGCCATAGACATCCTCTACATAGACTTCGAGGGCCGCCAGCTAACGGAGATGAAGAAGTGGCAGTTGGAGGGTGAGTTAGTGACTGTACTCAGCGGGCAGTTGAGTATCGATGCACTCCTCCAGAAGTGGGGCAAG
>JAJFTD010000080.1 GCA_021373255.1 bacterium
GCTTGCTCTTCTTGAGGCTCGCCCTGATACCCTCGGCTTTACGAATCGCGGCGTTGTAGCCCTGGGAAGCACGTGTTGCTGTGATGAGCAGCGAATATGCTTTGCTTCGTTCCGCTGACGAAGCGGACTTCGACAGCACACTCTCAGCCACCTTCATTGCCTGTTCATGGTGACCCGCATTAAGAGCCGAAACCCCCTCCCCTATCGGAGAGCTTGCCGAAGCGCTGGCCTTAACGTCACGCTTTGCAGATACGCTGCCGCCAAAGCAAGCATAACCGATGACGCAGACAACCAGCACCGGTAAGAGAAACCAAGAAACCTTCCCCAATGGATATTTAGCCATAATGACACAATGCCTCCTCAGCAAGGGATGGATAACGCGCAAGAGTACAAAGTAAGGTAATTGCAGTTGAAAAGCGGGCGCATGGACCGTCATCGACGGAGCAGCCCGAAATGCGAAGCGAGATTATGAAGTGTAAAATACGAAGCAGCCGGCATCAAGATGGAGATGGTAGATAATCTTGTAGCTCAGCTTTTAATAGTGTAGTCATGATGCTACATGTATTCAACTGTGTCAATGATATTTACACGAACATATAATAACCATTTGCATTATATATTTGCAATGCAGACACATTAATGGAGCAGTTGTCGAGAGTATGCTTACATGAGCGAAGTATTGAGAGGTAATTGCACTTATTTCACCTATGCAGAGCGCAAGGTGCTTTTGATCTCTGGGATGATGCATCTATCCTGAAGCATGTCATTAATCACTAATCAATTGAAAATCCGAACTTGGCTTTCTACCATAGCATCAATGACAGATCTATAATTTCACACCGTTACCTAATATCACAAGTGCCCGCTACCCATGCACTCATAATTGCTTTTCTATCCCCAGTATTTACGGTCCAGGCTTCGGTATTGCACCGCTTCTGCTATGTGCTCTACACCTATTGAGTCAGCTGCAGCGAGATCGGCGATGGTGCGGGAGAGTTTGAGAATTCGATCAAAAGCGCGGGCGGAGAGGTGAAGTTGCTCGATAGCTTGTTTCAGCAGACCTTCAGCGTCAGGATTTAACTTGCAATGCTGCTTTGTCAGCTTGGAGCTCATCTGGGCGTTGTTGAATATCTTGGTGCCGGCGAAACGAACCTGCTGGATCTCTCGTGCCTGCCTCACCCTGGCACGTATCTTTACTGATGGCTCACCGGAAGACTTGCTCATAAGTTCATCCTGTTTAAGACGCGGGACTTCTACGTGGATATCTATCCTGTCCAGAAGCGGGCCGGAGATGCGTTGGAGGTATTTGTGGATCATGTTGGGGGTGCATGTGCATGTTTTTACGTGGTCATTATAGAAGCCGCATGGACACGGGTTCATCGCGGCGACAAGCATGAATTGCGCGGGATAAGTGAGCGAGGCTTGAGCGCGGGCGATGGTAACATGGCCATCCTCAAGCGGCTGCCGCATCACCTCCAGCACATCGCGCTTGAATTCTGGAAACTCATCAAGAAACAGCACCCCGTGGTGCGCCAGGCTGACTTCACCGGGACGCGGATATGTGCCCCCACCCGTAAGGCCGGCGTTGGATATGGTGTGATGGGGAGCACGGAACGCCCGGCGGGTGATCAAAGCTTCATTTGAACTCAGTAGGCCGCAGACACTGTAGAGCTTGGTGACATCAAGGGCCTCATCCATACTGAGGGGGGGAAGGATACTGGGGATTCTGCGTGCGAGCATGGTCTTGCCACTGCCTGGAGGTCCGACCATCAATAGGTTGTGCCCTCCGGCTGCCGATATTTCCAGTGCGCGTTTGACCGTTTCCTGGCCCTTGACGTCGGCAAAGTCCACTTCATAAGCCGGTTCGTGAAGGGCCTCGAACTCAGCAGGGTCAAAAATTGCCGGAAGCATGTGATCCGGCTCATTGAGGAGTTGGACCACTTCAGTAAGAGTAGTAACGGGATAGACTTCTACATCTTGAACGATCGCGGCTTCCTTTATGTTGTGGGCGGGCACGATCATCCGCTTGATCTTCTTCTCACGTGCATTGAGCGCGATAGGAAGCACCCCACTGACTTGTCGCACAGCACCATCGAGGCTGAGTTCACCAACCACAACGCAGTCGTCTATAAACTCCGTGTCCACCTGCCCTGATGCGGCCAAAATGCCAATAGCAATCGGCAGATCGAATGACGGGCCTTCCTTTCGGACATCGGCAGGGGCGAGGTTGATAGTGATTCGGCGTGAGGGAAACTCAAGGCCACAGTTCTTGATCGCAGCACGTACACGCTCGATGGATTCGCGCACAGCCGCGTCAGGCAGGCCAACAATTGTAAAACTCGGCAGCGCGGGTGCGATGTCAACCTCAACCTCGATGAGATAAGCATCAATTCCGTTTACCGCACTCGAGTTCACATGTGCAAGCATTGTCATTCTCCGTGGTGGATTATTGTCCACGAGAATTATATATACCTCAGGGGGAAGGCGTCAATCTGTGGGACGAATTTGCTACAATTGCCGGGCTTTCTGCTTGCAAAAAGGAGGCATAAATGGTATATTAGAATGCACGTGGCGGGGGCCCATAGCTCAGCGGTAGAGCGGTCGGCTCATAACCGATTGGTCCTTGGTTCGAATCCGAGTGGGCCCACCATCATCCCCCGACCTTCTCCACATTATTGAGCACCAGTTAGATAATTACGTACGGATTGTTCTAGGCGGAACTGTCGATCTCACTAGCTAACTCGTGGCGCAGCGGACAGAATGAACAAAGATGTCCATATAACGATTGATAGAAAGAAGCCCAACACTAAACAGCCAAACCATATCCAGCCCCAAATGGCCCAGGCACGCTGCACCTGAAAGAACTCGTCAACGCTCTGGAACTGCCTGGATTGCCATGCCCATTCGTTGCCCCTGACAAGTAGCAGGATATGCATAACAAGTCCGAGTGCTGGGACCACGCTGAGAAGGCCAATCCATACATTGTGGAAAACACTCCACAGTGGGGTCAAAAAGCATGCACCCCAGTTTAGTTTTCCTTTGATTTCGGATGGCACTCCCAGATTAGGTGGAAGCAGCCCTCCAAGTGCGCCTGATGGTGGGTTTATTGAGCCAGCTACAGTAGGAGGCACGCCGTATACGGTTTGTTGACCACTCTGAACGGGTCCGGCATAACCACTACCCGATTGCGTAGTTATCCATATAAATCCCGGCTGCTGCGGTTGTGTTTGGACACTTACAACAACGGAGGTTGTCGCGACTTGACCGTTAATTATAATCCCAGCAGGTTCGCCTTGTATCGGATATTTAATGAAAATAACCTGCTTGTAGTCCACCGTTGGATCTCCTTTAAAGGACAAAAAAACCGTTGCACTGTCTGGACTGCATAACGCAACCCAGATACTGCATCAGGCTTGTTTGTAATGTAATGTAAATACGGATAACTGTCAAGCATTTACTGATCATGTATCTTGACACGATGCATCTCAGGTAGTTAGATTACAACAGATTCGCTCATAGCAGAATCCAGCAGTTCGGAGGTTAAGGATGAGCAACCATACGCGCGCGAAAGTATCGTTCCGCGCAAGCACTTATATCTGGCTCGGTGACGAGAGGTTCGATGAGCTATTGTCAATGATGAGCAGGTTCAGGGACACGGTGGATGAGGTGGCCTGTTTTACCAGCTTCACGCACCCGCCGCTTCCACTGGAAGAGATACAACGGCGCGCCGAGGTTTTGAAAGACCGCATACCGAGGCTGAGGCAGATTGTGCCGTCTGTGGGAATCAATCATCTTGCCACGCTTGGCCACTTGAACGAGAACCTTGCCAACTCCCTGAATGAACCCTGGCAGCGCCTGATGGGCATTGATGGCGACACAATTGCCGGCTGCTATTGTCCCTCGGACGAAAGCATGCAGGACTATGTACGCAAGACTTATGTCACGCTGGCCGAAGCCGAGCCTGATTTTATTTGGGTAGATGACGATGTTCGGATGGAAGGTCACGGTATACCAGGGCTTACGTGCTTCTGTGAGCGTTGCCTCGACAAGTTCAACCACGAGACCGGCAAGCATTGGACCAGAGAGAGCTTGAAAGATGCTATAAACGGTGGATCGGTGCAAGAACGGGTGAGCATGCGCAAACAGTGGCTTGCGCACAATCGAAGTGTGATCAGTGATTTGTTGGCGCTTATTCGGGACGCTGTGGACTCGGTAGATCGAAGCATTCCTCTTGGCTTGATGACCGGTGAGATATTCTACAGTGGGTTCGGGTTTGATGATTGGGCTAAGAGTATGGCGGGCAAGGACGATGTTAAGGTGATGTGGAGGCCGGGAGGTGGCTTCTATGGTGATGATAATCTTCCAGGGTTCGTTACAAAGGCTCATTCCATCGGCAGGCAGGTTTCAGTGCTCGGTCCAAAAGTAGTAGATATTCAGTCAGAGATTGAAAACTTCCCGTATCAGATGCTGAAAAAGAGCACGACAACCCTGGGCCTTGAGTGTGCGACCTACATCGGCACGGGCTGCACAGGCGCGGCGCTCAACCTGATGGGGATTGCATCTGACCCCATTGCAGAATACGCTCCCAACTTTGAAAGAGTAAAGCAGTTCCGGCCTTTCATGGACGCTGAGGTCCAGGCATTCGGCAGGAGTAAATGCGAAGGAGTGTGGGCTGCATTTACAACCGACAGCACCGCTTCTCTCAACGCCGATGCTGACTGGTTCCAGACCGGCTTCGGCGCTGAACTTGATTATGTTCAGGAACTATCCGAGATCGGTATTCCAATCGCCTACGCTCGTGATGGAGCTTCGGTGACGCTGATCAAGGGCGATTCGTGCCTTGCATTCCCTAAGGATCAGCTTGAAGAGATACTGTCGGGGAGTGTGTTGATGGATGGACCTGCGCTCCGGCGATTGAATGAAATGGGGATGTCGGCGCTCACAGGTTTTGATATCGCGGGAGTCCGAAATGTTGACAGCATCGAAGTCTTTACGAATGACGAATTGAACGGTAAATTCGCGGGATGGCACCGGGACACAAGGCCTTCATTTTGGGCAGAATCTGCTTATATTCTGAAGCCGCTCGACACAGCATGCAGAACACTTTCCGAGGTTATCGACTTCACCAACACCAGCTTCGGCCCTATTATGGGAATCTACGAAAACCGTAACGGGGGCCGCATCGCTGTGGCTGGATATTCACCTTGGAGATCGATGCAGACGCTGGCGAAAACCAGCCAGGTGAAGTCTCTAGTCCGTTGGCTTTCCAAAGATACGCTACCTGCGTGGGTGGCATCTTACCACAAAACCGCGCTGTGGTGCCGCAGCGACGCTCAGGGCAAGCGTTCTATGCTTCTACTAAACGCCTGCCTGGACTCGGCGCAGGATATAGAACTTCGCGTGCTGAACTCCACCGATTCGCTCCGGCTGCTCCATGTGAACGGGAAGTCAGAAGTATTGGAGAAGAAGACTACCAGTGGGCCATACTCAGTATTTGAACTGCCGCAGTTGGCACCGTGGGAGATCGTATTGCTTACTTCCTGCTAGTGTCATCTCTGAATCGTTATAATGGCTGCCGGAAGAGTATCCGGCAGCCATTGTGTGATCTAGTGTGAGGTATTTACTGCAGCTTTGTGTAGGGAGTGTTCTCCGGCTGTGTGGTGAGTTTGAATGTGTCCGTGCGGAACGGGGACATAGGCAGATCGTAGGAGTTGAATACGTTGACTATGGGGCTGTAGGCCCAACCGTAGCGCACAGCTACCGGCTTAGAAACCTTGGGGCTGCTCACCGTGATCTTGTTGCCATTGATAACAGCTTGCGCTTTCACGAACTTTCCATCAGCGCCTGCAATGGTGAACCCGATAGGCTCGCCGCCTTTTGCAATTAGGCCTTTACCGGCATCATCAAAGCTCAATACTACTGAGCTATCTTTTATGACCATTGAACGATAAGATGGCCCTCGGTAAGCTACTTTCTGGCCGTAACACATTGCACGAGCAGCCAAAGCCAGGCGGTGGCCGACGGGCTCCTTATCCACTGGATGTATATTGTTTTGATCACCTACATCTGTGATCACCGCCATAGCCGTGCGCGGACAATCAAGCAAAGTCAGCCTTTGCGCTTCACGAAGTTCTGCAGCCTGGCTGTCACCTGGTTCAGACTCCGTGGCTCCATAGGAAAATGGTGCAATTTGGACAAAGAGGAATGGGAATTTTCCCTGCCCCCAATCATTTCGCCAGCTATTGATCAGGGTGCCGAATAGGCTTCGGTAGTTATATCCGCCACCGATATTAGACTCACCCTGATACCACAGTGCACCTCGAATTGCATACGGAATCAGCGGCGAGATCATGGCATTATACAAACCACCGGGCGTGTTTTGACCGGTCGCCCAGATCGGTGGCTCAGGCATTGCGGCTATTGCGGCCATGTCCTGTCGCGCGATCGGGTTCGTCTGCAGTCCCGCCACGCTTACCCACGCCTGGAGAACGGTTCCGCCATAAGAAGTATTGATCATTCCTACAGGCACATTAAGAGCCTTTCTGAGATCACGAGCGAAGTAATAACCTACTGCTGAATAATTACTAACAAACGCAGGCTCACATTTCGCCCACGAACTATTGGTGTCAGCAAGCGGAGCTTTTTGTGTACTTAGTGGAACATTGTACATGCGCATAGCTGGATCTGTGCACTCAGCAATAGCCTTAGCAGCATCACGAACTGATGACATACGAAAGTCCATGTTGGATTGCCCACTGCAGATCCACACTTCTCCGACCATCACGTCTTTGACTTCGACAGTGTTATCACCCGATACCGTCATCACAAACGGACCGCCGCCCTTAAGCGGCTTGAACCAGACCATCCACTTCCCGTCTTTAGCAACTGTCGAGGCTGTCTGGCCGCACAGCTTTACAGTGACTTTTTCGCCATCGTTAGCAGTGCCCCATATGGGAACCTTTACCCCGCGCTGCAGCACAGCTCCATCGGAAAAAAGTGAGTTGGGCTTTACAGCCCCGTATGCAACCGTGCTCAACACAATTGCCATACACAATGCCAGCATGGTACACATGCGAAGCATTCCAATAGATGAAACCATTCTTTCTATCAATCCTTGCTTCCTCCTATGGATATGATCCTCGATCTCCTATAACAGCTCCAGTGATTCAATGGTAATGGGTGAATCATCTGAGCGAGTGCCGTCGATTCGGAACCCATCAAATGGATAAAGTACTACGGGCGCATCCTTTGGAGCCTTGAATGCACTCCAGGGAATGTTGATAGTCGTGGACGCCGGGCCATATTTTACTTGCGCAGTATAAGCCACCTCGTTCGTACAACCGGAATTGCGTTGAAGCGTAACCGTTAGGCTCCCGAACTGCCCATTGCCGTTGATGGTCAGCCTGATCCCCTTGTTGGAGTTCGCGTATCCATTTGCCAGGATTATGCTGTTTGTCAGCGCGGCAAATTGTGTATTTCCCTTGCCCGGACCGATTGTTACGACACCATTGGATGCGGTTTCTATTCGGGTGTCACCCGGCCCCGTGTTCACTGCAGAACCGGTTGGCCTCCACGCATCAGCCCCGCTCTGCTTGTCCCAGATTGCGTCATCAGCCCACAGCGGTCCCCGCTGGGCACATGGATTTTGTCCCGCATGATGGACAACTTCTGTCGAGATAGCCCTGTTTTCCATGTCGAATACCGTTGCGAACACCTGACACGAAAGCCCTGCAAATCTTTCAGGCACCTGGGCTTGCCATACATTGCCTTTCTTTGCAGCGGGGATAGCCAGCCAGTAGCGTGATGGCCAGCTTACATCACCAGGACTCCAATAGAGCGTAGATTTGTTCGTATCTACCGGTCCCTCACACTTCCAGGTGTAGATTCGCCCGCTCTTGCGAAAGGAACCGGGGACAATTTTCGGAAACGCCATATCTCCCATCAGGCATGCGCTAACCCATTTCATGAGTGCGAAAGGCGTCTGAGGCCCACCACACTCGTGGTTGCTGTTCGGCCTAATTAGGAAGCGTTTATTTCCGTGGAGCATGCGGTAGTTGTCCTGCACATCCCCGAGCCAGAAGAAATAATCGTTAGCGCAGGCATATTGCATGGTGGGAGCGGTCACACGCGAAGCATAGGATGCGGGATCGAATGCCGCGATCCACAGCCTGCGTTGCGTTGGCGGAAGAGCGTTCGCCCCAGCCGCTATTGTGCCCTTTGTAGACTCTTTGAATGCGCCTGCACCCAGAGCACAAGTAGTACACTTAACCCTCTCATCAACGCCAGCCAGTAGGTTGGAGAGAAAACCGCCCCATGACCCACCTCCGCAAGCGATCTGATTGGCATCAACTTCTTTCTGCGTGCCCAGGAAATCCATTGCCCTGCGGATAGCCATTACGATGCGGTAAAGGCTGCTGCTCTTGGCGTCAGGAGTAACGTTGTAGCTGGTCATATAAGGATTAGGGTTCGGCCCACGCCATATCGTGTATCTATCGGCCCCTTTGATGAATTCACCGCTCCAGTCAATTGACACGGCAGCGCATTGCATCTCTCGCGCGAACCACAGTGCCCGACCAGGATCAGCATGCCCCCCACCCCCGTGGATGTCAAAATATACGGGCACAGGTTTCTTTGGGTCAACAGGCCTGGCAAACGCAATGAATATGCGAGTGGGACCGTCGGGGTGTATCTCACTGGTGAAGTATATCTCATCAAGGCGGTAACTGTTGTCTATTTTGCTGGACACGATTTCAATATCCAGCGGGATCTTTCTGATCTCATCCATGCTCCAAAACTTGCCGGGATCAAATCCCGCCGTCTTCTGCACAGCCGAGCCAGCACCTGACCCGATGGCAGGCAACGCGTATACGCTCAGGCACGTAAAGACGGTTGCCACTATAGCCATCCACTTCATATACTCCTCCTGATAAAGTGTGAGTTGAGAGCGGAGAGCAGAGGGCTGAGAGCCCGGAATACATATCAAATCACGTTGTTTGTCCGGCGGCTTCAGCATCAGGATGCCGAAGCAACTTGCGACACCTGTCACCCGACACCCGATACCTTTTCCTCAACACTCGCGAGCATTCTAGCTTTACCGTATGCAGTATGTCAAGCGTCGGAAAGATATAATTGACAAGCAGTGTATGCTGAGCTACATTACGAGCGTTGCATTCATGTGGGCAAAGCCCATAAAGAGGTCAATAGGAAAGGATGTACGCACGGATGAGAAGATTGACGATTCTACTTGCGTTGGCAGCAGTTGCGATGGTCGCATCAGTGGCCGTGGCTGACGCAAAGCTGGACCCGAAAGAGGTCCTCAGTGTTAAAAATGGCCGGTTCTACCTGGAGGGCAAGCCATTTGCCGAGATCAGCTTCAACAAGTTCGACTTGTTCTGGCAATTATACGGCATTCTTCATGAAGGAAAAGGTGATACCCAGCAGTACAAGGACATGATCGCAGCTCAAGACCAGGCGCTTCGTGAGCTGCACGAGATGGGCTTCAAGACTATTCGCTTCTTTGCATTGCCGTGGGGCATTTGGGACTTTAGAGACACCTACCCCGACCCGGTAAAGCGTGAGAAGATATTTTACAAGGCAATGGACACTGCCCTTGATCTTTGCGACAAGAATAACATTAAGGTGGTGTATTCCCTCGGCGCGGGTAATTTCACAGATGCTTCCTGGAAAGACGGAAAGATTGTTCAGGGAAAAGAACAGCTCAGAGACTTGATAGGAAACCCCAACTCCGAAAACCGCAAGTTCCTGTATCAGTATATTGATGATGTGGTTACCAGATATAAAAATCGCAAGACCATTGCAATGTGGGAGATCAGTAATGAAGTTACTCTCACAGCAGATGTCATGCCGGATCACGATAACATAGTCGATGGTCAGAGGATGCCTTCACTGAAGGATGTCTCTGAATATTTCGATTCTGTGACAAAGCGTATCAAGAAGAACGACAGTCTCCGGCTGGTTAACAGCGGTGGGTCAAGCCTTCGCCCAAGCCAGTGGACACAATACACAAAGCATAAGTGGGGCACAGACACAGTCGATGAGCAGTTCAAGGCCTTTAAGATGCTTTATGGCAACACTGCGATCGATATCATAGACATTCACTATTACCCAGGGCCGAAGTGGGGTGATATGGTGATCGGCGAAGATGGCAAAGAGACGGCAATGAGCCTTCGACGTTATATGAACATGGCCAAGATGCTGAACAAACCGCTGTATGTCGGTGAGTGCGGCACATCACCTTTGGCAAAAGATGACCCTAATAATAAACAGATCTTCGAAGAAACTCCTGACTATCTAGATAGCTATCAGGACCCGATTGCGCAGAAGTGGGTTCAGAGAATGCTTGACGAGATCGTGGACTCGGGCGTGCAGTTGTCGCACTGGTGGGAATACTCCTCGAACAGAGATGTAGACCAGGTAAGAACGAGCTTCGACCTGAAGAAAGGCAAAACTGATCCTGTGCTCAGGCAGATCATAGATGCAAATAAGAGACTCAAGGCTAAGTTGAGAATTCCATCAAGCGATTCTTAAACACTGTAGGAGAAACGGATCGCAGATCCGCAAGAATTGGGTCCAGGATGGCACATCCTGGACCATCAAGATTGTCATTATGCGCTAAACTAGCGCAAGGTTGGCCGTCACCCAGATGCGGGGGGTGCTTCGCCGGGGGCTCTGGGAAGCACTAGTGGATATATCGTGCGAAAACGCTGCGCCCAGGTGTCGGCGAGAGCTTGTTTTGTGGTGCTGTTAATTTGGGCGTCACAGTCGGCAACCGTGACCAGAACCTTGCCTCCAGCGTAGACGGCAGTGGTGTTACCGGTGGTCTGGACTACTACAGTATCGAGGCCGACTCCGCCTGGAAATAGCAGGTCATTCACACGTTGTTGAATGGCGTCAGCCCGTTGCTGAGCTGTGAAGCCTGACGATGCGCATCGAATCCTCAGGAAGAGATAATTCCCCATCATTACGTTGCCCTCTTGCGCGAGGGTAGCCGACGATAGTATCAACATAATCGCACCGGCGAGCATGCCGGTTATGAGAACACGTCGCATGTGTCACCTCTGAGCGAACTCCGCAGCCGCCTCCCCAGCAACATAGCCTGTCGAGAATGCAGCCTGGAGGTTATAACCGCCTGTTTCAGCGTCTATATCTATCACTTCACCTGCAAAGAACAAACCATCCACCAGTTTAGACATCATGGTCTTCGGGTCGATCTCTTTTATGGATACACCACCCGCCGTTACGATCGCCTCATCCAGCGGGGCCATCCGCTTCACCGTTACCCGGAAGTCCTTGAGCAGGTCTACCAAGTCCGTGCGCTCGGAAGCAGTGATGGTATTTACTGGCTTGTCCGGATCAATCGCAACCAGCCTTACGAACACCTCCACCATCAACCTCGGTAGCAGGTCGTGCAAATAATTCTTAAAGTGCCTGGTCTGCTTGAAATCCCTGATGAAACGTTCATGCAACTGCTCACGAGTCAGGGCTGGCTTCAAGTCGATAGAGATGATCGTCTTGCCATGGTCCAGCAGCACGCCAGCTTTCCTGCTCAGGGTTAGTATTATCGGCCCCGAAACCCCGTTTTGCGTAAACAACATTTCCCCGAACTCCGAAGCAATCCGCGTCGGTATTTCCTGGCCGGGTGACTCGCGTAGAAGCGTCACCTCAACGTTTCTCAGAGATAATCCCTGTAATTGTCTTACCCAGTTCTGCGACACGACCAGTGCAGAAAGAGCCGGCCTTGGGCGAACGATGGTGTGGCCGAGTTCGCGGGCCATGTGGTAGCCGTCACCTGTAGAGCCGGTTTTGGGATACGATGCGCCGCCGGTCGCGAGGACCACAGCGTCTGCATCCGTACGGCCACCGTAAAGTTTTACTCCCACCACGCGGCCGTCTTTCACTTCTATGGACTTTGCCGTCGCATTGTATTTGATGCGAACTCCCACCGACTCCATCCATCGCTCGAATGCGTTGGCGACATCTCCTGCGCGATCAGACACGGGAAACACTCTTCCCCCGCGCTCCACTTTCGTCTCCACGCCCATTTTTCTCAGAAAGTCCAACAGGTCATCGCGGAAGTATCGAGAGAATGCGCCATAGAGAAACTTGCCATTAGGTTCAAATGCCTCGATGAAGTCACGCAACTCGGCGGTATTCGTGACATTTCCCCTACCCTTACCGGCAATCCTGAGCTTACGTCCAAGTTTCGAGCCTTTCTCCAGCAGCACAGCATTCGCGCCGGACTCAGCCGCGCGGCCAGCAGCGACCATACCCGCTGCGCCTCCGCCAATGATCACAACTCTGGAACTTGCCATTATACTGTGTCCAATACTTTCTTATTAGTTCGTAACCTTGATGCAAGGAAGAGCGACACAACTACTACCACAGCTCCGCCTAAAAACGTGACCTGATACCCTAGAGATGCCCAAAGTTGACCACCAATAAGCGGCACAACAACTGCCATCACGTGATTTGCCGTGACCCCTGTCGAAAGCGCAGGTGTGAGATCCTCAGGTTCAGCGATCTTTTGCAGATAAGTGGTAAGGCATGTCGTGGACAGGTAGAAGAAATTGTCCAGGCAGTAGAGCACATACAGAATATGCGCATTAGGTATCTTAGCATATCCGATAAAGACTAATATCAGCGCGGAATAGCTGGACATGAGTATCTTCCGCTCGCCGATGCGATCGATCAAACGCCCGACATAGGGTCCACCCACCATATTTACTATATTGTTGATGACCATCAATAGAGCAACGGTTTTCAGCGACGTGTGGTATTCTCTGGTGAGCGCGTAGACGGCGAAGGTCATAAACACCTGTTTGCGGCCGCCCTCGAGCAGCGTAAGCCAATAATAGAGCCCATACTTGCGCTTCCACACGAATCGTGGCCTATCTGCGTGATTGATTTCCCGGCGCAAGCCAAGCATCACAACAGCCGCGAGGAATATCATCCCACTGCCGAATAAGAACCAGTGCGGATATATGATTGTGTTACCAATTAAGCGTACGGTAAGCATCCCCAGAACCGATCCGAGGCTCCCCACGCACATAGTCTGGCCAAGGCGTTTGCCCTTATTATTGCCCTCTCCTGAAAACCGAAGCACCAGCGACGACTGCAGCGGCATCCACGCGTGGAACCCGACGCTCCACACAAAAGAAAAAGCCATCAGGCTGGGGATACCGTGAACCCACGCGTAAGCCGCCATTCCGCCTGACATTGCAAAAAGCATAATAGAGCCCAGCATCGGCTCTGCTACGCGCATAGTGAGTGCAGCCAACAGGAAACACAGTATCCCAGGGAACTCCCTCACGGCCTCAACAGGACCAAGTTGGTTCGGTTGGATGCTAAGCGTTTCGGTAGCGAAATTATAAAAGATGGCGCTGTAGATGCCGAAGCCATACATCATGCAAAAGACTGCTGTCCATAACAGCTTGAGGTCGCGCTTGAGCGCGTGGAGGCGGTCGAGTAGCTGAGGCACAGAACTCTCCTTGAAGACCGGGACACGGGGGTCCGTGGCGGGGCCGTGGTTGTTACAAAACGATTGTACCGGAGTCAGCTCATGGCCGTCAAGGCTTTTGCCCATATTAATGGATCAATGCCTGCTGAATATTTTTATAAAAAAGCTCTTGACAGGCAGGCAAGCTGAGGTTATTATAATGGTGTAATTCTTTACACCTGGTTGGTTAAATGACAAGTAGACTCACGGATAGGCAGGAACAAGTACTTAAGGCCATACGCCAAGCGCTAAAGCGCGACGGCAGGCCGCCGAGCATCCACGAGTTGATGGCAGAACTTAACGTCTCCAGCCCCAATGGCATCGCCAAGCACTTGGGAGTGTTGGAAACTAAGGGATATATCCACCGGGAGTCGGGGGCTAGGGGAATAAGGCTTGTAAACGATAATAGTTACCAGGCTCCTCCCGAGCACACGGACTTGGCTTTTGTGCCGCTGGTGGGGCAGATTGCGGCTGGCTCGCCTATCTTGGCTGAGGAAAACGTCGAAGAAGTGCTGCCGGTCCCGCAGTCGATAGCCGGGCCGGGAGTAGAAGTTTTCTTCCTCAAGGTCAAGGGCGAGAGCATGATTGAAGAGGGCATTATGTCCGGCGATCTGGTTATGGTGGAGAAGTGCTCCAGCGTGACAAACGGGGAAATAGCTGCAGTGATGATCGAAGATGAGGCAACAGTAAAGCGTTTCTACCGGCGAGATGGCAAGATCGTTCTCGAACCGGCGAACGCACTTTATGAGCCTATTGTTGTGGACCCCAGTATTTCTCGATGTGAAGTGGTCGGGCGTGTAGTCGGACTGCTGAGAAGTTACAGGCGAAAGTTTTGATCACCGGCGGTTGCCGGTTTGGAGGGTTTGAGTTGGCTAACAAGGGAACGTGTATTTGCGTGATAATGGTAATACTGGCTCTTATCGCAGCCAAAGCAGTATTTCCTGTATGGATGGGCACTGGATTGGTTATGGTTGGGTTTGTAGTGGGTAAAGAAGACTTGTCCAGCCCATCAGCGAGCAGGCGAAGAGCTGGATTCAAGCGGATGGCATCAGTGATGCTTACAGGGATGCTGCTTATAATAACAGGATTGCAGGCAGACAAGGCGCCATGGAGCCTTCAAATTGCCGATGCAGAGCAGGCTAGGCACGCATTGCTTTCTCTTTGGGTATATTCTGCAGCCCTTATTGGTTCACCGGTGCTTGCGTGGGCGTATATGATGCATCGAGAACGCCCCGCGAAACGGCAGGTGCGCAGGGTCAGGCGAGAACGAACACTCTCCAGGCTGGCTGATCAGACAAACAGGAGGCACTTAAGAGCTGCTGTCTGAGTCCGGCACATCTCTCCCGATCCGCTGAAAACACAAGAATATGCACTGCAAAAGCTGTTGTGAATACCTAAAGTTAGATGGAATGATATTCTTGAGCGGCGAGCAGGGAAAGGAGAGATATATGGGGGCTGTCGGAATACCGGATATCCATGAAGACCGCTCGGTTCGGCTGACTAAGCGCGAACTGGAAGTACTCTCCCTCGTAATAGAGGGAAAGTCCAGTAAGGACGTGGCAGATGCGCTATATGTCAGCAAGCGGACTGTGGACTTCCATTTAGCCAACATATATGACAAGCTCCAGGTGTCCAACAGAGTGCAAGCGTTTCGGCGAGCAACCAGGTTGGGTCTGATCCCACTGGAAGCAACATTGTCGGGGCACTAGCCAGACACCAAGCCCAGTCTCGTAGACAAAACGGCCGCACCATTATGATGCGGCCGTTTTGTCGCATATTAGCGACTGACTCTCAGCATGTATACCACACCGTTTGCGCACCGCAGGGCACACAGCGAACCATCTCGCGAACAGACTGATTCCACTATCGCTGATGGGATTCTTATAGACGGCTGTGGATTACCGGCTCCATTTACAACGAACAATTCGTTTTTCTCGTTACAGACCAGCACCTCACCCGCACTAGTCACAAGTAATGGGTTTATCTGGAAAAATAACGAGCCTTTGTCCCACAACTGATTCCCCTGGACATCAAGAAGAACAGCATGCTTCTCAAAGGTGGATTTCCCTTTGTGCCTGATCAGATTTGAGCGTCCGAGGCAGACGTAACGGCCATCAGGGGAAAAATAGACACGGCATTTCCCGGAAGCATCTATTGCACCCTGCCATATTGGGTTACCATCAACATCAATAAGCGCAAATGCGCCGTCTATGCTGCGTTTGTTGGGCTGGGAACACACAGCAATACGGTCGGCTGAGTGCAGATGCTGCACGTGAACCAGATTAGCTGAATCCGCGTCTAGCTCCCATATTCGGTCGCCATCGATGCTCCTGCATTGCACTTTCGATTTTTGCCATGTTCCAACTACGACCCGCTCCCCAGCCGGATCAAGGCTCACAGACACAACCGCCCCCGGAGCGCGCCATCGCTGGTATCTTTTCTTATCATGTGAGATATCAATAATGTAGACGCGCTTGCTTCCAGTGCCTACAACAAATCTTGCTCCCCCGTCTACCTTACATGCGTCCGCGGACCAAATTGCCCCGCCCACATCCATCTTCCAACACACTCGCCCGTTCGAATCTATCAGGGTGCATGTTGTGTTGGCGGAGTCCATTGCTGAATAAGCAATTGCGTAGTTGGCATCTGGTGACAATATGAACTGGTCAACATCGGGAATTGTGGTTGTGTAGAGCATTGACCCTGTGGATGTATTATATAAAGTTTCACCGGTGTCTGTAATAATGCATAGATGATGGCTGGAGGGGGAAAATGACATGTGCCTGATGCCGTTTACTGAGGTTTTCCATCGAAGAGCGACTTTAGATGGCTTTGTACTTGCTTGGGCGCTGGCTTGGACATTGCCTTGAGAACCGGTTCGGGTTTTGCGCACAAAAACGGGAAGCGCGCAGCACATCAGCAGTAAAACTGCTGTCAATGCAACCGCTGCATGGCTTGTTCTGGTTCGTCCTCTAGGCATCGTGAAATAATTATTCCCAAAATGTAGATGTATTTGGCAACGTTCTCAGCATATCACCCGTCATATAATGTGTCAACGCATCGAACTTGTAGTGCCGTCGACATTCCGCGTGATACCAGTCATATAGGCAAGGATAAAGAATATCCATCACGAAAGCATGCGTTTTCGCGATTAGATATTTCTTATATGCGCCAAGTGATCGCTATTGGGTTAGCCGGTAGGCGGCAGAGCTAGAAAGGAAATATGAATGAAGATACGGCGCGCGCTGACTTTAGCGATCGTAGTCGCATCTGTGGGGGTCCTTGCAGTAGCCACATTCGCAAATCTTAGCCCAAAAGCGAAAGCCCCCAACTTTACTCTTCCCACCCTGGAAGGTAAATCGTTAACTCTGTCAGATCATACAAAAGGCTCGCCCAGAGCGGTAGTGCTCGATATATGGGCGACATGGTGCCCCCCATGCCGTGCCGAAATCCCTTACCTGGTAGACCTCTACAATGGTTATAAAGATAAGGGGTTGGTAATGATCGGTGTGGCAATCGACCAGGAAAAGGCTGATGTAAAGGAATTCGCTAAGCAGCAGAAGATCAGTTATACTCTGGCGCTCGATCCCGGGGCCGAAACAATCGGCAGTAAATACAAAGTGACCGGCATTCCTGCAACCTATGTGATCGACAAAAAGGGTGTAGTTCGTTATGTCCATTCCGGCTTCCCCACAAGAAGTAAAGATGAGCAGCAAAAAGAAGCCAAACAGATCGAAAACGAAGTAAAGACTCTTCTGGCAGAAAAGTAACCATAGTTAGAATTCTACAATGGGCCGCACTGCGCGGCCCGTTTTTCATTATCAGGAAATAAACTCCTGGGCAACATCATTTAGTAGAAGCAATCCGTTATGCGTTACTCGCAGGCAATCACCCACCAACTCGACCAACCCTCTTTCCTGCAATCGTTGAATCACAACGGCAAACTCAGATGCAATATCTGTAAAATATTTCTGCGAGATCTTAGACAATCTTATACCGTCGAGCATGCGAAGTCCCTGAATTATGGTTTCAGCAACCAATGCGCGACCAGTAAGCCGTTCTGAGAATTCAATTCCATCAGAGCCCAAATATATCGCCTGAATATACTCCGCCGGTGAGCCGACCCTGCGCGCCCTAACGCAGTGAACATAGCTGGTTGCCCCTGCTCCGAAAGCATAATAGGGATCATTGCGCCAATAGACTTGGTTGTGACGGCTGCGAAAGCCGGGGCGCGCAAAGTTAGAGACTTCGTAGTGTTCGTAACCCGCAGATGTAATCTTACTGATGGCAAGCTCGTACATCGCAAGCTGTGTATCTTCGTCCGGCAGCTCGAGCCGTCCTTGGGCGCACAGATCAGCGAACCGTGTACCCTCCTCGATTGATAACTCATAAAGGGAAACATGCTCCGGGCTAAGTTGAATCGCTGTGTCCAGAGTTCGGCTCCAGTGTTCCAGTGTCTGCCCCGGCAGCGCGAAAATCAAGTCTAACCCTACATTTTTGAATCCAGCTTGCCTGGCCAGGTGATACGCGGTAATGGCTTGATCGGCAGTATGAACCCGGCCGATTTTGGCTAGAAACTCGTCATCAAATGATTGAATACCAAGGCTCAGTCTGTTAAACTTTCGTTGCTGTAGTTCTACAAGTTTATACTCATCCACTGTGCCGGGGTTGGCTTCTATTGTGATTTCAGCGTCTGGTGACAGGTGTAGTGTTTCATCAATTGTGGCGAGAATCGTACCCAGTATATCGGCAGAAAGAACAGTAGGCGTCCCCCCCCCGAAATAGACCGAATCGAGTGGCCTGCTCTGCGTCGTGTCGAACTCGCTCCCCGTGCGCTTGATCTCAGTCATCAGAGCATTGGCATAGTCGTCAAAAATGGCTTGCATACCGGCGTAGGAGTTGAAATCGCAGTAGTGGCACTTGGACAGGCAAAACGGCACGTGCACGTAAGCTGCTTCCGGCGGGACATCACAGGTGGAATTGTTTACGGTCATGTTTCACAAGTCGCTTCGGTGCTCCAATCGGTAGCTGATGGGAGCCTCACTAAGTATGAATATGCCCCAAGCGCAGCTTTAGCGCCGTCACCGGCAGCTATGATGATCTGCTTTTCAGGATCTATAGTGACGTCCCCTGCTGCATAAAGGCCTGGGATTGGGGTCCGTCCGGCACAGTCCACCGCAACCTCACCATACTCATTCAGGGGCAGCAAATCTTTAATAAAATCTGTGTTAGGAGCAAGCCCCACTTCTACGAACACCCCTTCGACTGATATATCTCGCACCTCACCCGTCGAAGTATTCTCAACTGTAATGCGATCCACAAGCATATTGCCGTGTATAGATTTCACCAGGGTGTTGGTCAGAATATCCACATTGCCGGATGCCCGAACTCTATCAACCAACACAGCATCAGCACGGAGCCGCTCGGTTGCTTCAATAATATACACCTTAGGGCATATCTTCATCAACTGCACGGCAGCATCCAGCCCGGAATTGCCTCCGCCGACCACAGCCACGTTCTTTCCAGCGAAGAGTGGGCCATCACACGTGGCGCAATAGGTAACTCCTTTTGCGACATACTCTTTTTCACCGGGTACATTGAGCATTCTGGGTGACTTACCCGTAGCGACAATCACCGATTTGGCTGTGAATACACGACCATCTTCCGTATCCACCCGGAAACCACTGTTGATCTGAGATAGCTTGGCGGCTCTTGTATACTCAATATCAACAGGAAACTTCAGCAGGTGCTCCTCGAATTTCCTCACGAGCTCGGGGCCGGAGATATAAATGTAGCCGAGATAATTTTCAACATCCGCGCTCCACGTTGCCTGGCCGCCGATGTCACCAGTAAGAATCAGAGTATCAAGCTGCTTGCGCGCGGCATATATACCGGCTGTCATCCCAGCCGGACCAGCACCGAGGATAATCAAGTCATAGTCGATTTTTTTAGCCATAGAATTTGCTCGCTTAAGGATTACTGGCTAATGAGTTCTTCGAGCTTTGATTTATTGAAACCGATGACTATATTGCCATCTACCTCAATCACTGGAACGCCGAGTTGCCCGGACTTCTGGACCATTGCATTGCGTGCTTCAAGATCGGTGGCAACGTTGAGATCAGTAAATGCCACACCCCGCTCTTGTAAAAATTCCTTTGCCTGCCTGCAATAGGGACATGTGGGAGTCGAATAGACGGTGATATTCTTGTCAGTCATAGCCAATCCTCCGGTTCGTTATGGAATACTTACTGCGTATACCCGTCATCACACTGTTTTCTAACAGAACGTATTGCTGCTCTTGCGTTTTCCGCGCGGAACTGCTATATTAATAAGGTTCAATTTTTTTGTATTGATGGCAAAGACAGGGGGTGAAACCTAGTTGCCGAATATTAAGTCAGTTGTCAAGGACGTCAAGAAGTCTCGCGAGCGCAGGCTGCGGAACCTTGCCACGAAGTCAAAGATCAAGACGTTCGTGAAGAAAACCAAGTCCGCACAGGATACTACCGCGGACAGTGCAGTAACGCTGCTGAATGAGACTGTGAGCATAGTCGACAAGGCTGCCAAGCGTGGGATCATCCACCCGAATGCGGCTGCTCGACGCAAGTCCAGGCTTATGAAGCGCGCCAATTTCAAAGCTGGCGTGCAGGCGTAATCTGCGTCAAGTATAGCACGAATTCCGATGAGAGGTAAGTCCACGCTGCCTCTCTTTCTTTTTGTACGGCTGTGTTGGCCCTCAAAACAGGTTTATGCCTGTTACAAACTTATGCCCAACACTCGTCTTCGTAGGGATGATAAATAATCATTCTATGCAGAGCAATACCTAAAGCTGAGGAAGCAGGTTTTGGTTACCAGGAAAGATATAGAAGCAGGGCTCAGAGAAATTGGGCTGAGCAAGGGCGATGTGGTTGTGGTTCACAGCTCCCTATCCAGCTTCGGCAGAGTTGACGGCGGCGCGAAAGCGGTCGTAGACGCAATTCTTGCCGTAATCGGTGATGAGGGGACACTTGTGGTGCCTACTTTCACTTATGGGCAGAGCGTGTATGACCCGGATGAGTCGCCATCGCTTATGGGGGCGATTCCTGAGGAAGTCCGCACGCGCCCGAATGCATTGAGAAGCCTGCACCCCACCCACTCCGTCGCGGCTATCGGGTCATTGGCGGATGTATTTACAGAAGGCCACGAGAAAGTCCACCCATTCGCTCGTGGTTCAGCGCTGTTCAAGGTGCTCCAGGCACGCGGCAAGATCCTCCAACTCGGCACAACCCATACCACAAGCTCGATCATACATGTCGCCGAAGAAATCGCAGCGGTGCCATACCTCGACCGGTCCAGATATGTAGAATACAAGACCCCTCAGGGGAAATCCGCCCACAAATGGGTACGCAGGCCGGGATGCAGCAGAGGATTTGATGTCTTGGAAGAGGCGTTGCAAGAGGCGGATGCGATCCGTGAGACAATGATCGGCGAGAGCAGGGTTAAGCTGATGAGTGCGCGGGCAGTGGTTGATGCAGCGGTGGAGCTTCTGAAATTTGACCAGGAGGGGCTGCTGTGCGACCAGCCGGATTGTGAAGTGTGCGCCGAAGCAAGGGCGATGGTGGCTGCCACTGAAGCCGAGAAGCAGGACAAAGAAATCACCGAACTAGCCGAAGAGGAAGAACGGCTGCGCCGGGTTATCGAGACACGGCTCAGCGGCGGCGAACTCAAATATTTTGAGATAGACGACGGCGATCACTCGCCTAATTAAAGAGGGAATTTTATCGCGACAGCGCGAAAGGGCGAAAACGCGAAATGGGTCAGAAGGTCATAAAGTCATAAGGTTAGAAAATCGAAGAACCAAGGCTGGTTGATTCGGCAACAGTGAATTTTGACTTTGCTTTTCGATCATGCGCAGACTCCGCTGCCGAAGCCGCCGGACGCACTTTCTTATTCAGCGTCTTCATATCTCTTCAGTGTCTAGGCGATTCAAACCGCCTTTCTTTCGTTGCCATAGTCGCGTCTGCCTGTTAAAATTATTGAAGTGTATGTTGTGAGGTTACAATGCCTGAACGCCCTTCATTTGATGAGATTTATATGGAAGTGGTTGATACCATCGCCAGGCGTTCCACGTGTCTGCGAAAACACGTTGGCGCGGTGGTGACTATCGATCATAGGATTCTCTCGCACGGCTACAATGGTGTCCCCACGGGGCACGAGCATTGCTGTGACACAGGTCAATGTCTTAAAGATCGCGCTGGTACCGAGGAGTTCAAAGTATGCGTGCACGCGGAGCAGAACGCTATATGCCAGTGCGCAAAGCGTGGGCTGGCTGTGAGCGGGGCTACACTTTATGTGAATGCCGATGTATGCATCACATGCGCTAAGTTGATTGTGTCCTGCGAGATTGCGAGGGTGGTGGTGCGACGCGACCACAAGGGAACCTCGGACGGTATCGATCTCCTTCGCAAGTGTGGGATAGATGTGGTAGAGTGGCTGAATGCCTCATAATATTTCACAGATCAAGGCTGCCATTTTTGACATAGGCGCAACGCTTGTCACCGGGCCGCCGGTAGCCCCAAACAAAGTCATAGCATCGCTGATCGATGGCGCAACTGCGGCTGATGTATCATCGGTCATTATGACCACTGAGATCCAGTCGGCTGAGCATGCGTGCAGCATACTCGAAAAGCGATTCGGCAGGCTGAGCGGCGAGGCCGTGATGGCTGTGTGCGAACTTTGGAAGTCGCAGTCCACTGCCCCCGAAGCCTTAGGTGGCGCGGCGGAAACTGTGCTCACCATCAAGAATCGCGGGCTTAAAATCGGGCTGCTGTCAGATATATGGAGCCCATATTACGCTGGGGTCGAGAGAGTGCTGCCTGAGGTTGTTGAAGCGTCGGATGCCATAGTGCTTAGCTGCAGGACTGGTGTGCGAAAGCCTGACACGAGCAATTTCCGAACGGCTATAGACGCGCTTGGCGTGGAAGCGAGCGAGGCGTTGATGGTCGGGGACACTTACACGCACGACATCCTGCCGGCGCTGGAGTTGGGAATGAAAGCCGTATGGGTGCTTGCCCGGCCGGAGAGGGAATCGGAGTCGATTATTCGTATATTGAATGGCGAGGTGCCAGTGCCTACTATTACAGTGGCAAGCGTTGGTGAGGTTGCTTCGCTGAGGATTTTGAACGTAGATATGCTGACACAGGAGAGGGTTGGATGAATATCGAGAGAGTTGAGCAGCACAGTGTTGAGGAATTATTGGCGAATATGCGGCGGGTTGGGATGCTTACGCATCCTGAGGACTATCCCTATGAGAATGCGCAGATCGAGCTGGTGTCGCTGCACACTAACGAGATCGCCCCGGCGCAGCGTTATGTTCTCAATTGCGAGCTTATGAAGGTGCGCGACCTCCAGTGGGCGTTGCAGGAGCATGGTGTTGATCTTTTCAAGCTGGATGGGTATGCCTCAATCTGGCTTGAGGGTTATGATGATCCGATTGACGTTCTGCCACCGGTGGTCGAAGAGTCTGAAGAGGCTGATGGAAGCGTGGTGAGAATCCTCAACGATGGTATGCACCGCGTCTATCTCGCTCGAATGGAGCGTACGCCTATACAGGTGGTCTATGCGCGAAACGTGCCTAAGCAGTATCCATATTATGCGTTCCCACTGGTAAATGGCTGGGCGGATGTGGAGATCATGCAGGATCTGCCCGAGGGATACATAAAGAAGTGGCACCGGATTAAGAATTACAAGAGCCTTTATAGGAACTTCAACAGCGGCTTCCAGAACGTCGGTGGGCCCAGAGGTCATTTCACCAATGCAGGAAAGTGATCTGGAGTTCATCCCGCTGCACTTCGGCAGCAAGCTCAGAGTAATAAACCCCCACGCACGGCTGGGGGTTACCACGCTTTGGAGCAAGATTGAGTTTGTGGAGCAGGTTCTCGCTGATCTCGGCGTGGACCTTTCTCCCGAAACGTCAAAAATCGCCGTCATCGGCAACCTCTACGGCAATGGCATCCCGCACATGCTCCGCAACCTGCTTTACAACCCACAGATTCGAGACCTCGTGATCTGCGGAGCTGACAGGTCTGGTTCGGCGGATGAGTTTATCTCCTTCTTTGAGAACGGCCTGGAGAAGGCGCGAAGCCTGGGCGAGGAAGTCACGAAGATTGCTGGGACTAATCGGATTATAGACGATATGGTTACGCCAGATGACTTTGCAGTGCGGCCGAATATTTTCAGGTTTGGCGATCTGCGTGATAAAGATTCTCGCGCAAATTTATACAAGCATATACAATCTCTCGACGTGAACGAGGCACCGAGGGGTGACAGGCTTCTAGTTGAACTTCCCCAGGTGAGCGTTTCCCACTACCCCAGTGAGCCTCGTAACCACAATATTATAAAAGACACGCCGCTGGACGCGTGGCGGGAACTGGTGTTCAGGCTGGTGCGGTTCGGGCATCTGGTGCATCTGCGTAAGGGTGATAGGCAGGAGCTTCAAAACGTCCGTGTAGTGGTGTGCCGTCCACAGGTTGAGGACGAGGAGAGTCTAAGTCAGTATAACTTCTTACGCTCTGATCTTATACAGTATCAGCATGATATGCTCCTCGGACCGCTACCGGAAGATCAGCCCTACACCTATGGAAACCGCATACGGGAGTATTATGGGTTCGATGCACTGATGAAGTTCGCGGAGCGTCTCAAGGCAAACCCGCACGACCGGGACTGCTACCTCGCTCTGTGGGACAGTCACACGGACATCGACGCCGACGATGCGCCGTGCCTGGTGTCGTTATTTTTCAGAGCGTTCGACGATCAGCTCACGCTCACAGCCACTTACCGGACGCACAACGCGCTGGATGCGTGGCTCAAGAATGTATACGGGCTCATGCATGCCCAAGAGATCGTTGCGAACGAGGCAGGGTTGCCGGTTGGCCCGCTTACCGTGATCAGCCATTCCATAAGCGTGGACCCGTCGAAATACGACCAGGCAATGCGTGTAGCGAACTCCAAAGGTTTCTCGCTGGATATGGACGCGAATGGGCAGTTTATTGTGAGCGTTGAAGACGAAGAGATTGTGGTCCGGCATATGGATGACAATGGCGTAATGCTCCACGAATATCGCTCAAAGAAGGCCGAACGAATACAGCACGAAATCAACCGCGACTGTGCCATCTCAGACATCAATCACGCAATGTATATCGGGCGACAACTCGCGAAGGCGGAGAACTGCTTGAGAACCGGAGAGATCTTCGAGGAAGGTTAGCCCCTGTAATGCCAAGAGATGACTTGAAGAAAAGAATCGAGGCGCTCAACAAGAAGCCCCTTAAGAATGTACCTGAAGCGAAGCAAACCGCGAAGCCTGCTGTCGTCACCACTGAGCGGGTTGCATATTCACGCAGCGTCCCCACCCTGACTGCCAACCCACAACCCATCCAGCCCAGCAAATCGGGAAAGCCTGTTAAGTTGGAAGACGTGGTGGATGGGATTATTACGCAAGCGCCTGTGGGACCGGGATATTACCTTGTCGAGATGCCCGCAACATCACTCGATGCCTGCGCAGGTGTGATGTATGAGCAGTTTTTGAGGCTGACCGGCTACCCTGACGGAACCGCTGTGGAGCGACTGGCACGCGCGTGTAAGTCAGAATCGATTGCACCTGAAGAGATTATTTTTATGGACCTCGAAACCACCGGGCTCAGCATGACACCATTGTTTCTCATCGGGACGATGGAAGTCACGCCTGATGGGCTGCACTTCAAACAGTATTTCGCACGAGATTATTCTGAAGAGGTCAGTATTATTACAGCCTATGCCGAGCGCATGCGCAGTGCGCGGATGGTGGTAACATTTAACGGCAAGAGCTTTGATGTACCGTTTTTATCTACCCGTGCGCTGGCGGCCGGGGTGAAATGCCCCGCTCCTGAGTTCCATCTTGACCTGCTTCACGAGAGCCGCAGAGTCTACAAGCACGACCTGCCTAACTGCAGGCTCCAAACACTGGAGCAGATGGTCTGCGGGCGGTGCAGAGAAGATGATATCCCCGGCGCTGAGATACCGCAGGCCTATCACGACTTCGTTCGCTCGGGAGACGCAGGCAAGATAGCGCAAATACTTTACCACAACCTCTACGATCTCCTCACAATGGCCGATCTCATGCACCGGATGTGGCATCGGGACTAGCGTTATTTCGCATCCATATTTCGTTCGATAGGTATGCCGCTTACCAGTACTCGACCATCACGGATTTGTATACCCTCTAGTGTTTCCAGTTCGCCACGGTTGCTGATATGGAGAAACTTAACACGCAGCCCGCTGGCGTTTAATACAGCCCCGGATTTCCAGCCGTTAGCGATGTATACCGGCCCCGGTAGAAGTGAACAAAGTGGAGACTTTACAACCAGGTAAGTGACCGCGCTTGCACTGTTCCCTGTGCCACTCGCATTGGGTTGGCAGGTGGCTTGAATGGTTATGAGTGTGCCGGGTAGCGTTGTTTTGGGAGCAGGCGTGGCAGTGAGCGCGCACATGACAAGAGCTAGTGCAGGTGACATATTACATCCTTGTAGTCTTACTTCCTTATGCACAGTGGGGACGAGTACGGCTGTTCCATCAGCACACTTCTCAACAGTGGCGTTGAGAAATAGCCTCTGCTGTGCTGAGGATATGGTAGTCTATATTGCTCTAGTTGTCAACCGGGCGTCACATACTGTACCGCACAGCTAGCTATTAGCCATTAAGTTCTTCTGTGTGTCGCATTCAAAAAGTTGTTGTGCGTAATGGGCAGCCGTGGTGTTGCGTGGATGAGATCAGTTGCAGACGGCAGGTCAGGACCGCTTGGCGACTACAAGGCTTCGTGCGAAGAAGCTGGAGGAGAGGCTATCCACCCCTACCCCGTTCCTCGACGCCGAGCAGTGGACGAAGTAGCCGTTGCCCGCGTATATGCCGCAGTGGTCGATGTAGGGGTTTCGACATGCGAAGTAGAGACGGTCGCCAGGCTGAAGCTGGTCCAATGGAATAGTGGTTCCGACAGTAGCCTGCTCGCGAGACGTGCGAGGGAGGTTGATGCTGAACTCTTTGAAAATCATACGAACAAATGCTGAACAATCCATCCCCGATGCAGGATTGGTGCCGCCATAAAGGTAACGTGCGACCTGGGCCTGGGCAGCGGTTCGCACGAGCGTATTAGTGAACATCTCATCACGATCGAGCGCACCACCACGAGAGGTGCCTGCCCCACGGGTTAAATCTGACTGCTTAGCCACCAAATCATAACCGGTCTCCGAAACGTTCACCGCCGGAATCCAGCCGACGCCGCCATTTGACATCATTACGCCATACCAGCCATTTTCTTCGCGTACGATGGCGAGAGGTGTGCCGGATTTAACGGTAGCGTATTTGCGGCTGGTATAGGACTGAGCGCGATATATAGGCGCTTTAGCGACGCGAACCGTGCCCACACGCCCGACTTTTACCACATTGGCCTTGGTAGTCTTGGGCGAAGCCTTTTTCGCTTGAGATGTCGACGAATGTTTAGCCGCGGAATCGCCAAGCTCGGGCGACTCCAGGCTGAGAGTCAGCGTGGACGACGCGTATACGCTTGATGTTATGAGTACGAAAATCGCAATAATAAATAGTCGCAGGATGAAGCCTCTAGTCAATTTCCTTTTCCTCCGCGGATGCCGGAGAGGTCAGCAGCACGTCCGCATTATCATTATCGGCTGCATGACGCTGTTTGTTAGACGGTAAGTGTGCCAGTTTGGTTTCAGGCGCACCGTCATTTATTCGCTAAACATACAAATAAATCCTTCATCAATTGCTAATTGAGCTGCCGAATTTCGGACATGTCGGCGCAGTGGAAGCCTGCGCCGCACTCGCTGAGGTGCGACCTCCACTTCTCGACCTCATGCGGCTGAGCGGTGAAGTAGAAAACCTGTCTGCCTGTGCGAGTGAGAGCTGTTACAGCTTGGATTATCTTGTCTGCGCGATCATCATCGCTTGTGGCGAGGGTTTCATCAAGAATAATCGGCAGTTTCACACCTTGTTCCTGCTGTTCCACGAATGCGACTCGAACAGCAAGCAGAAGCTGGATGCGAGTCCCACTGGAGAGTTCGTCCAGCGTAAGCGACCGGTTCCTGCGCGTATCGACTGCCCTAAATGCCACTTTTCTATGATCGAAATCCAGCTTGTAGTCATTATTTGTGATTTCGGCGAACAGCTCGCCTGCCCTGTTGAATACCGCAGGCAAGCTCGCGCGCTCAGCTTCACGCTTCACGTAATCGGCCAGCGCCCAACCTGCAGCGGCAGCGTAACCTTTGGAACGCTCATTACGTAGGACATCTCGGCAAGTTTCAAGGTCAGATATCGCGTTTGCGAGGTCGCAGCTCTGGCGCTCCATCTCTACCTCGGTCTCGATTTTAAGGATGGCATCGTGCGCATCGGAACGTTGATTGGCAATAATCTGTAAGTTGTCTATTTGACTTTGAATATCTGATGCAGGGGATATTCTCAAAAGCGAGATAATCTGGGAGATGTTGTCGGAGGCAGAGTTGGTATTTGATTGATACCAGTCTATGGCTGCATCGGAGAACAGAGATGCTGTATCGCTCAGCCTGCGCTCGCAGGATGCAAGCACTGCTTGACGGTTACGCAGCGTTTCCTTTGCCGTGGTAAACGCCGCGAGGTCGGTAAGGAGGTTTGTCACAGTGACCTCATCATCAACGACTGTGCCTATACGATTATAGAATGCATCGCGCTCAGTGTCTGATCGGAAGATTCCCTTTCGAGCTTCACCAATGACAGCCACTGCGCGGCGGATATCGGATCTGGCTTTATCGAATGCCTGTTTCCTTTGGTCCAGGTCGCGAATGGTCGCCAGGGCAGCGGCAGGGTTATCAGCCGGATCGATGTTATACCGGGCAAGAATTTCATTGATGGCGTTTTTGCAGGTGAAGGCATCCTGCTCGATGCGTTTGCATCGCTCTCTCTGCCCCTCGGCTTCGTCGCCCGCTGCAAGCCACCGGTTAATAGCTTCAGCAAAGATGATGAGATCGACCCTATCGATAGAAGGTGCAATACCAAAGCGCGCCAGCAGGTCACGGGCGCGCTGGTCGAGCGCCTTTTTACATTCATCAAGCTCGCGCAGTTTGGGATCGAGTGATTGCCAGTATGTAAATCGCTCGAGCTTGGTGCAGAGGGTTTGAAGCTCCGTTATACGTTCGCGCACGCTGTCCTCAGTCCAGGTCTTGGGGCCTTGAACAGGGAGTTCGGTGAAGCTCAACTTGATTGACTCACGCTCACCTGGCTTGGAACTCCCTCGCCGCATAAGAAATATAAGCATTATAGCAACCGATATCAGCGATATAACGCACAATCCCGGGTTCACCAGCAGCGCGAGTGCAACACCGAGACAGGCTGCACCGCCGCATGCTGAAGCGACCAGCCAATGTATGCCGTGCTGCCTTGTAGTTGATTCGGGGCGGCTGAGCCATTGCATCAACAGGAATAGGGCGTCACGCGCTTTATAGAGGTTGGTCGAGGTGTCAGTATCCCCTACCCAACTCTTTACGGCGCTCTGTGCATCGTAATCGGCGTTGAGTTGGGTTGCTTCTTGGGCGTAATCTAGTAATTCCTGAACGACTTCCGGCGAATCAACGATGGAGCTAAGCCTGCTTTCGTCAATCTCATCAGCGATGCTCTGCAAGGCATTTCGCTGCCTGCCCTCTACAGATGCCAGGTTGGATTGCTCCTGTTTGAGCTGCATAGCCAATCGCTGCCACTCAGCGTGGTGGGAGTTTAGTTCGTTAATGTGAGAGCCGGGGACGCCGCCGATGGGGAGAGCGCACGAGTTGAGTTGCCGGCGCGCCGAATGAAACGCATCTACGGCTTCTGACTTCTTTTTGAATAACTCCGCGTGCTGGGTTTTCAACCTTTGGAGGGTTTCGGCATCGTTTGGAAGTAAATTATCCATTCGAGCATCGAACCTGTCCAGTGCGGCTTCGGCATCAAGCATTTCAGCAGACCTGGCAGCACACTCCAGCGCCTCATTTAATATTTTGAGCTGGCTGATCGCCATATCCGCTTGGGCACGCCGCGCCCGAAGGCGTTCAAGAGAAGATTCACGATTATTTAGTTCACCTTCGGCTTTTCTTATCGTTTCAACGGTATCGCTGTGCTTTTTGAGTTCATTTTTATGATTGGTCGGTTTGTATGGATCGCTGCGATACTGCAGTGCGGCTGCGGCGCTGTCGAGATCGTATCCACCTGAAGCTGCTTGATGAATCGCACGGGCGAACTCGGCGTTGTCACTATTGATTAGATCGGGGAGCGCGAGCGTATAGGCCTGCATTCGTTCTTCAGGCACGGTATGCGGGCAGGAAGCCTCTTCTGTTCCACCGATGATATAACTGCCACGGCGCTTGTGGAGGACAACGCGGCACTCACAACCATCCAGGTAAAAACTCGCGGTGGCTTCATCTTCTGATCCTGCTTTGCTCGGCCACAGTAGGCCGGTGATGGCTCGGGCAGTGGTGCTCTTACCGGAGGCGTTGGGACCGGAGATGATATTGATTCCACTGCTCAAGCCGTCCAGAGTGAAACGGTCGCAGCCCGGCATGCGCTCGATATCCAGCCGCGTAAACCACCACGCATTCATCGCGCCACCTCTTCACTCCGCAGCGCCGCGAGGAGGTTCCTGCACTCCTGCTTGAGAAGCGATATCACCAAATCATCGTCAGGCACACAGTCCTCAGAACTTCCGGTGGCTGAGTCGCGTATCTGCATGTAGACCTTGGTTGAATGCACCTCGCGAACCTTGGCTGCTACGCTCTCAAGGAGTTCGGGGTAGCTTTCCCGCACGGTGCCGTTATCGATGGAGATGAGCACGCGTGCCAGGGTGCCCATCGCGTCGGCGCACTTGGCAAGAGCTAGTAAATCGATTATCGGAGTAGTGGCAATGTCGATGCGTTCAATATCAAGTTGGACATCCCCACGCCGGAACGGCTGTTCACGGAGAGCTTCCACCACACCATCCAGATCACCGTGGGCATCCGTCTCGCCCTCAAGCCTTACTCTGCACGAGATCACACGAAGGGCGTCGCCTGTCACCATATCAAGTTCAACTTCCAGAGCTTCGGATGCACGATTTTGACATTCCAACGCCGTTTCGCATCTGCTGACATCCACAGGCACTACACAATAAGTAACTGAAGATATTGGGACTTGTATGGGGCGCGATAGCCTGCCATTGGAAAGCTCGATAATCCATGGACCATGCATGCCAGGTTCTTCGGGATGCATTGCCTGAGGAGAGCCTGGGTTTAGGATCATCGGGCGGTTGTCGGACGGGTAATCGTTCGAGAGATGAATATGGCCCAGAAGCCACATATCCACCGGCTGAGCTCGAAGATCATCTAACGGGACAGGAGCATACACGCTTGCCGATGTGCCTGCGTCCGCGTGCAGGATGGCTATCGTGGGCGTTTCAGTGGAACTAAGACTGGGAAAGCAGCGAAGGGGGTTCTCTTTTACCTCACCACTTGGATACGACCACCCTACCAGCCTCAGGGCAGGCTTCCCATCCACATATATGCAGACCTCTTCCCACTCACCACCAGCCCCAATCAGCTTAAAGCACTCAGGGTCGAGCTCGGAGGCGATCCTGGGGAGGACATCGTAATCGTGATTACCTGCGACGGCAAAAACACGCACATTATGCTCGGCAAGACGCCGGATGCCGTCACGAAGGGCACCATAGCCCTCATAAAGGCGGTTCTGGCGGTCCACCAGATCACCACTGAGACACACCACATCAACGCGCTCATCATCGTCTAAAGCCAGCCGTACAATCCTGTCCCATGCAGCCGAGCAGGACAGCGTGCGCTGGTCGAGATTTGTGATCTTGGTTGATGCGCGGCCAAGGTGAAGGTCGCCTGTGCAAAGAATTCTCAATATGCCCCTCTGGTGGGCTGGATTACAGGCCGGTGCTGTCGAATATCACTCTATGCACTGCCGGTTGATGGTATTATATGTGCCGATGGCTGGAGCGTCAATGCTGGGGAGCATGGTTGTTTCTGATGTCTTGACAAACTGCACCACGATAATGCAAAATACTGTGGGTGCGTTATCCTCAACCAAAGCGCGAGCTCTAGAGATTGTTGCTCGCCGCCTGGTATTGTGCTTAAGTGCACATCTAAAATAGGCATCTCTTTTTAGGAAACGCGCCCGCTTTGCGTACAGCAAATACAAAGGCTGTCTGGACAAAACTACAACTAGGGCAACGAGATCAGATGATGCAGTTTATAAAACAAAGTCTTGCAGAAAATGGCTTCCAAGGCTTTATAAGTATCTGCCAATTGAAGTCTGAAAACTGTACATCTGTTCCACGCCAAATGGGTGTGTATGTTATCTTTAGAGAATCCCTAACTCCTCCTGCCTTTCGTGCAGTGAGCATTGGTGGGCATTTTAAGAGCAAAGATCCCACTGTACCAGAGCACCTGTTGAGAGAACAGTGGGTCGTTGATGCAATGGTCATTTACATAGGTAAAGCAGGTGGCAGGTCTCAGACTGCAACCTTGCAGAGTAGAATGAGACAGTACATGCAGTTCGGCTGCGGTAAGCCTGTTGGTCATCGAGGCGGACGGTTCATCTGGCAATTAGCCGACTGTGAAGATCTACTCGTTGCGTGGAAACCACTTGATCTTCAAGAACCACGCCAAGTTGAGCGCGAAATGATCAGTGATTTTATCCGGATATATGGCGTGAAGCCATTTGCCAACCTAAACAGATAGCAAGCAATCAAATGATATTATAAAGGAAATCTAGATAAACAAAAGTGCCCGTTCACACGGGCACTTTTGATCACTTATAAGCTACAGAATGAACCGTGAGCGTGGTTTTTTCTATAGAATTATTACTTTCTGCGAAGTCGTCCGCCAAGACCAACGATACCACAAAGGCCGGTAGCCAAGGCAAGAATAGAACTGGGCTCTGGGACTGCGTTGGGAGTAACGTCAACAAAACTCACGCCGTAGTACTGGGACAGTGCGAAATCCGTGGAAGTGCTGTAGTCGTCTACGTTTACAACAAACCAATCCTGACCGGTGACTGAGCCAAGCTTATACTCAGAGATCGGACCGTCGCCCCACATCAGACCTGTAGAAGTCGTATTGTTTTTGGTGAGGAGCGTGTTGGGCATCCAATTCAGGTTTGCAAAGATAGCCCAATTTCCTTGCGGGTGGGTGAGAAGCTGCACGTATACATCATAAACTCTGGTTGTGTCCAGTCCTCTGACTACGGTGGTTATTGAAGGGCAATCCTCTCCGGTCCAGCCATTGTCATCCTGGAATCTCGGATGGGAAGTAAGAGCTGTATAGCTGCCCCAATTTTCTAAGCCCCACTTACCGTCATAACCGTTCGGTGACATGCTTGTCCAATCGAAGGCATTTACCGCCTCCGAAGTGGTGTTGGTAGAGTCTGCTTTCACGAACGTGCCGGTGATTGCTGCCATTGCGGTGCTTGCAGCGAGGACAGTGACACATCCAACTATAATGGCGTGTCTGAGAATGGATACGTGTTTCATCTTCTTCTCCTTGTAGATGTTGTGGATATCTGTAGGTACCACAGGTTTTCTGTCGATTCGGAGTGGAAGAATTCCACACCAACTCATTAGCACATACGCAGTGTGTCCTACACATGTCACTATGCCACAGTATTGCTCAGCTGTCAAGGGCATGTGTAGTAATTATTCTGCATTATTTCTGCACTATTGGGTTGTAACGAGGGCTAACGCGTCTTGTCAGCTTATTGTTTAATCGCGAAAAGAAACGAAGAGATAACGCAAATTACTTCGGCATCCTGATACCGAAGTCGCCGGACGCACTGAAGCACTAGATATGCGTCCAAAAATGTCACCATAGAGGGCTGTGGTATAATGTACACGATTGTTATGTTGGTTTGGCACTGACCTGGTTGTTCACGGATGTTTTCGGTCCCGCTAGCTCACTCGCTTCAAGCCGCCTAGACAATAGCGAACTATCAGTTAGGAGATCGATTTTTTTGGGCTATCAGGACAAATTGTGTGTGTGCCGTGATTGCGGACAGGAGTTTGTATTTACCGCACACGAACAGAAAGAATTTTTAAAACAAGGCTTTAATCCGCCGACCAGGTGCATAGAGTGTCATGAAAGACGCACATCGCGGCGGCGCTTTAGCCGGGGTAGTGACTGTGAGATGCACACCGCACCCTGCTCTGTGTGTGGCAAAGAAGCCATGCTTCCATTCAAACCTGTGGGCAATAAACCTATATACTGTTCGGAGTGCTTCAGAAACCAGGCAATAGCTACGGCCAAGGCAAACCGCAAAGAATTCGTACTGCGCAAGCCGGAGAAAGTAGAACAGGATCCAGTGCAACCGATCTTGCAAGAAACGGCCAGTGTTGCGTCATTTGGGCAGTTCAACCTTGACCCACGGCTGGAGCGCGCGGTGAATGAAGCCGGTTATGAAACCCCCACCCCTGTGCAGGCAGCAACCATTCCATTGGGCTTGGCGGGTCGTGATATTATCGGCACGGCTCAAACCGGCACCGGTAAGACGGCGGCGTTCGTGCTGCCGATACTTCAACATTTGCTTACAAACCCGGTGGACAGACCGTGCACACGAGCTGTTGTGCTTACTCCCACTCGTGAGCTTGCGGAACAGATCTGTGATGCATTCAAGCAGTTGGGCAAGTTTACGAAAGTCCGGGTCGCAACTGTCTACGGCGGGGTCGGAATGAACCCGCAAGAGCAAGCGCTTCGTAATGGGACCGAAGTGATAGTCGCATGCCCAGGTAGGCTGTTGGACCACATCGAGCGCGGCAACACTAACCTCTTACGAGTTGAGAACCTGGTGCTTGACGAGGCCGACAGGATGCTGGACATGGGCTTCCTTCCGCCTATCAAAAGAATCCTCGCGCGCCTGCCGCGCCAGCGTCAGAGCATGCTCTTCTCGGCTACATTCGCAAAAGAGTTGGAACAGCTTGTGGCGAGCACGTTGAACGATCCGCAGAGGGTGGATGTAGACCTCCATGCGCCCGCGAAGACCGTAGCGCACGCGCTATACCCGTGCCCTCAGCATCTGAAGACCACGCTGGTGCTCAAGCTGCTGGACAAGACCGACACAAACTCTGTGTTAATATTCACCCGCACAAAACACCGCGCAAATCGTGTGGCTCAACAGATTGAGCGGGCCGGTTATGGCACGGCAGCGTTGCATGCGAACAAGTCTCAGAACCAGAGACAAATTGCGCTGGATGACTTCCGGTCAGGTAGATGCCAGGTGCTTGTAGCCACGGATATCGCAGCACGGGGGATTGATGTTGACACCATATCTCACGTGATCAACTATGACATCCCCGACACCGCCGACACGTATATCCACCGCATCGGCCGCACAGGTAGAGCCGAGCGCGAGGGTGATGCAATGACCCTGATAACCAATCAGGACAGCGCAATCGTGTGGGATATTGAAAAAGCTCTGGGCGGGCCGATAGAGCGCCGAAAACTTGAGGATTTCGACTACAATGCACCTGCGCCGTCTATTGACGAGTTCAAGCGTGGCCCGATGCCGCAGCGCAAGCCCAAGCCAAGGCAAGAACCCAGCCAGAGCCGACCGACCACCAAAGTGCGACAGAGCGGTTCCGTAGAAAGAGGCAAAGCGAAAAGCCCAGGATACTTTGCCGCTCAACGTAAGGCAAGAAGCAAATCATCTTGATTTTGCAGTAAATAACACCTATTCTCTCACGCAAGTGAGGGGGAATAGGTGTTATTTCATCGTGATAATGGAGAGTGCTTGCAGTGACAAACAAACAGGAAAGCCAACCCCTGCTTGAAACAGGCACGATTGATGCAGCTAAACAGACTCCGAAAGAGCGTTTTCGCTGGTGGGTGATATTATTAGGGGTTGTGCTCATTCCGGTGAACAGCCTTTGGATTGCACGCTCGGAGGCAATGGACTACTCCGGGTTTCCTACGAACGCATCGTTGTTCTTTAATGTCATCTTTTGCCTGATGGTCCTGCTCCTGGTAAACGCGCTTGTGAGGCGGATATGGCCGGGAGCCGGGCTTTGCAGGCGTGAGCTGATGGTGCTTTATGGAATGTTGGCGACGGGCTCAAGTCTGGTTGGTCATGATACGATGCAGATGCTG
>JAJFTD010000083.1 GCA_021373255.1 bacterium
CCGTTAGTCAGGCTCGGGGCGATGTTTGTGTGTACTGTGCGGAGAAATAAGACCAAGGAGTTTCGTGATGGCGAATGTGGTAGTGGTCGGACTGTTGTGGGGAGACGAGGCCAAAGGCAAAATCGTCGATTACCTGGCTCAGGATGCCGACTATGTCGTTAGATACAATGGTGGCAACAACGCGGGTCACACCGTCGTAGTGGATGATCAGGTTTACAAGTTCCATACGGTTCCAGTGGGCATTCTGAACGGTGGTGTTAGCCCGATCATTGCCGACGGTGTGGTGCTTGATCCACAAGTTTTTGCGGGCGAGATAGCCGAACTCAAGGAGCGCGGTGTGGATACCGGCAGGATTAAGGTCAGTGCCAATGCACATGTGCTTCTGCCTTACCACCGGCTGCTGGACTCGCTGGAGGAAAGCTCCAAAGGTGATAAGAAGATCGGCACCACGGGACGTGGCATAGGCCCATGCTACGCGGACAAGATCTCACGGACGGGCATTCGCATGTCGGAGTTCATCGACCCGGAGGTGTTCCGCAAGCGCCTGAACGACATTTTGAAGCGTAAGAATGCTATCATTACTCAGGTATATGGCGGAGATCCATTGGATGCTGACGCTATATATGAAGAGTATAAAGCCTACGCTGAGATGATTGCACCCTGCGTTACCAACACGGCCAGGTTGTTGTTTGATGCGTCGCAGGCGTGCGCAGGTATAGTCTTTGAGGGCGCACACGCATCTCTGCTGGACATCGATCACGGCACATATCCTTATGTTACCAGTTCCCACTGTGTCGCAGGAGGCGCGTGCATAGGCACGGGTGTCGGGCCGACAATGATCGACAGGGTCATTGGCGTGGTCAAAGCATATGCGACCAGAGTAGGGGAGGGGCCATTCCCCACAGAGCTTAACGATGAGACCGGCGATCTTATCCGCAAGTGTGGCAACGAATACGGCACCACCACCGGCAGGCCGAGGCGATGCGGTTGGTTCGACTCTGTGGCAGTGAAGTTTACGGCTGCGGTGAACGGCACATCAGCCATCGCACTCACTCTGCTGGACGTGCTGGACCAGATGGACACGCTCAAGATATGCACGCATTATGAGATCGACGGCAAGCGCGTGCGCGAGTTTCCCAGCGACGTAGAGGTCCTTGCCAAGGCGGTCCCAGTCTACGAGGAGCTGCCGGGCTGGAAGCAGGATATCTCAGGTATCAGCACATTCGATGCCCTGCCTGCCAACGCCAAGCGTTACCTCGCACGCATCGCAGAACTCGTGGAAACACCGATCTGCGTTGTGAGCGTAGGTCGCAAACGTGAGCAGACAATTATTTTAGACCCTGAAATGCTGGAAATGTAGTTCAAGTTGGTAGCCCGGTAAATGCTGGGCTACCAATCTCCATCCTCCATCTCCCATCCCCGCCCTTCCCTTCGGAAGTTTAAGAATTCGCTAAATTGCTTGACACAGCCCCGGTCCTGGGATACACTGACACTGCACTGCATACAGCGGGGCTTATAGAAGGACTTGTTATTCATGAAAGATGTAGCAATGACCCCTGATAAACGCGGGGTTTCAATACAGCGCGTTGGTGTGAAAGAGTTGCACCTGCCGCTGCTCATAAAACAAAAAGATGGGGGATTTCAATCAGTACTGGCCAACATTACCGTAGGCGTTGAACTTCCCAAGGATTACCGTGGCACGCACATGAGCCGGCTTGTGGAGATCGTGTTCAAGTGGAGTCAGAAACCGCTGAGCGGTCACGATATAAAGCTGATACTCGAACAGGTACGTGAGCGTCTGAATGCCACGCGTGCGAATATCACCGTGAGGTTCAAATACTTCATGGAGAAGCAAGCGCCGGTTTCAGGCAGTGTGAGCGCTCTTGATTACGATTGCGAGTTCACCGGCACTCTGTCAGATAGTAATCTCGACTTTATCCTTGGTGTAGAGGTACCCATCACGGCCCTTTGCCCGTGCAGTAAGGAAATATCTGACTATGGCGCGCACAATCAGCGAGGTGTGATTCGTGCGAGAATCAGATATCAAGGTAATGCTTATTACTGGATTGAGGATCTGGTGACTGAACTGGAATCGACGGCGAGCTGCGGCATCTATCCGCTGTTGAAGCGAAGTGATGAAAAGTTTGTTACCGAGCGAGCATACCAGACGCCGAAGTTTGTAGAGGACATCCTCAGGGACGCGGTGCTGGTGCTCCGTGGGAGCAATGACATTCTTTGGTACGAACTAGAAACGGAGACCTTTGAGTCGATCCATAACCACAGCGCCTACGCATACCAGTGCGAGTGGCGCAAGGATTGGGAAGCAGAGGAATGAGTAAGGCTGTTGTTCTAATGTCCGGCGGCTTGGATAGCGCCACCGCTGCGGCTATAGCCAAGTCAGAGGGATATGATATCTATGCACTATCGTTCGACTACGGCCAACGCCACGCACGTGAGTTAGACAGTGCCCGCGCGGTAGCCAGGAGCCTGGATGCTAAAGACCACCTCGTCATCCAATTCGATATGCGCAAGATCGGTGGCAGCGCGCTTACTGCTGACATCGACGTGCCCGTTGATCGTGAAAACAATGAAATGGCACAGGGCATTCCAGTTACCTACGTGCCGGCTCGTAATACAATCTTCCTGGCATTTGGTCTTTCCTACGCTGAAACCATCGGCGCTGGGGACATATTTATTGGTGTGAACCAAGTAGACTACAGCGGCTATCCTGACTGCCGCACGGAGTTCATTGAAGCGTTCGAAAAGACTGCCAACCTCGCCACCAAGGCGGGGGTAGAGGGAACATCACACTTCCACATCCGAACCCCTCTCATCAAGCTCACAAAAGCCGAAATCATCCGCAAGGGACTGGAGCTGGGAGTCGATTATTCTCTAACATGGAGCTGCTACCAGGGTGGTGAGCGCGCTTGCGGCAGGTGCGATAGCTGCAAACTTCGTCTCGCAGGCTTCGCCGAAGCCGGTGCTCATGACCCACTTGAATACGAGAGTTAACGCACGGCCTCCAGACCGCGCTCCTATTTGCCGACCATAATATAGGTATTCTTGACCTAGTATATACGAAGGAACTTTTAATCGCGAAAACGCGAAGGAGCGAAAACACGAAAAGGGTCAGAGATTATAGGGTCTGATAGTTGGATGGCTTGATGGTTGGGAAGGGATGGCCTGATTATGTATGTTGTATCGGGAAATCCTTTTCCCGATACCGCCCCTTGGGCGACAGTGGTTCTGGAAGAACTGCGAGAGCCGAACGCACTATTCAGGCACCCAACACCATTCCCTTCCCCTTTTCGCGTTTTCCAAATATCGCGCTGTCGCGATTAAGCTCCCTTCCACTATATAGATCATAGAGGGGGATTGCTATATGGGTTGGTTTGCGGATGCTTTCGGGCTGCTTGCAAAGGGCGGCCTTGTTATGATACCGCTGATGGTATGTTCGGTCGTCTCCGTTGCGATCTTAATTGAACGCTTCGTTACGATCAAAAAGGCACGGGAAGATGTGAGCAACGTCATCCAACGCGCCGAGGACGCCATCTACCACGGTTTCACCGAAAAAGCCATTACGGCCCTTGATGGGTGTGATTCGCCGGTGACCAGAGTCCTGGCTACTGGAGTGCGCAACTGTCACCTGGGTGAGCGTGGTGCAGAGCGTGCAATGGAAGAGCAGGGAACCCGTGAGGTTTCGGCTCTCACCAGTCGTCTCCACTACCTCGACACCATCATCACTATTGCCCCATTGCTCGGTCTGCTTGGCACAGTAACGGGTATGATCTCGGCTTTCCACGTGATCGCGGCTAAGGAAGGAATCAGCACACCAACCGCCATCACCGGCGGCGTTGCCGAGGCCCTCATCGCTACTGCCACAGGTCTTGCTGTGGCTATTGTCACCTTGATCGGCCACAACTATCTTCAGGATTGTATCAAGGGGTTGGTTGCCGAGATCGAGGCTAGAGGCAACGCAATGGTTAATGTCCTCGTAGAGGTTGCTCAGGAGGCTGTAAGTGAAGTTAAGCGTATATCAGCCTAAGAAGTCCCGCATAGAAATCGTGCCTATGATCGACACGATATTCTTCCTGCTGGTATTCTTTATGATGGCCTCGCTTGCTATGACTACGTCAAAGGGCCTGCCTGTGAATCTTCCCAAGGCGTCAGCGTCCACTGATCGACCCACAGTGAAGATCGTGCTGACCCTGACCCCTTCAGGCCGCTACTATGTGGACAAGCAGCAGGTAGAATTCAATCGTATACATGATTACCTAAAAAGTCGCTTGCACGACAACCCGAGCGCGGTTGTGGTAATCAACTGTGACAAGGCGCAGAGCTGGAACTGTGGCATCCAATTGGCCGACGAAGCCAAACGCTCCGGTGCCCGTTACCTAACCATAGCCACCGAACCCAAACCCGAATCCTAACGCATAACGCGCAACGCATTAACGCATTAACATACAACGAATGAAAGACAAAATCCTAATCTACGCAATAGCAGTTTCGATAGTGGCGCACCTGGGAGCGGTGTGTGTGCTCGGCCGCACATCTGCCCTCAGAATGGCTTCCGCACGCCCAACTGCACCGGCTGAGAAGCTGATAAACGTAGATTTAGTGAGCACCCCTGATGAGGCAGTAAAGCCGCAGCCACAGCCGGTAGCGCCGGATGTTGTAAACGAGTTAACACCGCAGCAACCAACAATGTCATATCCACGTGCAGCATTCACTCCGACAGATACAAATCCTACACCAGCACACAGGACCAGTTTCGGACGCCGTGGAGGCTCAGGCCATAGCACTCCCGGCAACCCCGGCGGCAGGCTCAATATAGGGTCGACCAGCGCGAATGGTAACCTCGATGGAAGCTGGGGTGGGGGACAGACTCCGGTGGGATGGGTCCCCGGAAACGACAGCGGCACAGGCCGTGGCTCTGGTAATGGCTCGGGTGAAGGCACCCCGGAACCGGTCAGAAACGCTGATGATGGCCCCGGCACGCGCCCTGCTCCCGCACCGGAGGCTTCTAGGACAGTGTCAGTCAAGATCTGCTCAGAATCGGGAATGCTGCCTGGTGAGTATTGCAAAAATACCACCATAAAGACTTTTATTGACGGTGAGCAGCCGGGCAGGGTCTGCAATCAATGCAAGCCCCCGCACCAGTCCCGCCTGGCCGACCAGGCCAACCCGATCCTGACCCGCGACGCCGACGTAGCCGTGCCCGGCTCAGTGGACGAGGGCATGAGCGTGACTGTGAAAGTAGAATACACCGTCACCGCCGATGGTGACGTGACCGGCGTGGACGTAATCCAATCCTCCGGCGTCCGAGCCCTGGACAAAGCCGTCATAAGCGCCACCACCCGCCTGAAATACAAACCCGCCGTACAGGATGGCACCCCCAGAAGCGTCAAGATGACCAGGACGTATCGAATTAAGACGTAGAATAGGTGCCGGGTGTCGGGTATCAGGTGTCGGTATTGTGCGTACGGCGGCTTCGGCAGCTTCGCATTCCGAAGCAACTTACGTTAGCCGTCTAGCAATCCTTTCCCAACCATCAAACCATCAAGCTATCCAACCATCAGACCCTAAGGCACAATCAGCTTCAGCGCCTTCGGAAGCACACGGATATCGACGCCGCTCTCCCCGGCTACATCGCCGTCTATTTGCATCTTCACTGGCGGGTCGGATTCCACGCGTACTCTTGTGGCTCTGAAGTAGGAGGTGTTGGGGTTTAGTATCTGTTGCTGGAAGAATGTCTCCAAGGCTTGGCCGATCAAGTTGAAAGTGGTGCCGTAATTGCTTTCGAACACGAGGATATCAAGCATGCCATCATCGAATACAGCCTCGGGGGCTATCTTGAAGTTGTAGGCATATGTGCCGCAGTTTGCCACCACCACCGCCAGCGCCTGGGTTTCATAAGTGGCTGAGCCGTCGCCGAATGTGAGCCTGAAACGCACTGGGTTGAACTTTATAAGCTGCTCGATAAATGCCGGTGCGTAGGCTACAGTGCCTAGTACATCCTTTACTTTAGGCGAAACAGAACCTACAACGGCTGCATCAAATCCCAACCCAGCCATAAGCACAAAACGCCGATCGCCAACCGCCGCCAGGTCCACCTCACGTATCTTGCCGGCTTCAATGATCTTGAGGGCTCTGGTAATATCATAGGCGGGAATGCCGAGGTCGTGCGCGAGGACATTGCCTGTTCCGAGAGGGATAATGCCGAGTGGAATGTTATAATCACCGAGGCCGTTGATTACCTGGTTGATGGTGCCGTCACCTCCCGCCACCACAACACATTCATAACCATACTCCTGCGCATGTCGAGCAAGCGTGAACGCATCATCAGGGCTTGAAGTCACTTCCACAC